>CALFNR010000232.1:0-5597 GCA_937903005.1 uncultured Lachnoclostridium sp. | reverse complement strand
CATTTGAAATACGATTACTCTGCTATTTTAATCATCTTAACTTAATGACATTGACTGGCACGGAGGTTTATTTGTCATGTCCAAAACTAGACAAAATCAGATCAGACATAAAAATAGCCCTACATCCAGTGATAGAGCATGATTCAAAGAATCATACCCCAACACTTGACATAGAGCCCTATAACCTAACCTCTTCTTTATTCACCATATGATTTCAACAACATTTCAAACTCTTTCACCGGCAACGGCTTCGCATATAAATAACCTTGTGCCATATCACACTCAACAGTCTTAAGAAAATCAGACTGCATCTGTGTCTCTACGCCTTCCGAAAGAACCTTCATATTGAGCTGTTTTGCCATGCTGATAATGCTTGATACAATAATACGTTCTTCCTCTCTCATTTCTCCTGCACGGAAGAACTCTTTATCAAGTTTCAATACATCGGTTCTCATATCCTTTAACAGATTCAAGGACGAATAACCCGCACCAAAATCATCAATCGATACACAGAATCCCAACTTCCTAAGTTCCTTCATAACTGTTATAGCAGTTACAGTATTATTGAGGAAAATACTTTCCGTTAACTCGAATTCAATCATCCACGGCTCTACTTCATAATTCTTAATTAACTCCAAAACTTTATCCAGAAAATCATCATGGTATAAATGAACACGAGATACATTGACCGAAATTGGAACAATTTTCATACCTTGAGCTCGCCAATTCTGTAACAACTTGCATACCTGCTCATAAATGTAAAAATCTAATTTTACAATGAACCCATTCTTTTCAAATAGTGGAATGAAATCATTTGGTGGTAACATACTTCCATCACTACGCCTCCATCGTACCAGCGCCTCCGCCCCACTAATCTTACCAGTCATAAGTTCAATTTTAGGCTGCAGATAAACCTGAAATTCCTCATTATCTAAAGCGCTATGCATATTACTGATAATCATCTGTTCCTTGCGAATCTCCTGCTCCATATTATCATCAAAGAATGCACAGATATCAACACTTGAACTCTTAACAAGTTTGCGTGCAATGTTGGCATTATCAATAGCAGCCATAAAATCTTTTTCTTTATCTTTTAACATATAAATTCCAGCAGAAATTCCGATGTTCAAAGCAACATTCTTTCGATTCTGTTTGTCTGCAAATGATTCAGCAATCTCCATTACATATCTTTTCAACTGTTCCTTGTTCTCAAATGGTATCAATGTAACAAAATTGTCTGCCGAAGAACGTGCACAGATTTGTTTTCCAACTGAAGTATCTCTCAGATACTGCGCAAATTCTGTGAGCAGCTTGTCACCAACATCATATCCCAATGAGTCATTAATATACTTAAAATTCTTCATATCCATAGATACGATTGCAAATTTTGTTGTATTGTATGCTTGTACTAAAATCTTAGAATCGGTTAAAAATTTATGAATGGTTGGCAATCCAGTCAAAGAATCATAATTCTTTGCCAATTCCATTTTTTCAGTTATACGTTCTGAATTGCGAAGCTTTAGAAGATAGAACGAAATGATTTTTGCAATGAACAAGAAAGACTCTACCTCCTGTTCATTCCAGTGACAGAATTCGTTATTTCGCTCCATATAAACATAACCTTTTAACTCATCCTCGTCATAAAAGCCACATAACAGCATCGTTCCTCCACCTGGAACACCAATTCCCATATCCAGTTCTGTAAAACAGCTTTTCTTTCCACTACCTGCTTTGGCTGTCAGATGATACAATTTTACGATATACTCTTTTGATATGATACCTTTTCCTAGTCCCTCATTAAAATTCCATGAATAAGAAACGTCAACTTTATTCTTTTCTTGTTCTACAACGATTACATTGTTAACATGAAACTTTCGCCCAATTTTGTCCAAAAGCATATTTACCGCACTTCCAACATCTTTTGTATTGGAGAGCAAGTCCATAGCAAATTGAACCAAATCCATATTTGTCTCACTCTTGGCATAAGAGTTTAACTCTGATGTATCATATGCATTGTAATAAATTTGACCACTAGACAGCTTTGGAAGTACAAGATTATCTCGGTGATAAACACTACATACTCTTTCCTTCTGCTTTGCTTCAAATAAAGCGATATCTGCCTTTGAAAATAACTCAATATATCTTGTTCCTTGCTCTGGAAAAAAGCTGATTCCTATTTTACAGGAAATCTTCAAGTCAAGATTTTCACCAATATAGGTATCCTGAACTGTTTTTTCCAGAAGCTCCGCTTTTCCCTTGACTTCTGCAGCAGTTTCTACATTACTGAAGAAAAGCACAAATTCATCTTCTCCTACCCGCCCAATAATATCTCCTTCTGATAGGTGCTTTTTTAGATTTACAGCAATATTGTTAAGTACAACATTACCAAACAAAAAACCAAGTCTCTGCTTTAAAGTATCGAACTCCTCTAAATCTAGAATCATAAAAGCATAACGCTCACCGGAATCACTTGTATGTAAAATACCGTCAATGATTTCTTTCACAGCAAGCTGATTCCAAACACCAGTCAAAGAATCCATTCTACTTCTGGTAGTTTGCTCTTCCTTTTCTCTTTTCTGTTCGTCAATATTCAAAATGTAGCCAACGAAAGCAATTGTATTACCTTCGTCATCTTTAATTGCATTGCCTCTTGCTTGACACCAAATTGCATTCTGTACAAAACCCTTAATCCGAAATTCCACTGGACTCTCACTTGCAAAATGCAAAAACTCATTTACAATTGGAACATCTCTATCTACAATTATGCTGGACATCTGGAAGGTACTATGTTCAATAACCTTTCCACTTAATTCCGGAATTACCATGTTATTTGAAAATGTTAACCGATCTGCTCCGATGTTATACTCAAAAAAGCAGCAACAATCCATTTCAATTAAAGCATTGTACTTCTCAAGTCCATACTTATATTCACTGTCTACTCTTTGTACATCTTCCATGATAACAAAACTCCTTAACTTAAATCGCACCTATTACAAACTTCATAATTAGTTCTATTATACCATGAAACAAACCTTAACACAATATCTTACAACGGTTTCCTATTTTCGCACAAAAGCGTTATCCGCTAGATAGGACTTGATATTTGATACATTTGCACACTTTTTAATAACTCCATTGTGCATAATGAGCAAAGTTGGTGCTTGCATTATGCCATATTCCATTGCAAGTCCAGGATTCTCCTCCGCATCTACTGTTACATATGGTATCTCTTCTAGCATTGTTTTTGCAATTTGGCAATTGGGACAAGTCTTTGTTGTAAACAGATACATGCCATCTTCAAGTAAATCGTCATTTACATGAAGTTCGACTTTATTATCATCTGTTAGTCTTATCACTTCCACTGGCTTGTGAGAAGCAAAATCTATCTTTTTATATGTAGTTCGATTCCTATATTCTTGACTCTTCCCATCGTTCCAATTTTGTACTGGTCGGTAATAACCTGTAATCCTGCTGTATACTTCTGCCTTTTCTCCACAATGTGGACAGACAAAATGCTCCCCTGCAAGATAACCATGTGTTTTGCAGATAGAATAGGTAGGTGAAATAGTATAGTAAGGTAATTTATAATTCTCAGCAATGGTACGGACAAGTTTTGCCGCCGCCTTCCAGTCTGGGAGCTTTTCACCTAAAAATGCGTGAAATACCGTTCCAGAAGTATATAACGTCTGTAAATCATCCTGTATATCCAAGGCGCTGAAAACGTCGTCTGTGTAATCTACTGGAAGATGGGAGCTGTTTGTATAATAAGGCACATCATGTTCATTTCCTGCTGTCTTAATATCCGGCCATCTTTCTCTATCATGTTTTGCCAAACGATATGTTGTGGATTCCGCTGGTGTAGCCTCCAAATTATACAAATCTCCATACAATTCTTGATAGTCCGAAAGTTTTTCACGCATATACTTGAGTACCTTTTTGGTAAAGGCCTGTGACTTTTCATCTGTTAAATCTTTACCAATCCATTTTGCATTTAGCGTAACCTCATTCATTCCAATCAAACCAATAGTCGAAAAATGATTATCAAAATTGCCAAGATATCTCTTTGTATATGGATAAAGCCCTTCGTTCAATAACTTTGTAATTACTTGTCGCTTTACCTTTAAGGAACGTGCTGCAATATCCATCATACGCTTCAGTCTATCGAAAAATTCAGCTTCATCTTTCGCTAAATAAGCGATTCGAGGCATATTAATTGTGACAACTCCGACTGATCCTGTACTCTCTCCAGAACCAAAATATCCACCTGTCTTCTTACGAAGTTCGCGCAAATCAAGACGAAGTCTACAACACATGGAACGCACATCACTAGGTTCCATGTCACTATTAATATAATTAGAAAAATAAGGTGTCCCGTATTTGGATGTCATTTCAAATAACAGTCTGTTATTTTCCGTATCAGACCAATCAAAATCACTGGTGATGGAGTAGGTTGGAATTGGGTACTGG
The DNA here is from genome assembly GCA_937903005.1 of uncultured Lachnoclostridium sp. Classification (GTDB taxonomy): domain Bacteria; phylum Bacillota; class Clostridia; order Lachnospirales; family Lachnospiraceae; genus Clostridium_AI. The sequence goes on along the minus strand of CALFNR010000232.1, from coordinate 1,130 downwards.
AATCCTCTTCCATTTGCATCTCCCTCAATCATGATTTCAATAAATGCCTTATTGATCATATCCATCTCTTTTTTGCATTCTTTATATGTAAAATCAACCTCTCTTCCACCTACAATACAAGGCAAATTAGCCATATCCGATGGAACTGTCCAGTCTAATGTAATATTAGAAAATGGTGCTTGTGTTCCCCATCTGGAAGGTGTATTCACTCCGTAGATAAAACTTTGTATACATTGCTTTACCTCCTTATAAGTTAATGCATCTTTCTTAACAAACGGTGCAAGATAAGTATCAAATGATGAAAATGCCTGTGCTCCTGCCCATTCATTCTGCATAATTCCTAAAAAGTTAACCATTTGATTGCAGAGGGTGCTAAGATGGGCTGCAGGTGATGATGTAATTTTACCTGGAATTCCTCCTAACCCTTCTTTAATAAGCTGCTTTAATGACCATCCCGCGCAGTAGCCTGTAAGCATAGATAAATCATGAATATGTATATCAGCATTCCTGTGGGCATTGGCAATTTCTTCATCATATATTTCTGAAAGCCAGTAATTGGCTGTAATAGACCCAGAATTATGTAAAATCAATCCTCCAACTGAATAAGTAACTGTCGAATTTTCCTTTACTCGCCAATCCTCTTCCTTTACGTAACTATTCACAATTTCTTTGTAATCTAAGATAGTGGATTTCATATTTCGAATTTTTTCACGATTTTTACGATACAGTATGTATGCTTTTGCAACTTCAGTATACCCTGTACTCTCTAATACACTTTCCACGCTGTCTTGTATATCTTCTACGTGTACATTTTGATTTATAATATCTTTTTGAAAATCAGAAGTGACTCGAAGTGATAGTAAGCTGATAATATCTTCTGTATATTCATTCTCAGTTGCTTGAAATGCTTTCGTAATGGCATTCTTGATTTTTTCTAGTTTAAACTCAGAGATTTCCCCGTCTCGTTTGACTACTTTAATCATGATAAAAATTATCCCCTTCCACTATTTACATAGCATAAATCTAAAATATTTTCCTTACTTCGTTTTGTTCAATTGATATTTTAACAAATGAAAACATCATAGTCAAGAATGATGCCACAATATATAGTAATCCATTTTCGCAATATA
>CALFNR010000231.1:0-4765 GCA_937903005.1 uncultured Lachnoclostridium sp. | reverse complement strand
TGGTAAAGCTGCAATCGGAGCAAAAGATGGAGCATTAGTTTGTGACATTGACAGCGTTGGCACTTTGAATTACAGTGTGCAGGCAAGCTGTGGTTCTGGATTTACATTATATCAAAACGGAAAATACCGTTTATCATTTGATATCAGTTCAACAGTAGCGCGTAAACTTGAGTATGGTATCCAGTTAAATGGCGGTGACTATCATGCATACACAAGTGATAGAATTGAAGTAAATGAAGATGTACAGAAAGTAACAATCGAGTTTACCATGACAGATGCAACAGATCGTGCACCAGCATTGTTCTTTAATATGGGTATCTACGATGATAAAGATTTAGAACCACATACGGTAACAATTGATAATGTAGATTTAGAGTTAATCGACGGCAGTGCAATTGTTTATGAAGATGCGGAAGAACAAGAAAACCCAATTAACGTAAATCAGGTTGGTTACAAACCAGATGCCAAGAAGACGGCTGTTTTTCGTGGAGAAAATGTAGGAACTACATTCCAGGTGATAAGTGCAGAAGATGGCTGCGTTGTATTCGAAGGTGAAATCGGAGAAGGTATTGACAATAAATCTGCTGGTGAAACAGATTACTTAGGAGATTTCTCTTCCGTAACAGAACCAGGTAAATATTACATAGCCGTTGACGGATTAGGAAAATCCTATGAGTTTGAAATTGGTGAACATATCTTTGATGATGTATTAAAAGATGCAACACGTTTCTTCTATTTACAGAGATGTGGAAATGGAATTACTGAAGAATTAGGTGGAAAATTCGCTCATGGTGACTGCCATCAAGCAAAAGCACGTATCTATGGAACAGAGGATTACATGGATGTATCTGGTGGATGGCACGATGCTGGTGACTATGGAAGATATGTGGTTGCAACATCCAAAGCAGTTGCCGATTTAATGATTGCGTATCAAGCAAATCCAGATGCATTTACAGATGAATATAATATCCCTGAAAGTGGAAATGGTCAGTCTGATATGATTGATGAAATTCGAGGTCAGTTAGAATGGCTTCTAAAGATGCAGAATAAGGAAAATGGTGGTGTTTACCATAAAGTAACAACAGCCAACTTCCCAGGTTCTATCCCAGCCGATCAAGAAACAGGCGAATTAATCGTTTGCCCAATCACCAATACTGCAACAGGCGATTTTGCAGCAGTTATGGGAATGGGATATGATATCTTTAAGGATATCGATAAAGACTTTGCAGAAACAATTCTTGCAGCAGGTGAAAAAGCTTACGACTATCTTGCTGACAAGCCAGACCAAAAAGTAGTAAATCCAGAAGGTATTGTTACTGGTGAATATGGAGATTATAGTGACAGTGATGAAAGATACTGGGCAGCTGCTTCTTTATACAAAGCAACAGGTGATTCCAAGTATAATGATGACTTTAAAGCATATGTTGCAGATGGTGTAAAATCCGAATATGGATGGCAGACAGTAGGCAGCTATGGTAACAAGATTTACTTAAGCTGTAAAGACCAAGACGAAGACACAGCAAAAGCAGTAAAAGACGCAGTAGCTGGACAGGCATATTACTTCTTAGATTTAGCTAAGAAAGATGCATATGGAACAGCCAATGACTTAAATTACTATTGGGGCAGCAACATGTCCACATTAAATAATGCTGCAATTTTAATGGATGCATATGAAATCACAGGAAATGAAGACTTCCTTGCATGTGCAAAAGAGCATGTAAACTATGTATTAGGTAAAAATGCAGTTGGTACTTCTTATGTAACAGGATACGGTGCAGTATCACCAAAGAATCCTCATCATAGACCATCCTTCGTTGCAGGAGAAGCAATCAAAGGTGCTTTAGTTGGCGGTCCTAACAAACAGTTAGAAGATAACTATGCAAAAGCCTATCTTCAAGGCAAAGCTCCAGCAAAATGTTACTTAGACCATGCAGAATCCTATTCAACCAATGAAGTTGATATTTACTGGAACTCTACATTAGTTCGTGCATTAGCAGAAATGAAATTTGTTGATAATGCAGATAAAGTATCGGATGTAGCAGTGAGAGCAGATGTAGACACCAAGGTAAACGGAAGCAGTTTAATTCAAACTTATAAATTAACAGCAGCAGGCGAAAAAGCAATCGATACATCTAAATTATCTGTTCGTTATTATTTCTCAAGTGCAGATGCGGACAATATGAAGTTCTATTGTGATTATGCAGGCATTAACTATAACAACAATCCATGGTATCATCAGTTTGCAGACGCTGTAAACGGCAAGTTTGTAAAGACAAACGCTGGTTATTACGTTGAAATCTCACTTGATGAAGCCGTAACAATTGAACCAGGTCAAAGCACATTAAGCATCCAGACACGTATGAACAATGCTGACTGGTCTAGTATAGAAGGTATTACAGATGGAAATGTAGTTGTATACTATGATGGGAAGATTGTAAAATAGGGAATCCATTTTCATGAATTCTCTTAGGAAATCTTGAGTTCTTAGACATAAAAAAACAGGTAGAGAAGCGATTCTCTACCTGTTTTGCGATCTGTTGGTATTCACGCATTGTTCCTATTTATTTCATATGGAACATTTCAAGAATTCCTTGCAGTTTCTTAATTTGTTCATCATTTGCCTGAATGTGAGTGTTGTTATTCTCAATTGCCATCGTAGTATCTTGTGCCTTGCTGGCGATATCCGTAATACCAACTGAAGTTTCTTCCACTGTAATATTTACACCATTAATGGCTTCAGAGATGTCTTCGATAGCCTTCGATAAGGATTCAATAGAACATTTTATGGCAGACATGCCTTCTTCATAATTTTGAGCATCATTGGCGTAATGCTCAGATGTTGCTAAAAATTCATCATAATCTGTTAATACATTAGTATTCAAGAAATTGGTACATTCTTTGAGACACTCGGTCATGTTATCCACCACAGAGTGAATATCAACAATTGTACTCTTAATTGTTTCGGTAGTAGAAGCTGTCTGGGTAGCAAGACTTCCGATCTCAGAAGCAACTACTTGAAATCCTTTTCCAGCCTCGCCAGCTCTTGCAGCTTCAATGGAAGCATTTAATGCAAGCAGATTCGTTTGTTCAGAAATGTCTAAAATGACATTAGCAAGCTGATTAATCTGCTCGACTGTTTTGGCCTTATCGATTGCAGTTTCAGTTTTAGTTAACAGGTTATCATACATTTGTCTTGTTTGTTCGCTTCCCTTTTTTGTATCCTGTTTCAGTTGATTGGCACGAACTTTAACTTCACTTGCAAGAGAAGCACCATTGTCACAATTGGCTTTTATTTGCTCGGATTCTGATTTAATGGTCTGCATAGTAGTTTCAATGCTTTCCATGGTAGCGGCTGTTTCTTCCATAGCAGCGGATAATTCTTCGGTAGTAGCAGAATTATCTTCACTCATTTTTGCTACCTGATTGGAGGTGTCCATTAGGTCAAGCATGCTTTGTGTTAATGTGGACTGGGTGTCTTGAATATCCGATGTTATTTTCCTTAGATTGTTTCGCATTTCACGAATCCCACGTGCCATTTGCCCAGTCTCATCTTTAATATTGCAAAGTTTTGTACCATATTTGGAAGGTGTAAAATCGAATTGGGCTGTTTGTACAACAATATCTTTCAGTTTTAGAATTGGATTTGCAATATACTGGCCGAAAAACAGACCTATAATAACGGATATAATCAGTGCTGCAAAGGAGCCGCTCAAAATCAGAAGTGCCATCTTGTATGCATCGTGATAAATCTCTGTCTTCGTTGCTGTCATGTTAAAATGCATTCCATTGCTTAATAAGGTTGAGTATAAGTATTTTGTTTTGCCTTCATATGTGTAGCCAAGAGTGCTATTTGGATTTTTCGCATTTTGTATGCTCTTATGTAAAGAAGGGGAGACCTCTTTAATTGAGGTGCCATTATCTAATGTCTTATGGTAAACAATCGTTTCATTAGAGTCGGTCAAAAAGGCATATCCTGATTTAAAAATAGATGCATGCTCCACGATATCTGTAAATAAACTAAAGTCGATGTCCATTCCGATGACACCGATGGATTCTCCATCTATAAAAATAGGTACTACATAGGAAGTCATATAGATTCCTAGATTGGAATTTCGGTATGGAGTCATCCACATAGGAGTTTTGCTTTCGACAGGAACGTAATACCAGCCTACATGCTCAGAATCAGATTTGTCATACTTAGAGAAATCTGTAGGCGTTGTGAACTTGAAAGCACTTTTAGAGTCATTATGAGTAAGAAATAATCCTGAAGTTGGATAGGCAAAATCAGGGTTAAAACGAATGTATGCTGTCATCACACCTTCCGTATTCTTAGCAAATTGCCGAAAAAGCGGTTTTAGTTTTTCTGTATAGGAATCTACGTAAGTCTTATCAGTTTTGAATTTTTGGACATCATCGAGATAGGAAAGAGAAATACTGGATAGTGTATTCACTGAATCTGAGATTTCTTTTAATGTAGCGTTTAAGCCGTTGCTTTCATTTTGACAAGTCAGTTGCATTTGTCTGCTTGAATCATTAGAAACTTTTCTAGCAGTGTTGATGATACTGATGCCACCACAAATTATAATGGACACTAATGTACATAGAATTAAGGTGAAAGAAATTTTGGTTCGAATTGATTTCATTATATAACCTCCTATTTATTTTTTAATCTGATTATAGTAAATATAAAATTGTGTAAATTATAAAAAATATTACTGTTATTATATAATGTTTTGCTAAGAATTGCCACAATAAAACACTTATA
>CALFNR010000230.1:0-15119 GCA_937903005.1 uncultured Lachnoclostridium sp. | reverse complement strand
TCTGTTGGGAGAAATATACACCACAGAGAGCTATGATTTCAGATGGCTCATTATGGTATAGAAATCTTAAAGTAAGGGATGCAATTATCGCAGCAAACTTTGGATATGTATATGTGTATAAAAAGAGTACAACTGGTGAAATGGAAAAAGAAAGCGGTTCAGATATTACTCTTGAAGAGTGGGCTACATATGCTTCTGGTGTATGGAAAATCCCTAATACATCAGTTGGCGGTGCAAATCATATGACACCTTATTCGTATGAATTATGCAAACGATTAATCAAGTTATATTCTGTTCCTGGTGATGTTGTACTTGATCCATTTGCAGGTAGTGGAACAACAAATAGAGCTGCGATTGAAAATGGTAGAAATGCTATTGGAATTGAATTAAATGAAAAATTCTACAATGCAGCACAAGATATTTTTGATAAATGGGATGATTCTGTTTTTGAATGTGACGATAATCACGATAAAATGATTGATCGTTTTAAAGAACAGCTTGCAATTGGAGAACTTAATAAAGAAAAAGGAAAAGCTGAAAAAGAAGAACAGAAGCAGATGAGAGATAGAAAGAAAGAACTTCGTGCAGAGATTAAAGAACTTGAAGCTCAGTTAAATGCACTTGGTATGAAAAAGTCTGAAATTAAGAAACTAAAAGATTCTGTAAAAGAGGAAGTTGCTGAATGATTTCACTAGAGATTCCAGTAGAGAAAATCCCTTATGTGAGAACCATTGAGGGGAGAAAATTTAAAGCAGGTAAATGGGAATTTCCAGATTCCGCATTACCTAAATTGCAACAATATGGTTTAGTTCCTTCTGATATTAAGGTTGAAGAAAAGGAGATAGTTCAGTATGAGCTATCTCCACATCTAAGAAAATATCAAAAAGAAATTGTAAATACGGCACTGAACGCAGGTTGTTATGGTATATTTGCAGATACGGGTACAGGAAAAACTTTGATGGGGATTGAAATTGCAAAACATTATGGTAAAACATTAGTGTTATGTCCGTTATCTGTAATTGAAACCGCATGGATGGATGATTGTAAACAATTCTATCCAGATTTAAGAATCATTAATTGTCATGGCAATACAAGAAAAGAAAGACTTGAAGCGTTACATACAGATTCAGACATTTATGTTATGAATTATGACAGTTTCAAAATTCTAAAAGACGAAGTTATGTCAATGGATTTTCAATGTGCGATTATAGATGAAAGCCAAGTAATGAAAAATATGACTTCTCAAATTACCAATTATCTATTACAGCTAATCACTGTAATTCCACATCGTTTTGTTCTTAGTGGTACTCCCACACCAAACTCAAATCTTGAAATATTCCCACAAATGAAATTTGTTGACGCAGAAGTATTTGGTAATAATTACTTTGGCTATCAAGCCCGCTATTTCACGCAAGACTTGTCTGATCCGCACTATTGGTATCAAACAGATGAGAATAAGCAAGCGTATTATAATCGTTTACGTGAGAAATCAGTCTTCCTAAAGAAAGAAGATTGTGTTGATTTACCACCGAAAGTATTTGAAGTTAAGAAATTTTCTTTGGGAAAAGAACAGAACAAGTATTATCAAGATATGTTACAGAATATTCGTGACAATATCAATGAGTGGTCTAAGTTTGAATTTACTGCGAAGTTGATGAAACTTAGAGAAATAGTAAGTGGATTCGTAATTAATAAAGATGGCACAATAACAGATTTTGATACAAGTAAAAATAAAGTATTGGAGGATTGTTTTGAAGAAGTAGGCGATAAACCTGTAATTATCTGGTGTCAGTTTCAACATGAGATTGAGCAGTTGGCAGAGAAATATAATGGTGTAGGACTTACTTCTAAGACGAAGAATCGTGACGATGTTATCAGAGATTTTAAGAATAATAAAATCAAACGATTATTTACACACCCGAAGTTATTAGGACTTGGACTTACATTTGTAAATTGTACATATAACATCTATTACTCTATGAGTTTTAGCTATGAAGAATTTAAACAAAGTCAAGATCGTATTCATAGAATTGGTCAAGAGAATAAATGTACATACATTATTTTACAGGGTAAAGGAACTATTGATGAAAAGATATATAACTGTTTACAGCGTAAGGGTAATGCGGTAGATGAGTTATATATGGAAATGGGATTAAAGAATGGAGAATAGATGGTATATCAGGGAAGTAAAAACAGAATTTCAAAATTTTTAGTACCAATAATTCAAAAGTATATTGACGATAATAATATTAAGACATACATAGAGCCTATGTGTGGAAGTTGCTCAATTATTGAAAAAATTAAATGTGAAAATAAAATTGCGTCAGATATAAATGATGAATTAATTGCATTATTACAATATGTAAAATCCGATCCATCCATTTCTATTGCACCTGATGATTGCAGTTTTGAACATTATGCAGAGGTTAGAGAAAATAGAAAACAATGTACTGATAAATATTCAAAAGCATATACAGCTTTAATTGGATATTGTGGATCTTACGGTGGTAGATATTTTGATGGTGGATATGGAAGAGATAAAACAGGGAAGCGTAATATTTATCAAGAAAGAATTAAAAATTTAAAAGAAGATTCTGCATTATTGCAAGATATAAAATTTATGTGTTGTGATTATAAAAATTTTGCAAATTATAAAGATTGCTTATTCTATATGGACCCACCTTATAAAAATACAAAACAATATTCTATCCAAAATATCAATTATGATGAGTTCTACGATTTTCTTCGACAGCTTTCCCAAAATAATATTGTGTTAGTAAGTGAATATAATATGCCAGATGATTTTAAATGTATTTGGCAAAAAGAACGTAAAGTTTTACAAAAGTCAGATAGAATTGTAGGAGAAAAGACAATAGAGAAACTATTTACATATAAAAATTAAGATGAAATACAATTTTCAGGGAGGTATAAAATTATGAGTTATATTATTAAATCACCAGATGAATTAAAAGAACCATTTTTATGTTATTGTGTATTTCAGAGATTTATGGAAGAAGCTGGCGAAGATTATATTGATTATAATGAGCGTATTGTAAATGGAACGCCGCTATTATTTTGGATGCTTGGTAAAGGATATATTTCAGGTAAAGAAACGGAAGAAGTTTTAGAAAGGACAAATGGTAAATACATTTATGTTCAAAGTATTTTACAGGATGATTCGATTTTTAAAGAAAGTTATGGCGGTACAGCAATTGGAGCAGCAAAATCATATAGTATTTTAGCAGAATATATGTGTCAAATTTCAGAATTTAGACAAAGATTGTATGATAGTGTGAATAACAAATCAACTGGATTTATGGATTATAAATTCTATAAAGATAAAAACGGTATTAGTCTTGCTTGTATTATCAGTGATGAAAATATGATGGAAAATAAATTATATTCATTAGAAGAACTAAAAGAGATGACAGTATACGAGTTTGATGATTTATCATATAAAGATCAGTTTAATGCCGTAAGAAATCTTACTATCAAAGAAGCTGATTGTATAGAAGAAAAATACAATTAGTTGAAACACGGGTTTCATGGTGAATTCAGTACTATATCTAGTATATGAAATCTAAAAATATACCAGATATAGTATGCTAAAGAGGGCGAATATATGAATTTAAAAGAAAAAGAAAATATTCTAAGTTATAAAGAGTATTATTGTAATTTGACCGAAGAATTGGATCAGTGTGCAGGATTTGATACGAAGAAATATCGACATTATAGACATTATGTTGCAGATTATAGAGGAGAAGGAAATTTTGATTGCATCTCAATTCGTGTTCCTGGTGGTACAGTAGGTGCAATTTGGGTAAATGAGAACAATGTAATTACTGAAATTAAGGTTGATACAGATTATGTGGTCAGAACATATTCTAATGAGTTGAGTGATATTATTCAGAAATATATTGGTGAGAAGATTGAGTTTGAGAGGTAAAGCAGATGGAAAGATTAACTAAGAGAACTAATAATAACAAATTAGTTATTCTAAAAGGTTCTAGTTGTAGTTATAGTGCGCACTCATTTGATTGTCAAACTAATGAAGGACGAGAAAAAATAAAAACAGCACTAGATAAGCTTGCCACTTATGAAGACTTAGAAGAACAGGGCTTATTATTAAAACTTCCAGTGCCATTAGGAACAATAGTTTATTGTATTTACACAAGTATGACAGGTAAAAATGCAACAATTTTTTCAAATTGTTTTAATGCTGAAATGCGTAATGTGTGGGGGATTTCAGTATTTGCCACTAAAGAAGAAGCAGAAAATAGATTAGAGGAATTAAGAAGTGGACAAAACAAATAGAGATATTAAGAACTATCCAAAAACAAAAGTAACTGAGTTAGAACAAATTTTTGAAGTAATAGCAGATAAACCATATTATTCATTAAAATATAAGAAAATTGGAGAAGATTATTACCACATAGGATATAGTTCATATGATTTTAGAATTGTTATGAAATGGAAAGATGAATATTTTGAAAGGGTGGAGGAAGATAAATAATGGATCGAAGAAATAGAAAATATTATTTAGTGACATTACCATATAGCCATAATGCGTGTGTTAAAAAGTTAAAAGAAATTAGAACAGTAAAAATTCATAATCCTTATGATTTTGATAAAGATACACAATATGGATACGCAAACTGTTTAATTGGATTTTCAAATGATGTAGAAAATTCTGTTCTTACAGTCTTAAATTCAAAATGGGAATATGGTTATAAGGCAAAATATAAAGAAATTACTAAGAAAATGATTGGACATTAATGTTAAAACGGCAGTTTCATGGAGAGAATTGGAGAATATATTAATGAGAATAGGAATAACAGGACATAGAAATCAACGATTGGGTTTATCAGAAGATGAAGCAAGTAAAGAATGGGAACGTATTAGATATTGGATTCAACATGAATTAAGTCAATATATAACAATTTGCGCAGATAAAAATGAACCATTAGATTTATATTGTGGAATGGCTTCTGGAAGTGATATAGCATTTGCGATTATTGCAGATGTATATAAAAGTCATTATATACATAGTGTTAAATTACACTGTATTCTTCCGTGCAAAGATTATAATTCATCTCATCAATATTTCAAATATTTAAAAATGAAAGCGGATGAATGGGTAGAACTTTCAGAAGAATTTTATCGAGGTTGTGACAATGTAAGAGATCAATATGTTGTTGACCATTCGGATGTAATATTGGCGATTTGGGATGGTAATAAATCTGGTGGTGTTTGGTCTACTATCCGCAAAGCTCAAAAAGCAGGTAAGAAAATTGTATATTGCCCAAAAGAATTATTAGATAATAAATAACTGAAATGTTGTTTTCATGGAGAATTAATATATGACAGAAAAAGAAATGATTGAATATTTAAAATCAACAGGATTATATGATGAGTATGAGGATTTCTTTTACGAAAAAGAAATGATGAATACAGATAAAGTGATTCCAATTAGTGATCTTGTTGAAAGATTTATTGAAATTGACAAAGAGTTTGAAGGAAGACCGTGGAATATTCTACAGATTCTTGCGAATATTAATATGATTATTCCAGTTGAGGATAGAAAATAACAGATAAAATGCGTCTTTCATGGAGGTAAAAATATGTTTGAAATGGAATTATTTAAAAAGATTCCAAGGAATATTTATAAAGGTATTTATGAAGAAACTTTTGAATCACAACGTTTAAGAAGTGAGGATAAATTATATTCTAAATATGGAATATCTGACCCAAATAGTTGTGATTATCACGCGATGGATTTCGAGAAAACCGAAATTTTGGGTGCGTTTATTGACTTTTATCAACCATCTGCAAATCAGTTAAAGAGAATATTAATCTTAGGATATTTGTTTGATATGGCTTTTGGCAGATACTACATAGACAGAAATGAGGTATGATATGAGTTTTACAAAAACATTTCCAATGGATATTGGTACATTTGTAATTACAGACACAGAAATCAACTTGAATAATCCAGAAAATTTAAAAGGCAATTTAGGCAGTATATCGTGCTATCAATGTGTTGATGACAAAGAAGATGAATATATAGTTGTGGTATGTGGATATAAAGATTCTTGGTGCGGTGAATATTTGCTTAGTAAATTAAAAATTGCTACTGATAAACAAGTTAAAGAATATGAAAAGATAATGGGTATAAAATAAATGGATGAATTTACAGTAATTTTAGAATTGTTATTTATGGTATTGCTTGGTGGATGTGTGTTGATTGGGAGAAATAAAAAATGAGATTAATTGATGCTGATGAATTAATTGAAAAAATGCGAAAATGGTATTGGGATAAAGATAAACAGAAAGCCGCAGAAGAAGATGCAAGTCCAATGGATTTATTTACTCATTTAGCAATTACAACGGTTCAAGAACAATCAACTGCTTATGATGTAAATAATGTTGTGGAACAATTGGAGAATTATTTATTTGAGATATATTGTGTAGAGGGTGATGAAATAATCGAGAAAATTGTAAAAGGTGGTGGAATTTATGAATAAATCAGTATTAATTATGGAGACACCTGAAACATGTTGTGATTGTCAATTTTGTTATGAACTTGATGAAGGAATTGAAGCGTGTTGTTCAATTACGGATAATGACAAAGATAAAAGTCTGATGAAAGAAATTAATTGTGAAGATGGATATTGTCAAGGTAAACCTAATTGGTGTCCGTTAAGATTAGAGAAACGAAGTTATGGAGCATACTACAATGAAGGATGGAATGATTGTTTAGAAGAAATCATAGGAGAAAATAATAATGAGTAAAGTTTTATTACTTATCGAGGAACCTAATTCATGTGACGAATGTATGTGTGTTGAAGAAGTTGGATGTAGAAGATATTATTGTAGGGCATTATATGAATATATTGAAAATTTAGAAAAACGAGAACATTCAATAATTCCTAAAATATGTCCGTTAAGAAAATTACCAGAAAAAGAAGATGATGATCCGATGGATGATGATTATTTTAGAGGATATACGAATGGATGGAATGATTGTTTAAAAGAAATTGCGGGAGGTAAAAATAAATGAAAGAAATTTTATATAAGAATAAACCAGTAAAAATTTTAAAAGTATTAGGGTATGACGATGGATATTATTGGGACTATAATATTTGGTTTGAATGGAATGGAGAAAAATTTTATATAGTTAATGCAGGTAGTGGAAGTGAATATATCCCTATGGTAAAAGGTATTGTCCGTGGTGAATTCGAAAGATTATATAATGATGAAGCCAAATTTGAAGAAGAAATGGACGAAGGTTATGTTGAATATTTAATAAAATATTTAATGCATAAACTTGGAGATAACAATAGTTATGAAGAAAAGCAAAACGAAGAAGATGACGATGAGATTATTGTTACTTATAAATATAGAAGAAAATCACTTTTTGATTAGTTGAAAGTAAACTTTCATCCGTGAAAATGAGGTATGATTTATGACAATTGAACAGATTAAAGAGAAACTGAGAAGTGAAGAATATGATTTCTTGCGAAAAGATAAGAATTTAGGTGGTAATATTATTATTCTTACTGTTGGTGGAAGTCACGCATATGGTACAAATACTGAAGCAAGTGATCTTGATATTAGAGGTTGTGCGTTAAATAGTAAAATGCAGATTCTTACAAATGAAAATTTTGAGCAGTTTGTAAATGAAAAAACGGATACTACAATCTATGCATTTAACAAATTAATATCACTATTATGTAATTGCAATCCAAATACATGCGAATTACTTGGTAATAAACCAGAACATTATTTTTATGTATCACCAATTGGTAGAGAATTTATTGATAATAAGAAATTATTTTTATCAAAGAAAGCAATTTATTCGTTTGGTGGATATGCTAATCAACAGCTTAGAAGATTAGAGAATAAATCAAATAGATTAGTTGGTCAGGCAAAAAATGAGGAACATATCTTTAAAACAATTGATCATGCAATGTTTGATTTTAAACAGAGACATTTTAAAATGCCAGATGATGCAATTAAATTGTATATTGATAAATCAGTTCAAGAAGGATATGAGACTGAGATTTTCATGGATGTAAATTTAGAACATTATCCTTTAAGAGATTATTCTGGTATGATTTCCGAAATGCAAGCTATTGTAAAAGCATATGGGAAAATTGGTAAACGAAATCAGAAAGCAATTGAAGCGAATAAATTAGGTAAACACATGATGCATCTAATTAGATTATATATGATGTGTCTGGATATTCTTGAAAAAGGAGAAATTAATACTTACAGACAAAAAGAACATGATTTGCTTATGGATATTCGCAATGGTAAATATTTGGATGAAAATAAACAACCTATTTCTGAATTTTATGAGATGGTAGACGAATATGAAAGAAAGTTGGATTATGCAAAAGAGAATACAAGTTTACCAGATAGTCCAGATTATAAGAAAATTAACGAATTTGTGGCTTCTGTAAATGAGAGAGTTGTCAAAGGTGAAGTTTAAGAGTATCTCTGCTTAAAATTCAATAAATTATAATTGAATAGAGGTGATAAAAATAGTCCGTAAGTCAAATTTATTATCAAATACATGGTGGTGCTTATGTAAAAATTATCAAGATTATTTAAATTTTGCAAAAGAAATGTATCAATGGAAGGGCGAAGATGTCATATTTGGCGGTGAGCAATTTAGAACAGAAGACTCTTTATTTGATAGTGTAGGTCAATGGATGGACACATTTGGTGTTCCGTATGTGTTAGAAGATCCAAACGATAAGTTTTCTGATGAGCATGAAATTAATGATCCATTAACAGATGAATATGAAATTACTGATTGTCCAAGAGAGAATGAATATCCTGTAGTGGTTTATATGTATAGAATCAATGGATATTTCAATATTGATTGGATTAGTATTAGGGAACTAAAAAATGATAACACATGAATCAAACGTTTTAAGGTAGGTGATAAATTGTCAAAAGTCTGTTTTATTATAACATTTATAGCTTTATGGATTGTATCTGGATTTGCTTCTATTGTTTTCGCACATGCTTATGATGTACGTGGCAAAGAATATGATGAAAATTATCTCAATGGAGAAATGAAATATATAATATTATTTTCTCTGGGTGGTTGTATTACGGTAATACTAACCATAATTGCTTTTATAAGTGTATGGTTTGATGAACATAAACCAAAATCAAGACCGTTTACAAAATTTATTTATTGGCTAGGTAATATTGGAATTAAGAAAGATGGTGATGACAAATGAAAGTTGCAGATTTAATAAGAAAACTACAACAAATTGGATATGATGAAAATACAGAATTAACATTCAGTTGTACTGATGGCGATACTGGTGAATATTATGTTATTCCATTTGAAGAGATTGCATATGGAGAAGAATTAACTGGTGTTCCATATGACAATGATATTATTGACATTTCTGTAGATGTTGATTCTGCAAAAGAATATATCAAAGCAAAAGCGGAAATTGAGTTAGAGAAACAAACACAGAGAGTGATTAAAGCATTGGAGGATTGTATTTAATATGAAGAAAATAGTTGAGTTAAATGAGAAAGATATTACAGAAATTATTGCGGCAGAATTTGATGTAGATGTTAATGATATTAAAATTTCATACGAAAAAAGACCAATTTCAAAAGTAGACATTCTTGAAGAATCATCAGTTATTAAAATTCAGATTGAAACAGAATGTGATGTATATGACAGATAATTTAAAATCTCGATTTCATGGTATAGGAGATGATAGATTTGAATAAAAGAACACGTAAAAGTGGTTAAAGAAACAAGGATTATATGTAAATCCAAAAGAAACATGGAATTTGGATTATACAATTGCAAAATTTGTATTACCAAGACTGAAATTATTTAAGAAATTAAACAACGGTTTTCCATGTCGAGAAGAAATGAATACGGAAGAAAAAATGGGATGAAGCATTAGATAAAATGATTTGGTCATTTGAGCAGATTATAAACGATAATTGTTGTAATAATTATGGTATTGATTTTGCTCATGATCCTGACTGTATGAAAAAATACAAAGAAATAAACAACAAGATTCACGAAGGATTGGAATTATTTGGTAAATGGTTTATGCATTTATGGTGGTGAGAATATGAAAGAAATTTTAGGTAATAATTTGGAACAATTCTTTTTCGTACTAGACTATCCAAAAGAATACGGAGCAGTACGTACATATAAGAGTAATAGATATGAAGTTTGGTTAATGGATGATGAGATATTTGATATTATCTCAGATATGTCAGATGAAAAATTTGTGAAATACGCAGGTGAAGATGCTTGGTGGAGAAGTAGTACAGGTAGCGTATTGTATAGCCTTGATAAAGGAGAAGTAACAATTAACAATCAGAAGATGATTGGATGGATCGAGAATACAGGAGAAGAGAGAATTTCAGAAGATGAAGAATTTTACTCATTATCTGAGTATTTGTGTAATTTTGTAGGAGCATCTACGCCTCATAACGTAGTAGCTTGTGTAATGGATTTATCAAAATTCAATCATTTAACAATGGGAAAATTGTTTGAAAAATATGAACCAGTGGAGGGTTAAAATTATGATTATTACAGGAATGAATCACTTTCAGAGAGTATGTTTAAAGAAATTAGTTGAATGGTATCACAAAAATTATCCAGAAGTAGAGATGGATTTGACGGATACATTTGTAGTATGGAGTTGTAAAACATTGCAGAACTATAAACTGCTTGCTTCTACTGCAATTTATGATGGCATTTATGCAGAATACACATACAACGGAGATAAACAGGAACTATATCAAGATGTATACAAGAAAGTAACAAATACATGTATTACAGAGGAATAAATTATGAAGAAATCGGAACCAAAATTAATTTTAAATCTACAAGTAGACAGTGATAAGATTACTCAGAAAATTAAACTTGCAGTAGATAAATATGTAGAAGACGTAATTATTGCAAATCTGGATGATGAAATTGAGAAGATTGTGACTAAGAGAATTGGAAAATTAGTATCAGCAGATAGATGGAGTCCAGATAGAAAGATTAATGGCGTAACATTAGAAGAATATGTAAAAGAGGCGACAGAAAACGTTATTCGCGAAGTAATTGACAAAAATATTAAAGAAATTTTCGCAAGAAAAGTTGCAGAAATGATTTGATAAAATATTTCTTTCATCGTAGTCTTGAAAATCCTTGATTTTACTGACTTTCTGAAAGAAATAACACATTAAAATACATAGAATTATGCAGTTTTGGGACGCTGAGACTGCATAAATACAGGTGATTTAACTAATCACATGAAAGAAATAATTGAAAGAAAGGAATACATAGTCTCATGAGATAAGCTGCGCAGCACTTAGGGACGAATATTGAAAAATAACAAACAACTATACCCAATTCATTATCTGGGTAAAACATATAATACCACGATACATAAAGATTTAACAGATGAAGAATTTGAGCAAGTCAGAAAAGAATATTATACAAAACCAGATTTTGAAGAAGTCAAAAAGCAATTTTTAAAGTTACAATCTGGTGGTATAAAAATTGATAAAATAACTAACTATTATGTTAAAGATTTAATGGCAAAAGTAAGGGTTTATTATAACAATTGGACTATTGAAGAAGCTTTAAACTACAAACCATTAATTGAGTTCTTCGCAGGAAAATGTGATTCTAATAAAAAAGTATATCCAGATACTTTATCTTTAGGAAAGAAAATTGAAACAGCTTTCCGTCTATGTGGATTTAAAACCGCAAGTAAACCAAGTAATTTCCCAATTAAAACAATTGATGAAATATTGGATAATTATAATGTAAATAATAATTATTATGATTATTCATGTGGATGGGGTAGCAGATTATTAAGCTCATTACGACACAATATCAATTATTTTGGTACTGATCCAAACTACATTCTTTGTGAAAGATTGAGTCAGATGGCAAATGATTATGAAGAAGCTTGTAATATTGATACGAAAGTTGATATCAGAGCTATTGGTAGTGAAGAATTTATACCTGAATGGGAGAATACAATTGGTGTAGCGTTTAGTAGTCCTCCGTATTTTAGTCTTGAAGATTACGGAATTGGTAATCAGTCTTATAAACCAGGAATGAAATATTCAGACTGGTTAGAATCCTATCTTATTCCAACTATTCAAAATATACATAGATATCTTGTTGATGATGGATATTTCCTGATCAATGTAAATAATTATAAAGATTGTCCACATTTAGTACAAGATGTAAAAGATAATATCGTGACAAATGGATTTACTTTGATTGATATTTTACCATTAAAAAATATTACAAGAGTAAGTGGTCATAGACACAACGATAAAGATAACACTATTACGTTTCATGATAACGATGAAAGAATTATGGTATTTAAAAAATCAGATTCCGTAAGAATTTGTACAAATTGTGGAGAAGTTATGAATAGTGGATATGTTATCAATGACGGAGAAGAATATTTTTGTTCAGATGATTGTTTATATGGTTGGTATTCAGATGATGAATAAAGAGAACTATGTGAAAGTAATAATGCTTACTGGACAGAATGGTAAGAAATAACAGATAAAATTATTTTTTCATTGTATGGAAGGAGGTGATAATAGTTATGAGATGCATAAAGAAAGAACAATTTGAATGTGTGCATTTGACAAAACAAAATCGAGATGAAGCTTTAAAAATACTAAATCCTCGTTTTGAAAATGAGCAAATATTTATCGAAGAAGATAACGATAAATATTGTGGTATTAGATATTTAGGTAATTGCAAGGCATATTATTTTTATAATCATTGGTATGTTAAAAATGTAGACAGTTATTATATGTGGAATGTTTATACAGATGAAGAATTTAGAGAAGAGTTTGAATTAGTAAGATAGAAAGGAATGAATTTATATGGAAGCTTTAAATTATCAAAATTATCATATGCAAGAGATTATAGGATTAATACCATTTAAAAGTGTTGTTGTTATGTATCCAGAAAGCTTTATAGAAGATCCAGTGTTAGAAGATAACATTCCCAAAATGCTTTCGATAATTAGGGAATTTATAGAATGTGTAGAAACATATGAGCTATATAAAAGTAAGATTTTAAATGCAAGATGGGATATTCAGAAAAAAGAATATTCTAATAAAGCATGTAAATATCAAGTTAAAATGGATAAATTGGCAAAAAAAATGAATGAAGGTATAAGTCCTTATATCTGGCGTGTTTTTAAAGGCAACGATAAAATAGTACATAGTGAAATTTCACATATTGTAGATTATGTTGTGAAATTAATTTAGATATAAATATATGAAGGTGGTGGCAAATGAGAATTAAATTTGGCGAATGGGAAACTACAATACCAGAGAGTAGAAAAGAAATAGACAAAAATAGAATCCTATATTATCAGAAACATCCAGAAGAATTTCTTGAACTGATGGGACATGATTTGCATTTACACTGGTATCAGAAGCTATGGTTAAAATTTTTATCAAAATTTGGGAGGTAAATTATGAATTTTGCAAGTGCATTATTTTCACTAAAAAGAGGGCACAAGATTAAAAGAAAACATTGGACAGGTTGGTGGGAACTGGATGGTAATGAAGTTATGATGCACTGTCACGATGGTAGAGTTATCAATATTAGAGACTCAGAAGATATTACGTATACTCTCGAGAATATGGCGTGTGATGACTGGACTATTGCTGATAATTGTGGTGCAAAAGGAGAAATTTAATATGATGAAGAATTTTATTATATCAATTAAAAATTTGTTTAAAGATTTCTTTATATTATGGAATTATTCATCATGCTACGATCATATGGAATCAACCAAGCAGGCGGCATTTGAATGTTGTGGTGGAGTAGCAGGAGGAACAAGAAGTACAGCATATTTATCAGAAATGTGTATTGATTGTCCATATTTTATAACAACAGATATCGAATATATTAAAAATAGGAACAAAAATAAACAGATGAAAGAGAGAATTAAGTAATGGATAATATTACTTTTAAATTTGAAAGATATAAATGTGAAAGGTGTAGTTGTATCACGTGTACGTTAAATGCTTTTCTGTCTAATAACAAATGTAGTAATTGTAGTAGTTGTGTAAATGCAAATAATTATGAAGAATCATGTATCTTCTATAAGAAAATTGACAGATGAAAGTTCTCTTTCAAGAAAGGAATTGAATAATTATGATAAATGCAAGTACAGCTTACGATAGAACAATAAGAAATATTCAAAATAATACAACAGAAGAAATGGAGAAGGTTTCAAAGGAAATTTCTAATGCTATTCAAAAAGGTAAATTTCGTATTACTTTAAATAAATTGAGCAATGAATCTCAAAAACAAATCGAAAGTTTGGGTTATAAAGTGGAATCTGGATCACAATATAATGAATGGTATTATGTAATTAGTTGGGGTGATAATATATGATTTTAGTTGAAGATAATTGGGAAGAGGTAAATGATCTTCAAGATGCTGCTTGTCTTGTGAGAAGTTATTACAATCAAGATTTAGCAGATGAAATTGAGATGCTAATTCCGATACATAGTGATGAAGAATATCAGGAACTATTAGATAAGGTTTATGATTTAGAAAAAGAAAATGAAAGATTACAAGATGAAAATTGTTCTCTGGATTCAGAAAATGATATATTAAGAACCAAAATTGAGCAATTGGAGGATATGTTAGATGAATAAGAAATCATTTTTAGACGAAGAAAATGAACCTATGGTAACAGTAGAAAGTATTAATACGTATAAGAAAGTATTGGAAGATACAGAAGTAAACGTTTGTACTGGTATGACTGAATCTGAAAAGAAAGCGTATGAATTAGGCATTTATAATGCATTTGCTGTAATTAATGATTTCTTGGATCAGAATTTAAACGAAGATGTACCACATTATACAGTATTATTGCGTGATAATATTGAATCAAAAGAGTTTACAATTGATGATTTTAAAAATTGGATGAAGGCAAGAGAACATTGGTTAGACTGAAATTTTCATTTCATGGAGGGGAATATTGAAAGAAACACTAGTAATTAGTGCTTATACGTGTTGTGGCAAAACATACACAAGTGAGCATATTCAAGACTATAAAATGTTA
>CALFNR010000229.1:0-15055 GCA_937903005.1 uncultured Lachnoclostridium sp. | reverse complement strand
TCTTGACTTTCGCTTGAAAATCAACTAAACTTGGTTAGTTGTGCAAGAAAATTGTACGAATGGATAAACTAAAAGTACAAATTAAGATGAACGGGTGGAATGACATGGAAGAAACAATAAAAAATAATCCACTGGGTACGGTACCAGTAAAGAAATTATTAGGTCAATTTGCAATTCCGAGTATTATCGCAATGTTAGTAAGTGCATTGTATAATATTGTAGACCAGTTTTTTATCGGAAATAGCGTTGGAGATTTAGGAAATGCTGCAACGAATATTGCATTTCCTTTATCTATTTCCTGTGTTGCAATTGCTCTTATGTTTGGGATTGGTGGAGCAAGTGCATACAACTTAACAATAGGAGCGGGTGACAAGGAGAAAGCGCCTTACTTTATCGCCAACTCTGCAGTTATGCTATTTGGGCTAGGGGTTGTATTAGCAGTCTTTACAGAACTGTTCTTAACACCTTTACTTCATTTTTTTGGTTCACCAGCCAATGTCCTTGAATATGCAAAGACATATACAGAAATCACAGCAATCGGTTTCCCATTTTTAATATTGGCAACAGGTGGTGGACATCTTATAAGAGCAGATGGCAGTCCACGATTTACGATGCTTTCCAACATGGCAGGTGCCGTTATTAATACGATTTTAGATGCTGTGTTTGTATTCGGACTTCATTGGGGAATGGCAGGAGCTGCATTTGCCACAATAATTGGGCAAATTGTTTCTTGTGCCATGGTAATCTTTTATCTAAGACGTTACAAAACGGTGAAATTGGAAAGAAAACATTTTCGGATACAAGGAAAATACATTGCAAAAATAGCTTCTCTTGGGGCGGCACCATTTAGTAATCAAGTTGCCATGATGGTTGTGCAGATTGTAATGAACAATTCTCTAAAATATTACGGTTCCCGATCTGTGTACGGAGAGTCAATTCCAATTGCATGTGTAGGAATTATCTCAAAGGTGAATATGGTATTCTTCTCCTTTATCATAGGTATTTCTCAAGGACTTCAGCCGATCGTAAGTTTCAATTACGGCGCTGGAAAATACAAGCGAGTGCGGGAAGCTTATCGAATAGCAGTTATCTATGGTTTTGTTATTTCTATTCTAGCATTTGCTATGTTCCAGATATATCCAAGAGCCATCATTTCTGTTTTCGGAAATGGTTCAGAAGTGTATTTTACTTTTGCAATTAATTATTTTAAAATCTTCTTGTTTTTTACCTTTTTAAACTTTGTTCAGCCAATTACGTCAAACTTCTTTACGGCAATTGGAAAACCAAGAAGAGGTATCTTTTTATCTTTGACAAGACAGATTATCTTTTTGTTACCGTTAATGGTCGTTTTCCCACTGATTGTCGGAATTGATGGGATTATGTACGCGGGACCAGTTGCAGACTTTATGGCAGCCGTAGTCGGTATGGTAATGGTAATCAGAGAGTTTAGGGAAGATATATATAAATAGGGAAGTTAGAAAGGCATAACGGACTATACACTAGTTTTCATAGTTCGCATAAGATATGGTATGAACACAATAACTATGAATGTGCTGAGTAGCATTGAAATTCTGGGAACGATTGCATTCGCAATTTCAGGAGCAATGGTAGCAGTACGAAAACAAGTCGATTTATTTGGTGTCATTCTATTAGGAATGACGACAGCAGTTGGTGGTGGAATGACTCGTGATGTTATGTTAGGTTATACACCGCCACGTATTTTTGAGGCATTGCCAATGTTGGCAATCGCGTTCGTATCTTCGCTGATTGTGTTTTTGCTTGCGTTTTTCAGTCATGATATCTATCAGAAGAATCAACAGACAGTAGATCGTATCAATAATATTTTTGATGCACTTGGACTAGGACTGTTTACGGTTACGGGAATGGATGTAGCGGCAGGAACAGGAATTCAGGACATGGTAATTTTAGTGTTTTTTGGCGTGGTTACAGGAACTGGAGGAGGATTAATCCGCGATTTAATGGTAAGTGAAATTCCGTTTGTACTGAAGAAACATATTTATGCAGTTGCATCTATTGCAGGGGGAATTGCGTATTATATTATGGGAAAATGTAAAGTATCAGTAAACTTAGCAGTTGTGATAACGATTATAATTGTGGTCTTGTTACGAATGCTGGCAACGAAGTATCGTTGGAATCTTCCAAAGGTTAAAACGGATTTGTAAGTGGATAAAAAAGACTGATGCACTTAAAATGAGTGCATCAGTCTTTTTTCTTAATAGAAAGGTTTTTATTCAGGGTAAACAAGTCTGCTTTCATCAATTCTATCAAGCACTTCCGTTAAGAACTTCTTAGCCAGATATTTTGCCATTGGCAAATTCATATCAAGATAGTTACCACATTCTACAGCAGAAGCACCAGGAACATCCCCAGTAAATTCAGCCATAAAGGTATAAAGTTCTTTCATCAGCCCAACGATATCCTTTGATTCGTAGTCACCAGCTAATATCAGATAGAATCCGGTTCTACATCCCATCGGTCCAAAGTATACGATTTTAGACCCGAATTCTTGGTGGTTTCTTAAAAATGTTGCCGCCAAATGTTCTATAGTATGCATCTCAGCTGTATTCATAACAGGTTCATGATTCGGTCTCGTCATACGAATATCAAACGTTGTAACAATATCATTTCCAACGCTGTCTTTTCTGGAAACGTAAACACCAGGAAGCAGCTTCTGATGGTCGATTGTAAAACTTGCAATTGTTTTCATAATAATCCTCCTGTAATGTAATAGATTTTCATTTCAACTTATTATAACATAGGAATGGGAGAATTACTTCACTAGATTGATCGTAACGCGAAAAAGAATTACAATAAAACAGAAAGAGCAAAAAGGAGGAAGTTTAAAATGGATAGATTAGAGCAGCAGTTTCAGTTTATTAAAGAAATTGATAAGGAAAAAATGATTGGACGACAGACCTATATCTCAGATGCCAAAAGAAAAGAAAACGATGCAGAACATGCATGGCATATGGCAATCATGACCGTGTTATTAAGCGAATATGCCAATGAAGAAATTGATGTTTTGAAAACAATCACAATGCTCTTGATTCATGATATTGTGGAAATAGACGCCGGAGATACCTATGCCTATGACGAAGTAGGAAAACAGACACAAAGAGAACGTGAAGTAAAAGCAGCAGAACGTATCTTTGGGATGCTTCCAGAAGATCAGGCAAAGAAATTCAGAGAGCTATGGGATGAGTTTGAAGCAAGAGAAACCAAAGAAGCAAAGTTTGCAAGAACTATGGACAATCTGCAGCCGATGATGTTAAATGCTGAAACAGACGGTAAGGCATGGACGGAACATGGAGTTCATTTAAGCCAGATTCTAAAGCGAAATGAACGTACCGCAGAAGGCTCCGAAACACTTTGGAAGTATGCTATGGAAAAGTTCCTTGAACCTAATGTGAAGAAAGGTCGTATTAAGGAGGACTAACAGGTAGGAAGTGTCTTCTAATAGTTGACATAATGGTACGAGCTCCCATATAATAAAACATATTAGAAAACAGGAGGACTAGATGTTTATTAAAAGACACTTCAATGCCATTACACGTTGTTTAGCCCTTATACTTGTATTATTTATTCAGTTAATTCTTATTTCAGGACTTTCAGTATGGGTTCATTCCAATACTGTCTATACGTATATCCTGATTGAAGCAATTGGGATTTTATCTATGATACCTTTGTTATCCGACAATCGAAATAGTGCATATAAGATTTATTGGATATTAGTCATTTTACTTATTCCAATAGGTGGTCATATTATCTATGCATTGTGGGGTGAAGAAGGTATTCATCATAAACACCATGAAAAAATAAGAAGAAAGATTCACGCTGCCAATCTGCGCCAAGAAGTAGATGAAACAGCACAACAGAAAGTGGAACCACGAGCAGTTTCGCGTTATTTGAACCATCAAGGATATCCAGTTTATAGGGATACTACATCCGAGTATATAAGTACGGGAGAAGATACCTTTGCAAGAATTAAAGAGGACTGCAGGTCAGCGCAGAAGTTTATCTTTGTCAGCTTCTTTTTGCTAGCCGATGGGGCAGTATTAGAAGAACTGAAAAGTGTTTTGATCGACCGTGCAAAGCATGGAGTTGAAATTCGTCTGATTTATGATGATGCAGGAACTATTTTAAAACTTGCAGATAATAGTTTAGATGAATTACTTGCATATCCAAATGTGAAAATGAAACGTTTTAACACTTTACAAAAGAACCTGGTACGCCAATATTTTACTTACCGTAATCACCAGAAAATCGTCATTGTGGATGGAAATATTGGCTATACAGGTGCCATTGGTATTAGTGATACCTACGTAAATCAATCTGATGCTGCTTGGCATTGGAAGGCAAGTTCTGTCCGCATGGCGGGAAAAGGGGTATGGAGTCTATGCCTGATTTTCCTTGGTATGTGGGGAGATGATAGGGAAGAGTATGAGAGATACTATCCAACCATTTCCGTAGAAGGCGGTTTGTGCCAGCCATATGCAGACGGACCAGCTAACAATGAAAATAATGTGGCGAAAGATGTATACTTCTTAATGGCAGCCGACAGCCGTAAGATTCTCTATATTATGACGCCATTTCTTATCTTGGATGATGAGATGACAGAGGCATTAAGTTTAACTGCGAAAGCGGGTGTTGATGTCAGAATTATTACTCCAGGCAAAACAAAAAAACGAGTGCGAAAGCTGATGACAGAATGGAATTATGGGAACCTTCTGAAAGCAGGCGTTCGCATCTATGAATACGAACCTGGATTCATTTATGCAAAGCTTTGCCTTAACGATCATTCTTGTAAAATTGGTACAGTAAATATGGATTTTCGTAGTTTTTATTTACACTACGAATGTGGTACAATGGTTTATCATAAGGCTACACGAGATAAGGTGGAAAAGGACTTTATGGAAACCCTTAAGAGTTCTCGTGAGATAACTTATGAAGAATGGGCAGTAAGACCATGGTACCGAAAACTGGTACAGATGTTTTTAAAGGTTATACAGTGCCACTTTTAATGTTGAAATGGGGATAGGATATGAGGAAGGTTGAGAATCTCAATGAGATATCAGATGGCAGAATTTATGAATTAAACGGCATGGTTCGTGCAGGCTGTCAAGATTGTCAAGGCTGTTCAGACTGTTGCCGTGGAATGGGGAATTCTATCCTGTTAGATCCACTTGACATTTTTCGGATGACTCTGAATGGGGAGCATACATTTGAGGAATTATTAGTTAGTGCAGTTGAATTAAATGTGGTGGACGGAATTATTTTGCCAAATCTTAAAATGGTTGGTGAGAGTGAACAGTGTTATTTTTTGAATCAAGAAGGGCGCTGTAATATTCATTCCTATCGTCCAGGCATATGCAGGCTTTTTCCTTTGGGGCGCTGCTACGAAGAACATTCTTTCCGATACTTTTTACAGACCAATGAATGTTCCAAGCAGAATCGCACGAAGGTTAAGGTTAGCAAATGGATTGATACACCAGATATCAAACAAAATCAGCAGTATATTATTGACTGGCATTATTTCCTCAAAGGTATGGAAGAAATGTTAATGAAACAGACGGATGATGCTGTGCAAAAGCAAGTGAATATGTATTTGTTAAATGCTTTCTACGTTACACCGTATGATAAAGCGCATGATTTCTATTCCCAGTTTTATAAAAGGTTAGAAAGTGCAAAAGCAGTATTTTCGCAATTTATGGATTAAGTTTCACGAATAGGAATAGAGTGCATATAATAAGTATAATACAGACGCGATTCGATCAATTGAGGTGGTAAGTTTGGTTAAGTGTCTTTATGTTGAAATCTGTATTATTTGTATACTTATTATGGTTCTCTTAATAAGTAATGTGAAAAAGAAATTTACAATCATGTTTGCGGATAGACTCTTTCTTAGTATTTTATGGACGGCAACGGGATTATTTATATCAGATGGTGCCTGGATTCTTATAGAAGGCTTAAATTTTATCGGGGCAAAAGCAATTCATAATTGCTTAAATTTAATCTACTTTACGTTGACAGGTACCATTGGTTTGTTATGGCTTATTTATACGGACTATAAAATCAACCAAGATGAAGATAGGTTAAAAAGACGACTCAAATGGTATGCGTTACCATTCGGCGTTTTGCTGGTTTTAATCTTATCAAGTCCCTGGACTGGGTGGATTTTCTCATTAAGCAGAGATAATATTTATCACGGAGGAAGATGCCATGCCATGCAGATGCTCATTGCATTTGTATATTTATTTTGGGCGGCAATTCTTGCTTTGGTAGCAGTAAAAAGGACTGAAAAACGGTATTTGCGAAGTGAATATCTTACATTAGCAAGTTTTATTATATTACCGCTCGCTGGTGTTGTGCAGGGAAAGATACACGGTTTTCCTTTAATTTGGGTAGGAACGGCCATTTCCATTCTGATTGTATTTGTGAATACTCAAAATCAGCAGATAACAAAAGATGGCTTAACAGGGATAAACAATCGGCGTTATCTAAATTGCTATCTTGATACAAGGTTAAATAACAAGCGTCGTAAGAAGAAACTTTTTTTCATTCTTATGGACATTGATTCGTTCAAAGAAATTAATGACACCTATGGTCATATAGAAGGTGATGTAGCAATCATTCGTATTGCAGGAATACTAAAGGAAGTATGTTGTGGAAGCAATGATTTCTTAGCCAGGTACGGTGGAGATGAGTTCGCTATTGTATGCGAACGAGATGACTGCCAGGAAGTAGAGAATCTAGTCCAGGAAATTGCGTCTATTGTTACCTTTTCCAATGAAGCAGGTGATATGAAATATGATGTATGGCTCAGCATTGGATACGCTGAGTATGGGGAAGCTGGGATAGTAAATCAGGATCAACTGATTTCTATGGCAGATAAACGGTTATATACAATAAAAAATAATCGTAAAATGCAGGGTAGATAAATAGAACTGTAATATACAAAAGATGTAGTGACAGAATAAGGAATAAAGGAGAAGTGTAATATGAAGTACAAAAATCCAGTTATTTCAGGATTTCATCCTGATCCAAGCATTTGTAGAGTAGGAGAAGATTTTTATTTAGTAAATAGTACATTTGAGTATTTTCCAGGGATTGCAGTGTTTCATAGTAAGGATCTTGTAAATTGGACCCAAATAGGGCATTGTATTACGAGAGACAAACAGATGAAACTAAGTAAGGGACAACCAAACTGTACAGGATTATTTGCTCCAACCATTCGATACGCAGATGGAATTTTCTATGTTATCTGTACGAATGTATCGGATGACAATACATATGGTGGAAATTTTATTGTTTGGACTGAAAACCCGAGAGGCGAATGGTCACAGCCAATTTACATAGATACGCCTGGAATTGACCCGTCCCTGTTTTTCGATGAGGATGGAAAGGTGTATTATACAGGAAGTCACCAAGGAATTTATCTATGTCAGCTAGATCCTAAGACGGGAGAACTATTTAGTGAAAAACAGTACATATGGGAAGGAACTGGCGGATGCTGTCCAGAAGGCCCACACATTTATAAGAAAGACGGCTGGTATTATCTTTTAATTTCAGAAGGAGGAACAGAGTACTGTCATATGATTACCATGGCAAGAAGTAAATCCATAACAGGTCCTTATGAAGCTTATGATAAGAACCCAGTTTTAACAAATAGAAGCTTAGACACGCCAATCAAGGCAGTTGGTCATGCAGATATAGTGGAAGATGGAGCTGGAAACTGGTGGGCAGTATGTCTAGGAATTCGTCCACTTGGATATCCATTCCGACACAATCTTGGCAGAGAAACCATGCTGTTACCAGTAATTTGGGAAGAAGGACAGTGGCCGAAGTTTGGTAAGGATGGAACTTTGGAAGCTGAAGTGGAAACAGATTGTCTTGAATGTGTACAGATTGAGAAAAAGGGATTATACGTTGATGAATTTTCTAGTCAGGAATTAGATAACAGCTGGAATTTTATCTATAATCCAGTTTCAGAGTTATGGGAAGTCAATGGTGATGGTTTAGTTTTATACGGCAATGAAACAAGTTTATCGGAAGCAGATTCCATTGCATGGATTGGAAGAAGACAAGAACATTATGATTGTATTGCAAGAACGCAGGTTACATTTGATAGAAAGCAGGATGGAGAAGAGGCAGGGATTACGATATACATGAATAATCGACATCATTATGAAGCTGCATTGACTCGTATTGATGATCAAGGTTATATCATATTTAGACGGCAGATAGGAAGCCTATGGAAGATTGAACGACAGATTCCGTATGAAAAGGATCAAGTGGTATTTGAACTTCATTGTTCCAAGGAAAGTTATACCTTCTGGTACGGAGTGTCGAAAGAGGAACTTAAGTTTCTTGGAAAAGGAGAAACGGATTATCTGACAACGGAAGTAGGGGGACGATTTACAGGTAACTATATTGGACTTTATGCTACAGGCAACGGGGCTAAATGTAAGGAAGGAGCAAAGTTCAAGTGGTTTGAATATCAAGTGTAAGAAAAATTACGTCTGGGTGCTTTTAAAAGCAATGCAAGAAAGGATAATTTATTCACTATTTACCGTATCCAAATAATGAAAAAAATATAGGAGGTGGATTTTAGCCACACTCCTATATTTTTATATTCATTAACAATATTTTTTTGCAATCTGTAAAAATGCATCATGATGTTCGTTAATCCATTTTTCATAAGTAGAACCAGCATCTGTGATAGCCTTTCCAAGTTCAATTAAAAACTTTGGAATATCATCGGTTAGCATAACACCAACTTCAGATGCAAAGTGTTCCTGTCCCTGGTAATCAGAACCACCTTCAAATACGGCAAATGCAGAAGCCAGACCTTCTTCTGTTTTCTTTCCAGCACCACGGAAGGAAAGTGCCCCAATCTGATGGGAGCTGCAAGAGGAAGGACATCCGGAAATCCGAATGGCAGGTAACACACCATCTGCAAACTGATAAGGTCTAACTGCATTGATACAGCTTTCTAATAAGGCCTGTGAGTCACGAAGTCCTGCTTGACAGATAGAGGCACCGATACATGCAACGGATTTTTCAAACTGCGTTTTCGCACCATCGTCTGTAAGAGCTATGAGTGTTTTCGCTTCATCTGCAGTACAGTTAATGAAGAATAGGCCTTCAGTTGGAGCAAGTCGAATTTCAACCTGATCCATTTGGCTTATTGCATCATAAATTTCACGAAGTTTCTTAGGAAGCAGCTTACCGCCGATTGGATGATAGGACACTGCATATAATCCAGGCTGCTTTTGAGCAATGGCACGAGCATCTGTAAAGTTTACATCAGAACCAGTTTTTTGGTACTCTAATGCAGGTACGGTAATATCTAAATCCTCATTGGCCATAACTTCCTGCAATTTTTCCTGGTAAGCCTTTTTAAGACCGTCTACGCCAAGTGTATCTTGGAGGTAACGAGTTCTGGATTTTGCACGGTTCTCATAATTACCATGTGCAATAAAAGTATTCACCATAGCTTTGATATAGTAAAGGATTTTCGTTGGTTCTGCATTTTCTGCAACACAGACACCAAGTTTAGGATTTGGTCCTAACCCACCAGCACAGTAAACATCAAACTTGCCATTTTCCTTTGCTACAAAACCAAGATCACGGAATGTAGCATGAGGCCAGTTCGTAGGAGTGCTTGAGAAGCAGACTTTTAATTTACGAGGTAATTTTACTTCTTTAATGAAACCTAATAAGTAATCAGAAGCAATTTCTGCATATGGTGTCATATTCATATATTCATCTTTTTCAACACCAGTAAGAGGTGTAACCATTACGTTACGAGGATTATCACCGCCACCGCCACGAGTGATAAAACCATGATCCCAAGCTTCCTCCACTAATGAACAAATGGTATCTCCACTAAGATTATGTAGCTGAACAGACTGACAAGTAGTTAGATGGATTAAATCGATGTTGTATTTTTCTACACTTTCTACAAGAAATTTCACATAGTCTTGTGTGAGTCTTCCGCCACATCGTCTAAGACGAATCATACTGCTTTTTGCACCACGCTGTGCATAACTTCCAAAACCTCCAGAGATTCCTTTATACTCGTTTACAGTCAGTTCTTTGTTATAGAATTTTTTTGTCGCCTCGCGAAATTCTTCTAGATCTTCACGAAATTTATCCGCATAGTTCGTTTTCATATTTTCATCTCCTTGCAAATTCTCTATGCTATTTTATCATATAAAAGTCTAGTTTGATAGTAGGAATTAAAATAATATGGTGTTTTATCACTGTGATTTGATAACGTATTAGTTTATTTTTAGTTGAGGCTATGTTAAAATATTTTTAACATAATGTTAAGGAGGAAAGAACTTGAAGGTACTAGTGATAGGAAATGAAGAACGTTACAAGAAATTTATGCCACAAGATCTGAATGTACTTAAGCATTTCGAAGTTGTATTTCATGCACTGGGGACTTCCAATACGGATATATTAAAGAATGGGAAGGATGCAGAAATAATTGCAGCAGATGCGATTGCGAAAATCGACAGAGAGCTCATAGAAGGAATGCCTGATTTGAAATTAATTCATTCTGAAGGAGTTGCTTATAATGGCATTGATATAGAGACAGCCAAAGAAAAGGGTGTCTATGTATGTAATTGTAAGGGCATTAATGCAGGCTCCGTGGCAGAACAGGCTATTTTGTTAATGCTTGCTCTGATACGATATTTTCCAGAGGGACAGAAGGCTTTGCTAGAAGGAAAACAGATTCAGTTTAAGGAGCAGGTTATGGTTCGAGGAATGAAGGAATTGTCAGATATGAAGGTCGGTTTTATTGGATTTGGTGATATCGCGAAGGCAACTGCCAAAAGACTGTATGGATTCGAATCCGAGATGTATTATTACACCAGAACAAGAAAGTCAGAGGAACTAGAAGAAGAGTATCATGTGTCCTACATGGATTTGAACACAATGGCTAAGGAATGTGATATTATCAGCATTCATGTACCCGTAACAGAAGAAACAACAGGAATGATTGATAAGGCATTTTTGAATAAAATGAAGCAAACGGCATATCTGATTAATACAGCAAGAGGTGAAATTGTCAACAACGAGGATTTACGAGAAGCTCTTATAGAGGGAAAGATTGCGGGAGCAGGTTTTGATACCATTGCACCAGAACCAACACTGAAAGACAATCCACTGATTGATTTACCAAAAGAGGCAGCAAAGCGGGTGGTATATTCTCCGCATATTGGGGGTGTTTCAACTAGTACCTTTAAGCGTGGGCATCGATCTATCTGGCAGGCATGTTATGATGTTGAGTCAGGGAAAAAACCAAAGAATATTGTAAATGGCCTTTAGGGATAGGATTGTAATTACATTGTGTGGGGTATGGAACAATGCTATAATGGGATAGATTACAGAAAATACATAAAGGAGTACATATAATGAAAAAAATGAAAGGCAAGTGGGCAGCTAAAAATACTGGTTTTCTTCTATTAATCATGTGTATTCTAGTTGCCATGATACCATCATGGAAAATGAATGCATCTGAGACAAAAGCGGGTAAAACATTTGTCGTGGGTTTTGATGCAGAATTCCCACCTTACGGTTATAAGGATGACAATGGTGAATATGTTGGATTTGATTTAGACTTGGCACAGGAAGTATGTAACCGAAATGGCTGGACACTAAAAAAGCAGCCAATTGATTGGGATTCAAAAGATATGGAATTACGAACAGGCATGATTGACTGTATCTGGAATGGATTTACCATCAACGGAAGGGAAGCTGATTATACTTGGTCAACACCTTATGTAGACAACTCTCAGGTTGTCATTGTTCGTAATGATTCAAATATTAAGAAATTAGAAGATTTAACAGGAAAAGTAGTAGCAGTTCAGGCAGATTCATCCGCTTTGGCAGCCCTTACCGGAGAAGACGCTGACCCTAAGAATCTAGAACTAGCAGAGTCATTTGATACGCTTCAGCAGGTTTCTGATTATAACAGTGCATTTATGAATCTAGAAGTAGGTGCAGTAGATGCTATCTGCATGGATATCGGTGTTGCGAAATACGAAATAGAATCTCGTGGCGACGCATATACCATGTTAGAAGAACAGATTTCAACGGAGCAATATGGAATTGGTTTCAAGTTAGGTAACACAGAACTTCGAGATAGTGTGCAGAAAACATTATTGGAAATGCTAGATGATGGAACATTCAAAAAAATAGCTAAGGATTGGGGATTAGAGGAATGTATCTGTCTATCTCATGATGATAAGGCAGAAGAACCTGCAAATACTGCACAAGTCATAAAAACAAAAGCAAAAAAGCAGAACAAAGATTTCAAGTGGGCAGTTGGTGTCATGAAACAGCTTACAATTGGTTTCCGGGACACCTTGCTTATCTTTTTCCTGACATTAATTTTCTCACTTCCATTAGGCTTAGTAATTGCATTTGGACGTATGTCAAAATTCAAACCACTGAGCGGACTTGTGAAGTTCTACATATCGATCATGCGAGGAACTCCATTAATGCTTCAGCTTTTTGCTGTATTCTATGGACCATGCTTCCTATTCAACTGGGAACCACCTAAAAACTATAGATTCTACGCCGTTATAATTGGTTTTTCTTTAAATTATGCAGCATATTATGCTGAAATATATCGTTCAGGAATACAAGGAGTACCAAAAGGACAATACGAGGCGGCTTCTGTACTTGGTTATTCGAAGATGCAGACATTTTGGAAAATCATTTTCCCACAGATGTGTAAGAAGGTTATGCCACCAGTTACTAATGAAGTTATTACATTAGTAAAAGATACATCGCTTGCATTTGCAGTAGCATATGCAGAAATGTTTACTGTGGCAAAACAGGTTGCATCTAAGCAGACTACAATTATACCGTTGCTCATAGCAGGCGTATTTTACTATGTGTTTAACTTTGTCGTAGCATTTGTTATGGAACGTATTGAGAAAAAACTAAGTTATTATTCATAAAGGAGTGGAATTATGGGACTATTAAAGATAAAGCACTTACGAAAAAGTTTTGGCTCCCTGGAGGTTTTAAAAGATATCTCCATGTCTGTGGAGGAGGGAGAAGTGGTATCCATCTTAGGACCATCTGGTTCTGGTAAGTCTACACTCCTTCGATGTGCAACTTTACTAGAAACAATGGATGGCGGAATACTTTCATATTGTGGGCAGGATGCCGCAGTGGAAAGGGAAGAAGGGAAAATTGTATATGCTAATAAAAAGCAGTTAAAAGAAATTAAGGGATGTTTTGGGCTGGTATTCCAGAACTTTAACCTGTTTCCACACTATACTGTTTTGAAAAATATTATTGATGCACCAATTCATACCCAGAAACGTGACAAAGAAGAGGTTGTAGCCCAGGCAAGAGGATTGTTAAAGAAAATGGGATTAGAAGATAAGGAAAATGCATATCCTCACCAGCTATCAGGTGGACAGCAGCAGCGTATCGCGATTGCAAGAGCACTATGTATGAATCCTAAAATTTTATTTTTTGATGAGCCTACATCAGCATTAGACCCTGAGTTGACAGGAGAAATTCTAAGAGTTCTTCGTAACCTTGCGGATGAAAAGATGACCATGGTAATCGTAACCCATGAAATCGAGTTTGCAAAAAATGTGTCCAAACGAATTATTTTCATGGACGGGGGCAAAATTGTAGAGGAAGGAAAGCCAGAAGATGTAATAGATAATCCTCAAAATGCACGTACTAGAGAGTTTTTAAAGAAAATGAAATAATTACCTTGAATCTATATGGTAAAGTGTGTATAGTAGAGGAATATTATAAGGAGGATGACTATGTTACTCATTAAAAATATTGTCATTTTATTAATTGGTTTTATCCTGTTAATCAAGGGCGCAGATTATTTTGTAGACGGGGCATCAGGAGTTGCAGAT
Organism: uncultured Lachnoclostridium sp.; assembly: GCA_937903005.1. GTDB lineage: Bacteria > Bacillota > Clostridia > Lachnospirales > Lachnospiraceae > Clostridium_AI. Next base: position 1,124 of record CALFNR010000229.1, on the reverse strand, counting down.
AAATTTGGTATTCCACAGTTAGTAATCGGACTTACCATTGTGGCATTTGGGACAAGCGCTCCAGAAGCAGCCATCAGTATTAGTGCTGCATTAAAAGGTAGTACGGGAATTGCAATCGGAAATGTAATCGGAAGTAATATTATGAATGTATTATTAATTCTTGGTATTACTTCTTGCATTGTACCATTAGCGGTTGCAAAATCTACAGTGAAGTATGAAATTCCATTTACAATCTTCATTACAGCTGTATTAGTTGTATATGGTGCAATTTTTGGAGAAATGAATTTTGTCGGCGGTATCATCTTATGGGCATTGTTTATTGGATTCTTTGTTTATTTAATTCGTATGTCTAAGAACTCAGAAACGCCAGAGACACAAGAGGAAGAAAAGCATTCTATCATCATGCTGATTATCTTTATTCTTGGAGGTCTTGTTGCTATTGTGTTTGGAAGTAACTTAACAGTTGATAGTGCAACCGCAATTGCAAAAGTATTTGGTGTAACGGATCGAATTATTGGTTTAACGATAGTGGCTTTTGGAACTTCTCTTCCAGAGCTTATGACATCTGTTACTGCGGCAAGGAAAGGTAAGGCAGATATTGCAATTGGTAATATTATTGGAAGTAATATCTTCAACATCTTATTTGTACTAGGAACAACAGCATTGATTAAGTCTGTGCCGTTTGCATCTAAATTTATCGTAGATGGTATTGTGGCAATTGGTGCAGTAGTCTTGTTATATGTAGCAGTTGTAAAGGATGGAAAGATGGGACGTAAGGCTGGTATTACTATGTTAGTTTGCTATGGAGCGTATTTTGTATATTTGCTAGTGTAGTTGTGTCTATCGAGGTGTATTTGATTTCATTTTAAGTTTAGAAGAATAAGTGTAACTGTGTACTAGCAGTTTTTTAATCAGTTAGTACGCAGTTTTTTTGTGCAAAGTGTATAATTACTTTGCATATTTTTTGTACAATGTATTCTGAAAAAGACTTTTATATCCTTAAAAATCTAAATAATTATACCTAAAACCCATTTAATTTCACATATATCCCATAAATCGACACATCTCTGCTTTACCATGCTATAATCTAGATAAATCAAACGAACAAATAAATGTAAACCATA
>CALFNR010000228.1:0-23136 GCA_937903005.1 uncultured Lachnoclostridium sp. | reverse complement strand
GCTCCAAAACCTGACCATGCCAATGAGACAAGGTTGAAAATGGAACTATTAGGGTCAAGTGCTATAATCATAGCAACAAGAGCAACGATGCAAGTAGCTGTTTTAGTAACGAATAAAAGCTGTTTATCCGTTGCATCCTTTTTGAATACATTTTTGTACAGGTTGTTTCCAACGGAAGAAGAGACAAGAAGTAACTGTGAATCTGCTGTACTCATTGTTGCAGCTAAGATACCTGATAAAACGATACCTGCAATGAATTTTGGAAGAAAGGCGTTTGTTAAACGGATAAATATTGTTTCGGCTGCAGCACTTGTAGTAAGTGCTTCAATTCCGCCGATTCCTTTTGAGGTAATGGTAGCACCAACATAACCGATGCATACAGCAACAGCTAGGGAAATGATTACCCAGGTCATAGCGATGATACGGGATTTCTTGATCTCTTTAGAAGTTTTAATAGCCATGAATCGAAGTAAAATATGTGGAACTCCAAAATATCCTAGCCCCCAGGCAAGTCCAGAAATCATACGAATCACTCCATAAGAAGCGGCCTTTCCTGTAGCAGGATCATAAGTATTAAGAAGACTCATATAGCCATCTAAACTTTTTGCATAAGAAACAACTTCACCTACACCGCCAGCCTTTACTACGCCAACAATTAGTACAATGATAATTGCAAAGGACATAAGTAAACCTTGAATCAAGTCTGTCGTACTTGCTGCCATAAAACCACCGACAGAAGTATAAAGAACTATAACACAACCACAGATTATCATAGTTGGAACATAATCATAGTTAAAAACGCTTGCAAATAGTTTGCCACATGCAGAGAAACCAGATGCAGCGTAAACTGTGAAGAAAATGATAATCAGGATAGATGAAATAATCATTAAAATGTTGTTTTTGTCACGAAAGCGATTACTGAAAAAGTCTGGTAATGTAATAGAATTGTTACTTACTTCAGTGTACTTACGTAAACGTTTGGCAACAAACTTCCAGTTCAAGTAAGTACCAATTGCTAATCCGATAGCTGTCCACCCAGCTTCACCAAAACCTGTCAGGTACGCAAGTCCAGGCAGCCCCATAAGGAGCCAGCTGCTCATGTCTGAAGCCTCTGCACTCATAGCAGTTACCCAGGCACCTAGATTTCTGCCTCCAATAAAATAATCGTCTGATGTTTTATTACGTTTTGCATAATAAAACCCAATTGCCAATACTACAATCATATAGGCAGCCATTGCGAGTAAAACTAGCAAATAATCTCCTCCATTCTATATTTAGTTTTCAAGTTGCATGGCGCTTAATCATGATTTATAAATAATATTTTTTAAACGCCGAAAGATTCAATATATTTTATCATTAATTTGAATAATTGTAAATAATTCAAAAAAGGGTTGAATGTATGTTCGGTTTATGCTAATCTAAACAAGAACATACGTTTTGTTAGGAGGTCATAACTTGCTTGTTAATTTACATGTTAAGAATTTAGCCATTATTGACGAGATTGAGATAGATTTTAAAAAGCATTTGAATATTTTAACCGGTGAAACTGGAGCGGGAAAGTCCATAATCATTGGTTCTATTAACATAGCATTAGGTGGTAAAGTGCCACAGGACATAATTCGTAAAGGAGCCGATTATGGTTTAGTGGAACTGGTTTTTCAGGTATCCGATTCATCCATGTCAGATATTATGGAACGATATGACTTGCAGATGGAAGATGGACAGATTATCTTGTCCCGTAAGATCATGCGTGGAAGAAGTGTCTGCAAAATTAACGGTGAGACAGTTCCGGTTTCTGTTGTACGTGAATTGAGTGGTTATTTAATCGATATTCATGGACAGCACGAACATCAGTCTTTATTATATAAGACAAAGCATTTATCCATATTAGATCATTATGCAAAGCAGGAACTTGCACCATTTAAAAGCAGAATTGGAAAGCTGTATACTACTTATCAGTCACTCAAAGAAGAATTGAATTCAAGCGACACGTCTGAAGAAGAAAGACTAAGGGAGATATCTTTTTTAGAGTACGAAATTAATGAAATTGATGCAGTGGCATTAAAAGAAGGAGAAGAGGAAGAACTAGAAAGCCAGTATCGTAAGATGGCAAACATGGGTGATATTATGGAGGGATTATCTGGTGTTTATGCACTTACATCCTCTTCTCAAGAATCAGTTTCGTCTTTGTTAGGCCGTGCAGCACGTCTTATTTCTAAAATCGGAGCGCTAGATTCTTCTATGGAAAGTTTTGCACAACAAATTGAGACCATCGATAATTATGTGAATGACTTAAATCTTGAATTATTCCATTCTATTAATAATCTTAATTATGACGAAGAGGAATTTAGACAGATCGAAGAACGTTTAGATACTATAAGAAGAATAAAAGCAAAATACGGGAACTCTTATGAGAAGGTAATGGAGTATTACGATAAGGCACAGGAAAAATTGAAAAAATATCAAAAATTTGAAGAATATCAGGCGGAGCTTCTTAACAAACTAAAAAAGGTAGAAGAAGAGCTGAATGAGGTATGTAAGAATATTTCGGATATTCGTCAATTACATGCTGCACATTTAGAAGAAAATATTTATCAAGCGTTAGTTGAACTAAATTTTCTGGATGTTCGTTTTAAAATCAACTTTAAAACATTGGATCATTATACAAATAATGGATATGATGATGTTGAATTTTATATATCAACCAATCCAGGTGAAGATTTGAAGCCTCTTGGAAAAGTTGCTTCTGGTGGTGAGTTATCACGTGTAATGCTGGCAATTAAATCGGTGTTGGCAGATAACGATATGGTGGAAACTCTAATATTTGATGAAATTGATGTTGGTGTTAGCGGAAGAACAGCGCAAAAAGTTTCCGAGCGTTTATCCTTTATCTCAAGAAAACATCAGGTAATCTGCATTACTCACCTGCCTCAGATAGCAGCTATGGCGGATGCTCATTATATAATAGAGAAAAAAGTGAAAGAAGCAGCGACAGTAACCAATATAAGACAATTAGAAAAGGAAGATTCCATTTGTGAATTGGCTAGGATTTTGGGAGGCGCAATTATTACGGACAAAGTAATGGAAAGTGCAAGAGAAATGAAGGATCTGGCAGCTAAGTCCAAAAACTACTAGTTTGAAAATATGAGATACACACATACTAAAAGCGGATATACAAGATGTATATTCGCTTTTTGTTACTTTGTGAGTTGACAAAAACGTCAACTACATTTAGAGAATGAGAGACAGCGATGATGAATGACTGAAAAATGGGGTGTATCGTATGAAAAGACGAAAGATTTATAGAGGAACACTAATTGTAATCCTGCTATTTGTCTTAAGTGGAATCGTATTTTTAGCATATAGGACCATTGATAAACAAATACCAGACAGTATTAAAATGATTGTAAATGAAGAGGAAAAATTAAATTTTTCTTTACCTATAAAGGGACAGATTGAAGCAACAACAGTTGGTGCTTTATCAGTGAATGATAAGAAAGTAGATAAAGATAAAATTAAAGTAGACTTTGCAAAACCTATCAAGCTATTTTCAGATGAACCGGGAAGCTATAAGGTTAAGTTAAAACTTTTTGGTTTGGTTTCTTATAAAAATATACAAATTGATGTGATAGAAGAAAAGTTTCTTTACCCTAGTGGCTCCTCCGTTGGTATAAAAATCAAGACAGATGGTATTCTGGTTTTAGGCACTGGAATTATAAGTGGGAAGGATGGACTTAACTATGAACCAGCCTTAAATATTTTAAAATCTGGGGATTATATTGTGTCGATGAATGGAAAAAATGTAGAAAATAAAAAAAAATTAATAGAAATGATTGAAAAATGCAATGGGAATGATATACAATTAGAAGTGATTCGAAACAATGAACGGATAAAACTTATCATCAAACCAGTGTTGGCTTCTGATGGTTTATACAAAATAGGCGCTTGGATTCGTGATGACACCCAAGGTATTGGAACATTGACTTATGTAGATGAGAATGGTTCATTTGGTGCATTGGGGCACGGCATAACAGATGTAGACACAGGGCTGCTTATGAATGTAAAGGAAGGAGGATTATATAGGGCCGATATTGTTCAAATCAACAAGGGGGAAAAAGGTACACCTGGAGAAGTCGTTGGAGTTATTCGAAAAGGTGATGATGATCATTACGGTTATGTTTATAATTGCAAGAAGACAAAAAAATATCCTATGGGACTAAAGCAGGACATAAAGACAGGAAAAGCAACAATATTATGTCAGGTATCTGATCGTATTGAAGAATACAATATTGAGATAGAAAAAATTGAATTAAATACAGAAAATTACAGCAAGGGAATGGTTTTGCATATAACGGACAAAAAATTATTGTCACTAACCAACGGAATAGTACAAGGAATGAGTGGTAGTCCAATTATGCAAGATGGAAAAATTATTGGTGCTGTAACACATGTATTTGTGCAAGATTCGACAAGAGGGTACGGAATATTTGTTGAAAATATGATAAAGTTTTCGGACAATCCATAAGATTGACAGAAATTGCGAAAGAAACAGTTTGATTAATTGGAAATAAATGTATATAATACACATATGGTAAAAATTTACATTGCCAGTTGGGTGTTATATCGGAGTAAAGTCGGACAAATATAGTAAAAAGAAGTATAGATTGACTAAACACAGACAAAAATGTATAATTTTACTATACGGGTTTTGGCAAATTGGGCCGATGAGTTGAATAATTAAGGAGGATTTGAAATAATGGCTAAAATTAAAGTTGCTGTTGTAGACGACAACGAATCAGCAGTAGATTCACTTGTTGAATGTTTGAAGAAGGATGAAGAAATCGAAGTTGTAGGTACGGCTTATGATGGTTTACAAGCACTGACACTAATAAAGGAAAAAGAACCAGATATTATGTTACTTGATTTGATTATGCCAAAACTTGATGGACTTGGAGTGTTAGAAAAAGCCCACAATTCAAGCGAACTGAAGAAAATACCTTATTTTGTAGTTGTAAGTTCAATTAGTACGGAACATATTACAGAAAGCGCTTTTGAACTTGGGGCAAGTTATTACATTTTAAGACCGTTTGATACTTCGGCTGTTTTATCCCGTATTAAAGAGTTAAAACATGTTTCAACACCTCATCTGGTGGTTCAAAAACGTTCACCGCTTTTAGAAAGTAAACCTGTTTCATTAGAACATAATTTAGAGTCTGATGTGACAAACATCATTCATGAGATTGGCGTACCTGCGCATATCAAAGGATATCAGTATTTACGAGATGCTATTATGATGTCAGTCAATGATGGAGAAATGCTTAACTCTATTACCAAATTATTATATCCATCCATTGCAAAGCAACATAAAACAACACCAAGTCGCGTCGAAAGAGCAATCAGGCATGCAATTGAAGTTGCGTGGAGCCGGGGCAAGATGGATACGATTGATGAATTATTTGGTTATACAGTATCAAATGGTAAAGGAAAGCCTACAAATTCTGAGTTTGTGGCGTTAATTGCAGATAAAATTCGTTTAGAATATAAGATGCGTACATAAATTTTGTTAAACTTTAGGGCATAAAAGAAATATACTACTTTCATAATGGAATAAAATCATGTATAATTATGAAAACAAGAGTTTGGGAGGTTTCTTATGAAGAAAGTATTGTTCGTAGCTTCTGAAGTAGTACCATTTATAAAAACGGGTGGATTAGCGGATGTAGTTGGTTCGTTGCCTAAGTACATAAATAAAGACAATTTTGACGTTAGGGTAATGCTACCAAAATACATGGCCATCCCGAATGAGTATAAAGAGAAGATGCAGTTTAAGACAAGTTTTTATATCGATCTTGCATGGCGTAAGCAGTATGTGGGAGTTTTAGAAACAGTTTACGATGGGGTAACTTTTTATTTTATTGATAATGAATACTATTTTGCGGGAACAACGCCTTATGGAAATATTTATGAAGACATTGAAAAGTTTGCGTTTTTCTGTAAAGCAGCTTTATCAAGCTTACCATCACTTGATTTTAGACCGGATATTATTCACTGCCACGATTGGCAGACAGGCTTACTGCCAATATACTTGAAAGATGTCTTCACACAGAATCCTTTTTATCATGGAATTAAGACAATTATGACAATACATAATCTTAAATTCCAAGGAGTTTGGGATATGAAGACAGTCAAAGATATTACAGGGTTAAGTTCCTATTATTTTTCGGCTGACAAATTAGAGGCATATGGAGATGCCAATTACTTAAAGGGTGGACTAGTGTATGCTGATAAGATAACAACTGTTAGTGAAACTTATGCGGAAGAAATAAAAACACCATTCTATGGTGAAAACCTGGATGGTTTAATCAATGCAAGAAGTAATTCACTAGTAGGAATATTGAATGGATTAGATTATGATGAATATAATCCTGAGACAGATAAACTTATTTATAAGAATTATAGTAAGAGCAATTTCCGAAAGGAAAAAAGCAAGAATAAAACTGGATTGCAGCAAGAATTAGGGTTACGTAAAGATGAGAAAGTGTTTATGATTGGAATCGTTTCCAGACTGACATCTCAAAAGGGATTTGACTTAATTGATTATATGATTGAACAGATTTGTCAGGAAGATACGCAATTAGTAGTGCTTGGAACAGGTGAAGAAAAGTATGAGCATCTTTTCCGTCACTATGAATGGAAATATAATGACAGAGTGTCAGCTAATATTTATTATTCCAATGAACGTTCTCACAAAATATATGCAGCCTGTGATGCTTTTTTAATGCCTTCCCTATTTGAACCATGCGGGTTAAGCCAGCTTATGAGTCTTCGATATGGTACAGTTCCTATAGTTAGAGAGACTGGTGGACTAAAAGATACCGTAATTCCGTACAATGAATTTGAAGGTACAGGTACAGGATTCTCGTTCTGCAACTATAATGCACACGAGATGATGAATACTATTAATTATGCAAAGAATGTATATTATAATCATAAACGAGAGTGGAATAAACTTGTAGATCGTGGGATGAGCTGTGATTTCTCCTGGAGTAGTTCAGCAAGAAAATACGAAGAATTATATAATACACTTTAAAAAAATAGTCCGGTAGTTTTGCTATCGGGCTATTTGTATATTTTGTTATAGAAATGCCCAAAATAAATATTTGAGTGAGAATAATATTTATTTGGAGGTATCAATGTCTGTTGAAATTTTAGGAACTATATTTACATTTGCAGGCGGTCTTGGAATGTTTTTGTATGGAATGAATGTTATGGGGGATGGACTGCAAAAAGCGGCAGGAAATAAAATGCATAACTTTCTTGGCAAAATCACAAGTAACCGTTTTCTTGGTGTGCTGGTAGGTACCCTGATAACGGCAATCATTCAGAGTAGTTCTGCAACAACCGTTATGGTAGTAGGATTTGTGAATGCGGGGTTATTGAACTTAAGCCAGGCTGCGGGAGTAATTATGGGAGCAAATATTGGTACCACAATTACCAGTTGGATTGTTTCCATGAATGAATGGGAATGGGCAACTATTTTAAAACCATCCTTTTTCGCTCCACTACTTATAGGAATAGGTGCCTTTCTTATTATGTTCCATAAGTCTGAAAAGAAAAAGGAGGCAGGTGAGATATTAAGCGGGCTTGGTATTCTGTTTATAGGTTTGGAATTTATGTCAAATGCCATAGAACCTTACAGTAATTCTCCAGTTTTCTATCAGGCATTTCGTGTTTTAGGTAAAAATCCTATTCTTGGCATATTAACAGGTCTAGTTGTGACTGCGTTGATACAAAGTTCCTCTGCGTCAGTTGGAATACTTCAAACACTTGCACTTAATGGTGTGGTAGGATGGAACAGTGCTGTATATATTACGTTAGGACAAAATATGGGGACATGTGTTACTGCCTTGATATCTAGTGCAGGAGCGAATCGAACGGCTAAAAGAGCAGCGGTGATACATTTTTTGTTTAATTTTATAGGAGCGGTTGTTTTTGGATTCCTTATGTTTTTCATCTTCTTGTGGAATCCGACATTTGCCAATGCAACGATATCCATTTTTCATTCTATATTTAACATCACGAACACATTACTTTTATTCCCTTTTGGTGGATTTTTGGTAAAATTATCAGGTGTAATCATAAAAGAGAATACACATAATGTAATGGATGATGAACTAGAAGCAATGAAAAGACATTTAGATGATCGAATTTTAGAGACTCCATCCTTTGCGCTGGATAATGCAATTAAACAAGTAATTCATATGGGCGATAGAACACTTGAAAATGTAAAGCAATCCATTCATGCACTATTAGAAAGAGATGAAGAACTGGCTAAAAAGGTTATAGAACAGGAAACCTTGATTGATCAGATGGAAAGTGTTCTAACAGAATATCTTGTTAAAATAAGTAATTTGTCATTATCCGAAAAACAGCAGCTTATTGTGAACCATATGTTTTACACTATAATAAATTTTGAACGCGTTGGAGATCACGCAGAAAATATTGCAGAATTGGCGATAGCAACAATCGAAAGAAAGTTACAGTTTACAGGTGACGCAAGCGAGGAAATGAGGATAATTTGTCAAGCAGCAACAGAATCCTTTGAAAATTCACTATTAACCCGTAAAACAGAAAATGTTGAATATATTCGAAAAGTAGTGAAGTGTGAAGAAAAAGTAGATAATTTGGAAGAAGAGTTCCGAGAGTCTCATATAGCAAGGCTTTCAAGGAATATTTGTAATTCGGAATCTGGAGTTGTGTTTGTAGATTTATTAGTAAATTTGGAACGTATCTCAGATCATTCCATGAATATAGCCAACTTTCTAATCGACGAACTGGATTAATTCATCGAACAAATTTTAAAAAATATCATTTTCCTCTTGATATTTGAGGACATATTAGTTAAAATGGTTTTGGGTTTTGTGAAAAAGAAAACAAACTCATATTAGGCCAGAATTAATCATCGCACAAAAGTCAATGGACAAGATGCGGTAATTATAAAATTTTTTTTCATAGGAGGAATATTTATCATGGCAGTTAAAGTAGCAATTAATGGTTTTGGACGTATCGGACGTCTTGCATTCAGACAAATGTTTGGAGCTGAAGGATATGAGGTAGTAGCAATCAACGACTTAACAAGTCCTGCTATGTTAGCTCACTTATTAAAATATGATTCATCTCAAGGTAGATATGATAAAGAAGTTGAAGCGAAAGAAGATTCTATCGTTGTTGACGGAAAAGAAATCAAAATCTACGCTAAAGCAAACGCTGAGGAACTTCCTTGGGGCGAAATCGGAGTAGACGTTGTACTTGAGTGTACAGGTTTCTACACATCAAAAGCTAAATCTGAAGCTCACATCAAAGCTGGTGCAAAGAAAGTTGTTATTTCAGCTCCTGCAGGAAATGATCTTCCTACAATCGTTTACAGTGTTAACGAAGATACACTTACAAAAGAAGATACAGTTATTTCCGCAGCTTCTTGTACAACAAACTGTTTAGCACCTATGGCTAACACATTAAACAAATTAGCTAAAATCAAAAAAGGTTATATGACAACAATCCACGCTTACACAGGAGATCAGATGACTCTTGATGGACCTCAGAGAAAAGGCGATTTAAGAAGAGCTCGTGCAGCTGCTGTTAACATCGTACCTAACTCTACAGGTGCTGCTAAAGCAATCGGTTTAGTTATTCCAGAATTAAATGGTGTATTAGATGGTTGTGCTCAGCGTGTTCCTACCCCAACAGGTTCTTTAACACAGTTAATCGCAATCTGTGAAGGTACAGTAACAGAAGCTGATGTAAACGCTGCTATGAAAGCTGCTACATCTGCATCTTTCGGATACACAGAAGATGAAATCGTTTCTTCTGATATCGTTGGTATCACATTCGGTTCTTTATTTGATGCAACTCAGACAAAATGCATGGATATGGGCGATGGTACAACATTAGTTAAAGTTGTTTCTTGGTATGATAACGAAAACTCATACACAAGCCAGATGGTTAGAACAATCAAATACTTCGCTGAATTAGCATAATTTCAGATAAAATATTTGATTACCGTAAGCGTTTGCTTAGGTAAATAATGACCTATCAGGGTCCGGTCGTTTGGGCCGGACCCTTTTTAGACGAATCGGAAATGCAAATTGAAAGGAGTTTGACTCATGTTAAATAAGAAATCAGTTGATGATATTAACGTAAAGGGAAAAAGAGTATTAGTTCGTTGTGACTTCAACGTACCTCTTCAAGATGGAAAAATTACAGATGAGAACCGTTTAGTTGCGGCTCTTCCAACAATCAAAAAATTAATCGCAGATGGTGGTAAAGTAATTCTTTGCTCTCACTTAGGTAAACCAAAGGGAGAACCAAAACCAGAATTATCTTTAGCTCCAGTAGCTGTCAGATTATCCGAATTATTAGGACAAGAAGTAAAATTTGCTGCAGATGCTAACGTAGTTGGCGAAAATGCTAAAGCTGCAGTAGCTGCTATGAAAGATGGCGATGTTGTTTTATTAGAAAACACACGTTACAGAGCAGAAGAAACAAAGAACGGTGAAGAGTTCAGCAAAGAATTAGCTTCTTTATGTGATGTATTCGTAAACGACGCTTTCGGTACAGCTCACAGAGCTCACTGTTCTAATGTAGGTGTAACAAAATATGTTGATACAGCAGTTGTTGGTTACCTTATGCAAAAAGAAATCGATTTCTTAGGAAATGCGGTTAACAATCCAGAGAGACCATTCGTAGCAATCCTTGGTGGTTCTAAGGTTTCTTCTAAAATTTCCGTTATCAACAATTTATTAGAAAAAGTTGATACACTTATCATAGGTGGTGGAATGGCTTATACATTCATGGCTGCCGAAGGTAAAGCAGTTGGTGATTCTCTATTAGAAGAGGATTACATCGACTATGCAAGAGACATGATGAAAAAGGCTGAAGAAAAAGGCGTTAAATTACTAATCCCTCTTGACAACATTTGTGCTGACGCTTTCTCCAATGACGCTAACGTAAAAGTTGTGGCTAAGGACCAAGACATTGAAGCAGGCTGGCAAGGACTTGATATTGGACCAAAAGCACAGGCTATGTTCTGCGATGCTTTAAAAGATGCGAAAACAGTAGTTTGGAACGGACCTATGGGTTGTTTCGAAATGCCTAAATTCGCTGAAGGTACAATGGCAGTAGCAAAAGCTTTAGCAGACTTAGATGCTACTACAATCATCGGTGGTGGAGATTCTGCTGCTGCTGTAAACATCTTAGGATTCGGTGATAAGATGACTCACATCTCTACAGGTGGTGGAGCTTCTCTTGAATTCTTAGAAGGTAAAGAATTACCAGGTGTTGCTGCAGCTAACGATAAATAATTAGACTGTATAAGATGAATCATCTGATATTAAATAAAAGGAGAGTGTGCTATTATGCGTAAGAAAATTATCGCTGGTAACTGGAAGATGAACAAAACTCCTAGTGAAACAGTTAAATTAATCGAAGAATTAAAACCATTAGTAAAAAATGATGAAGTTGACGTAGTATTCTGCGTTCCAGCTATTTCATTAACAACAGCTATCGAAGCTGCTAAAGGTTCCAATATTGAAATCGGTGCTGAAAATATGTTCTATGAAGAGAGTGGTGCTTACACTGGTGAAATCGCTCCTAACATGTTAACAGATATCGGTGTTAAATATGTTATCATCGGTCACTCTGAAAGAAGAGAATACTTCGCAGAAACAGATGAAACAGTAAACAAAAAAGTATTAAAAGCTTTTGAACATGGAATTACTCCAATTATCTGTTGTGGTGAATCTCTTACTCAAAGAGAACAAGGAATCACAATTGACTGGATTCGTCAGCAGATTAAAGTTGCTTTCTTAAACGTAACTAGCGAACAAGCAAAAACAGCTGTAATCGCTTACGAACCAATCTGGGCTATCGGAACAGGTAAAGTTGCAACAACAGAACAAGCACAAGAAGTTTGTGCAGCAATCCGTGCTTGTATCGGTGAAATCTATGATGAAGCAACAGCAGCAGCAATCCGTATTCAGTACGGCGGCAGTGTATCAGCAGCAAGTGCTCCAGAATTATTTGCGCAGGCAGATATCGACGGAGGATTAGTTGGTGGTGCTTCTCTTAAACCAGACTTTGGTAAGATTGTAAACTACAATAAATAATAAGATACGTTCTCTTTAGAGATACTATCTTATAGTGACAGGCGGGCTATTGTCCGTCTGTTTCATTAAAGATTAGAAATAAGGAGTACAATAATGAGTAAAAAACCTACTGTTTTAATGATTTTAGATGGTTATGGATTAAATGATACAGAGAAAGCAAATGCGGTAAAAGAAGCGAATACTCCAGTAATGGATAAATTAATGGCAGAGTACCCTTTTGTTAAAGGTTATGCAAGTGGTCTTGCTGTTGGCCTGCCAGATGGACAAATGGGTAACTCTGAAGTTGGGCATCTTAATATGGGCGCTGGCCGCATCATTTATCAGGAATTAACGCGTATCACAAAAGAAATTGAAGATGGTACATTCTTTGAAAACGAGGCTTTGCTGAAAGCTATCGAAAATTGCAAAGCAAACAATTCTGATTTACATTTATTTGGCTTATTATCCAATGGTGGTGTTCACAGCCATAATACACACATGTATGGTTTATTAGAATTAGCTAAGAGAAACGGTATTAAAAACGTTTATCTGCATGCATTCTTAGATGGACGTGACACAGATCCTAAGTCTGGTCTTGGTTTTGTGGAAGAAGCAGAAGCTAAAATGAAGGAAATGGGTGTTGGTGAAATCGCAACAGTTATCGGTCGTTATTATGTTATGGACCGTGATAATCGTTGGGATCGTGTAGAAAAAGCTTACAAAGCTATTGCTGAAGGTGAAGGCGTAACTGCATCTACAGCAGTAGAAGCTGTAAAGCAGTCTTATGATAAAGGTGAAAATGATGAATTCGTTCTTCCTACAGTAGTAGAAAAAGAAGGAAAACCTGTTGCTACAGTAAAGGAAAACGATTCAGTTATTTTCTTTAACTTCCGTCCAGATAGAGCAAGAGAAATCACAAGAACATTCTGCGATGATGAGTTTACAGGATTTGAACGTAAATCTGGTAGAGTAAAAACTACATTTGTTACATTTACAGAATATGATGTGACAATTCCAAATAAGGTAGTTGCTTTCCACAAAACAGAAATCAGCAATACATTAGGTGAATATCTATCTAAGAATGGTAAAACACAGTTAAGAACAGCTGAAACTGAAAAGTATGCACACGTAACTTTCTTCTTTAACGGTGGTAAAGAAGAACCATACGAAGGGGAAGACAGACTGCTTGTCAATTCTCCAAAAGTTGCAACTTATGATTTACAGCCTGAAATGAGTGCTTTCCAAGTAGCAGAAGGTTTAGTAAATGCAATTAAATCTGATAAATATGATGTAATCATTGTGAACTTTGCAAATCCAGACATGGTTGGTCATACAGGCGTTGAGTCAGCTGCAATTGCAGCAATCGAAGCAGTAGATAAATGTGTTGGCATGACTGTAGAAGCAATCAAAGAAGTGGATGGACAAATGTTTATCTGTGCAGACCATGGAAATGCTGAACAGTTAATTGATTATAACACAGGAGCTCCATTTACAGCTCATACAGTCAATCCAGTTCCATTTATCTTAGTGAACTATGATGAAGCTTATACTTTGAGAGAAGGCGGATGCTTAGCTGACATCGCTCCAACTCTTCTTGAGATGATGGGAATGGAACAGCCAGCTGAAATGACAGGTAAGTCCCTTCTTATCAAGAAATAAAGGTTGAAAATGGTAACATTTTGTGATAAAATTTAAACATGAGTGTATTCGAGCAATCGAATAAAATCCATGTATTGGAGGTGTAAGTATGACTTGGTTACGAACTATTGTAACAATTTTATATGTATTAGTTTGTATCGCACTTTCAGTTGTTGTATTAATGCAAGAAGGTAAACAAGCTGGTTTATCTGGAAGCATTAGTGGTGCCGCTGAGAGCTACTGGGGAAAAAACAAAGGTCGTTCTATGGAAGGCGCGTTGGAAAAAGGTACAAGAGTTTTAGCGATTGTATTTATGGTTATTTCTGCTTTGTTATGTATGAACTGGTAGATAGATAGATGCTTGCTGACAAGCTGTCGCATAATGTGACAGCTTGTTTTTCTATACAGATAAGACATTTAATGGTGATATGTGTAGATTAATATATTTTATTCTCTGATGTCTATGAAATCAAAACCTGTAAGCATGAGTGTGTTTTAACTTATCTTGCACTAAGTGAACTTTCGTTTCGATGGTGGGTTAATACGATAGATTACATAAGTAATTTTATGTCAATTGATGTAAAGTAAGATTCTATGAAAAAGAGAGTGAAGAAACTGTGAATTCCGCATGAACTTTTATCCATGTTTGTTTTTTTTAGTAAATGTGGTATACTAGAAATTATCATATGGTACGAAATGGAGAAGATGAATGTTAGAAAAGATTATTTTAGAAGAAAAGAAGAATTTAGTTTATGAGTTTATGTTAAGCAAAGAATATAAACCAATTAAGTTCAAAGAAATGGTTAATATCTTGCAAGTACCAAAGAGAGAAAAAGAAGATTTACGTGAAGTATTAGAGTCACTTATAGCAGATGGTAAAATCATTATAGACGTAAAAGGAAAGTTTAAAGTTGCCAATGAAAATCTGAAAACAGGTACTTTTATTGGAACCCAGAGGGGCTTTGGTTTCGTACGTGTAGAAGGAGAAGACGAGGACATTTTTATACCTGAAAATGCTATGAAAGGTGCTCTTCACAACGATATTGTGCAAGTTCAGGTATTAGACATTAAGACCGGTAAGAGAAGAGAAGGAAGAATTGTTAATATAGTAGAACGTGGTACGGCAACCGTTGTCGGAACTTTTGCAAAAAGCAGAAATTTCGGATTTGTAATTGCGGATAATCAGCGTTTTGGAAAGGATATCTATATTCCGAAGTCTCAGACAAAAGGTGCTGTCAGTGGTCATAAGGTAGTTGTAGAGCTGACTAGTTTCGGAGGAAAAGATAAAAAACCAGAAGGCAAAATTATTGAAATACTAGGTCATATTAATGACCCCGGTGTTGATATACGTTCTATTGTGAAGGCATACGGATTGGCAGAATCATTTCCAAAAGAAGTTATGGATGAAGTGGAAAAGATTCCATCGGAAGTAGATAGCTCTGACTGGGCAGGCAGAATGGATATTCGTGACTGGCAGATGGTTACCATTGATGGAGAAGATGCAAAAGACCTAGACGATGCCATTACACTTAGAAAAGAAGGAGAACTTTATAAACTAGGGGTGCATATTGCAGATGTAACCAATTATGTAAAAGAAGGCTCTCCTTTAGACAAAGAGGCATTGAACCGAGGAACCAGTGTGTATTTGGTTGATCGTGTTATACCAATGCTTCCTCATGCATTGTCCAATGGCATCTGCTCCTTAAATGCAGGCGTAGATCGTCTTGCTTTAAGCTGTTTTATGGACATAGATGCCAAAGGAAATGTGGTTAGCCATAAGATTGCGGAGACTGTTGTAAATGTTTCCCGTCGTATGTCTTATACCAGCGTAAAAAAAATATTAGAGGATAAAGATCCAGATGAAATAAAGGAATATGAAGAATTGGTGCCAATGTTTGAATTAATGCAGGAACTTGCCTTAATATTACGTGAAAGACGTAGAAAACGTGGTTCCATTGATTTTGATTTTCCAGAAAGCAAAATAATTCTTGATGAAAAAGGTAAACCAATCGAAGTAAAACCATATGATAGAAATACAGCGACTAAGATTATTGAAGATTTTATGCTGATTGCAAACGAAACAATTGCGGAAGATTATTTCTGGCAAGAGCTTCCGTTTGTCTATCGTTCTCACGAGAATCCAGATCCTGAGAAAATTTTGAAACTTGGTATCTTTATCAATAATTTTGGTTATTCCATTAAAATGGGGCAGGATGAGATTCATCCAAAAGAATTGCAAAAATTAATAGAAAAGATTGATGGTACACCAGAAGAGGCGTTGATTAGCAGATTGACTCTTCGTTCTATGAAACAAGCAAAGTATACAGTTACTGGAGATGGACACTTTGGTCTGGCAGCTAAGTATTATTGTCACTTTACCTCTCCAATTCGTCGATATCCAGATTTGCAGATTCATAGAATTATTAAGGAAAATCTGCGAACAGGTCTTAGTGAGAAACGAATCAAACACTACGACAGAATTCTTCCAGATGTTGCGTTACGTTCTAGTATGATGGAAAGAAGAGCAGACGAAGCAGAACGTGAAGTGGATAAGATGAAGAAAGCTGAGTATATGGAACAATTTATGGGAGAGACATTTGAAGGTGTTATCTCTGGTATGAATACATGGGGTATGTATGTAGAATTGCCAAATACAGTCGAGGGTATGGTTCATGTAACAGCTTTAAAAGATGATTATTATTTCTATGATGAAGAACGTTATCTTATGGTAGGAGAACGTACGAACAACACTTATAAGTTAGGTGAAAAGGTTAAAGTTGTCGTAACAGGTGTGGACAAACTGTTAAAGACAATTGATTTTGAGCTTGCCAGTGATGAGGACGACAACTCATCGGAGAAAAAAACTGCAAAATCAGGTAAGCGTAAAAGAAAGAAATCTGAAGCGAAAGAAGATGCAGAACAGGAAGCAGTAACAGGAGAATAAGTATGGCAGAAAAATCAAGAAAACTAATAGCAAATAACAAAAAAGCTCGTCATGACTATTTTGTGGAAGAGACATATGAAGCAGGTATCGCGCTACATGGAACAGAAGTAAAGTCATTACGCCTTGGAAAATGCAGTATCAAAGAATCTTTTATTAAAATAGAAAAGGGCGAAGTATTTATTTATAACATGCATATTAGTCCTTATGAAAAAGGAAATATATTTAATAAAGATCCTTTGCGCGTGAAAAAGCTTCTTTTGCACAAATATGAAATTAATAAACTTTCAGGTAAGATTCAGCAGCAGGGCTATACTTTAGTTCCTCTGAATGTTTATTTATCAGGGAGTCTTGTTAAAGTTGAAGTAGGTCTATGCCGTGGTAAAAAGCTTTATGATAAACGTCAGGATATTGCAAAGCGTGACCAGAGAAGAGAAGCAGAGAAAAACTTCAAAGTGAAGAATTTATATTAAAGATGAAAGTTTTTTTGGGTTATGGAAATGGCGGTTCGATTGTGAACTGCCGTTTCATGTTTTGTATTATTGCTATTGACAAAGATAAAACTTTGCATTATAATACAAAGTAACTTTGGCTTCGCGTTTACCTTACTTTATCCTTTTCGGGGTAGTAAAGGTTTCGACAGGGGTCTTGAAGTTGGAGAAGCTATTCGCATGCAATGCGTCAAATTGCAAAATTAAAATTAAACGCTGAAGAAAATTTAGCTTACGCAGCCTAGTGGCTGCTGTCTGACTTAGAGCACCTACACTCTAAACTCAGGCATCGACTATGTAGGAAACGGCGTTAGGAAAGCTTTGACCTAACGGACGTATTATGAAGCTACTGAAGCCTAAAGGATGTTAGTTTTCGTTAGGTAGAGGGAATGTCAAAGAACTGACTATGATAGTAGAAGTACAATGAATGGGCTTTTGGACACGGGTTCGACTCCCGTCTACTCCACTTTATCGAGACAAATCCGAACACTATTAGGAATGTCTGATAAGCTGATAAAATGGTCATTGTTTGCATAGTTGTAAGCAATGACCATTTTATCGTTATAAATAAATATTGGCTCTATGTCAAGTGTTGGGGTATGATTCTTTGAATCATGCGCTATCACTGGATGTAGGGTTATTTTTATATTCAAGTTAAAATTATCTGTTTTTGGCACAACAAATAAACCTTCGTGCCAGTCTGAAATTATTTCGTTGCAAGAGTGTAAAATTCGAGTTCTAAAACGTTTGAAATTTCGTATTCCATAAGAGATACGTTTCAGAACTTTAATCTTATTGTAAACGTAAGTTAGAATATTGACACATTATTCCATATATACCTAGAAATTGCAATTGGTAATGAGGTAGGGAGCAATATTTTGAAATTACTTGTTATGAAAGAAAAACTGTTGGCATGAATGGAATAAAATAAAATAAGATGTATGGTGATAGTTCAGAGAGTAGTATTTAAGGAGGAAAGTCAATGAATCAAGAAGAAATACTCAAGGTTTTATATGAAGAAAGTAAAAAATATAATATTTAATTGAAGATATAAAAGCGTGTGCTAGATACCGAACACACGCAATATGTAAAATTTATTATCATTGCTTAATGCTTTTAACGTTATATGTCGTAATACATGACAGTTCATAAATTCGTTTCACAGCTTCTCGTTGACCTACTTGGTTTAATGAATGATAGTATCTTAATAAATTTTCTTCTTCAGTTCCGTATTCTGGATTCTCTACGAATGGAACATTCTGAGAAGACTCTATGCATTGTCTTTCCATTGGCACATCATGTCCCATAAGCCATCCCTCATTAACATTTAACACTTGAGCAAGTAAATAAATATTAGTTTGCTTTGGTTGGTACTTTCCAGATAAATAGGAACTTAAGGAACCTTTGTTAATTCCAGTGACACGAATTATGTCAACTTGACGCATTTTACGTAAGTTCATGGCCATCCTTAAACGTTCTGCTATTTTATCCATAGTATACTCCTTTCAAATCTCTTTTCCTAATTCTACCATAAATGATTATAAATGGCAACAGGATATTTGGACTAGTTTAAATTTGCCGTTCCTTCTCGAGGTATGAGAAGAATTCGTGTATTCTATCTATATATGGTATACTATGGAAGTAGCAGGGGGTAAACTATAGCTAGAAGGATTATCATTATGCAAAAAAAGGAGTGATTTCATGTGCGGAAGATTTTATATAGATGATGAGTTGAAAGAGGAACTGGATCAATTGTTAAGGGAACTGGATAGTAAATCCAAAGAACCACAAAAATCAGATACGAAATCGGATATTAAGAGGCAGCAAGCAATTTGTTCAGGCGAAGTATATCCAACCAATGAAGCAGTAATTTTGACCAAGGACATAAAACATGCTGAATATATTAAGTGGGGATATCCGAGCTGGCAGACAAATCAAGTAATATTTAACGCCAGAAGTGAAACGGTGTTACAAAAACGCATGTTTGAACGAGGTTTTTTAGAAAATCGATGCATTATTCCTGCTAGCGGATTCTTTGAATGGGACCGTAAGAAAAAGAAATATTTCTTTTGGCAAAAAGGGGAACGGGTCATGTATCTTGGAGGAATATTTGACGTATTTCAGGGAAAACGTTATTTTACAATATTAACACGTGAACCGAACCAGGTTATGCGTCCAATACACGACCGTATGCCATTAATCATTTCACATGAAAAGGCAGATGTCTGGCTGCATTCCTTTCAGGATGCAAGAAAGATGCTATATGAAACGCAACCAGAGATGGAAGCTGAACTGGCTAAAAAGGAGCCAGTTGAATATGAACAGATTCACATTTTTAACACATTTGACCAGTACAATAGAAGAGAAGTATAAGGTAAGATTAGGAGCGATTCAATATGGATATGGTGAAAATTTTAGTTGTTGATGATGAAAGCCGTATGAGAAAATTAGTAAGAGATTTTCTGGTAAGGGAGAAATTTGAGGTCATAGAAGCAGCAGATGGAGAACAGGCTTTGGACATTTTCTTTAAGATAAAGGATATTGCGTTAATTATTCTAGATGTTATGATGCCAAAGCTAGATGGCTGGCAGGTATGCAAAGAAATTAGGCAATATTCTAAAGTTCCTATTATCATGTTGACAGCAAAGGGAGATGAACGGGACGAATTACAGGGTTTTGACTTAGGTGTTGATGAATATATTTCAAAACCGTTTAGCCCTAAAATTTTAGTTGCCAGAGTAAGTGCTATTCTTCGAAGAACTAATTCCATGGAAGATGAAAAATATGAAATTGGTGGCATTATTTTAGATAGAACGGCACATGAAGTTATTATTGATGGAAAGACTGTGGAGCTAAGTTTTAAGGAATTCGAATTACTTACTTATTTTGTAGAAAATAAAGGAGTAGCACTTTCAAGAGAACGAATACTGAATAATGTTTGGAATTATGATTATTTTGGTGATGCAAGGACGATTGATACCCATGTTAAAAAATTAAGAAGCAAGATGGGTTCCAAGGGAGAATACATTAAAACAATATGGGGAATGGGATATAAATTTGAGGTGGATGCCTAATGGTAAATAAGCTAAAATCGATTAAGAACTCAGTTCGTCTTAAACTTACATTAATGTTGACAGGTTTAGTGCTGCTTATCGTTTTTCTTCTATGGCTTATGAACTTAACATTTTATCCTTTGTACTATAAAAGTGACCAGACAAAAAAGTTTTTTGAAACATATCAGATAGTAAGAGAGTATTATAATCACACGTATACAGGGTTCGATGGAAACTTTATTCTTCAGAAGGATTTTGAACAGGAAGAAATAAGTGCACTTGCTGAAAATAAACAGATGAGCATTTATGTATTTGGTGCAGGATATTATGGAAAATCAATGTATCCCGTGATGTTTTATCCTAGCGAGGCAACACAAGGCAGTAGGAAACTGGTTAGTGAACGGTATAATGAAGTTTATGGACCAGAGAGTCAAAAAAAATATAAAGTAATTACATCCAATAAAAAATACCTAATCTATCAAAAACATGATGCACAAACGGACTCAGATTATTTGGAACTGTTTGCGATTCTAGATGAAAATAGAGGAGTGTATATTTTTACCAGAACCAATCTGGAGAGCATGCAGCAGAATGTTCATAATACCAACAAGTTTCTAGCTCTGATAGGGACATTGACTGGGATTATTGGTATTGTATTAATGTATTTCTTTGGACGAAACTTTACAACACCAATTTTACAACTTGCCGATATTGCCAAGAGAATGTCAGATTTAGATTTTACGGCTAAATATGAAGTAAGAAGTCAGGATGAAATTGGAAAATTAGGAAATAGCATTAATGCACTGTCGGATCAGCTGGAACAAACTATTTCAGAGCTAAAGACAGCAAATAATGAACTGCGTATTGATAATGAACGTAAGACACAGATTGATGACATGCGAAAAGAGTTTTTGTCTAATGTGTCACACGAGCTTAAAACTCCAATCGCCTTAATTCAAGGTTATGCAGAGGGACTAAAGGAAAATATTAATGATGATCAGGAAAGCAGGGATTTTTATTGTGAAGTCATCATGGATGAAGCGCAAAAAATGAATAAAATGGTTAAAAAGCTTCTTACATTAAACCAGATTGAATTTGGAAATAATTTTGTACAGATAGAGAGATTCGATATTACACAGATGATGCATTCTGTGTTAAATTCTACACATATTTTATTTGAACAGAAAGAAGTAACTCTCGAATTGGATTGTGAGGAAGAAGTTTATGTCTGGTCAGACGAATATATGATTGAGGAAGTATTTACAAACTTTGTAAGTAATGCATTGAATCATGTAAGCGGAGAAAAGATAATACGTATTAAAATGGATAGGCAGGATGATTTTTTGAGAATTTCCGTGTTTAATACAGGTAGTTGTATACCGGAGGAAGAACTGGAAAAAATCTGGATTAAATTTTATAAGGTAGATAAAGCCCGTACAAGAGAGTATGGTGGTAATGGGATTGGCCTATCGATTGTAAGTGCAATCATGAAATCTTTAAATTGTAAGTATGGTGTGTACAATACTGAAGATGGAGTGTGTTTTTGGTTTGATGTAGATATAAATAATAGATAGCTAGAAAATAATGAGTAAAACTTACAAATTAGGATTGTTTTATGCTTTGATTAGTGCTATTATATTCATTATGAAGAAACATAAGATGGAGGTTTTAAATGGTTAAAAGAAGATTATGTATTCTGATTGCGTTTTCTTTCCTGCTCACTGGTTGTTCTAGCTTGAATATGACACAGGCCGAGAGTGGTCAAGTTGCTGAATATATTGCATATAGCTTGCTTAAATATCATAAGAGTCCAAATGTATTTGTTACGGAAACAAGTACTCCTGATGGTAAGCTGGACAATACACAGGAAGCGACTCCTTCTAAAGTGCCTGCTTCAGCACCAACTCAGGGAACTGTCAATAATACGCCTAGTACTCCACAAAATTCACCTACAGGAACAATGGCACCAGAGAAAAATGAAAAGTCTGCTGGTGAATTGTTTGGAAGTAAGGATTTTCAGATTTCAGTACACAGTAAAGGATTGTACACGAGCTATCCTAAGAATAGTTCCAGTACATACTTTTCTTTATCGGCCAATAAGAACAAGAAACTGTTTGTACTTGAGTTAAAAGCAAAGAATACGGGTAGTACAAGTGAAGTATTTAAGACAAGTGGGACTGGCTTGAGCTATACATTGAATGATGAAAGTTCGAATAAAGCACTCGTTACTATATTAGAACACGATGTTCATTTTATAAAAGAGACAGTGAAACCAGGTAAGAGTATAAAATCATTGGTATTCTTTGAAGTCGATAAAGACTTTGATGAAGCTGATGCGAAACTAACTCTTACGAAGTCAGGAGATACTGTATCAATTTCTGTTAAATAGAATTTGATAGCTTTTGTGTATATGTGAAGTATAAAAATTGACCTCAATAATCAGGATGCAATATCTTTATTATTGAGGTTTTTTTCGAAAAAATCAGTCTATGAAACCAGTATAAAACTGGGGTTCTTTAAGAAGTTTTAAAAAAAAGGTCGAAAAAGTGAAAAAAATACTTGCAAAAACAAATAACTCATGATAGAATATCTTCGCTGTCGCAAATGAGAGCAAAATAAAGTATAAAATATGGGCTTATAGCTCAGCTGGTTAGAGCGCACGCCTGATAAGCGTGAGGTCGATGGTTCGAGTCCATTTAAGCCCATTGGCAGTGTTGAATTGCCAGTGATTATATAGATTTGTACCTTGAAAACTGCATACAGTAAAAACATGAAACAATGTTTTAAAACAATCAATTAAAAAATTGATTGCGACAGAAAAGACATCCAGTAAATATGTCGAAAGACATACTTACAAAACAAAAATATCG
>CALFNR010000227.1:0-7038 GCA_937903005.1 uncultured Lachnoclostridium sp. | reverse complement strand
TTTTTCCGTTGGGAAAAACTCCACAATGAGAAACAGGGCCATGCCCTAACAAAAAAGGGCAGCTACAAGATTTCTCCCATAACCGCCCTATCGCTGTTAATCTTTATTATTCCATTTCAGCCGCCTTTGCAAAATATGCTTTCCGATCTGTGAGTGCTCTTTTCTCCTGTTCGGACAGACATTGAAATATCTCACTATATCCCATTCCCTCCATGGGTGTATCCTTTGTCAGTAAAAATAGTTTTGTATCAAACCACTCCTGCCACAGATTTTCAAGCATACTTCGACTGTCTGTGAAGGTAATTACATCCATTTGCCTTTTTACATACCGGATAACACATCAGCACCCAAAAACCAAGTATCAGTACAGGAACGATAATCTTAAACAATACCCTTTTCATGCCAGCCTCCCCCATACATATCATGCTGCACTTCCTGCTGATAATAATGATTTATCGTTGATGGTGCATTATACAGTGCCATAACCATGTATGCCTTGATGTTTGAAATTTTCGTTGTTGTATCTTTCATACAGCCCATCACATACCCCAGATGATTGCTCCTGAGTTTTAAGAATTTTGACTTTACAAGCTAATAGGGATACTCCTCCCCTGCAATCCGTATCGTAGTCCTCTTTACGCATACGACCTCGCAGATCAGTTCAAATAATTCATCATACAATTCCCTATCATTTATTTCATCATATTTCATGTGATGATCGTACTCAATATTCTCTTTGATAATCTCTATGTACGCATCTGCCCCACCCATCCTATCATCGGTCTTTTTTCCTTCACCGGATGGATAGATTGGATTGGTATAACTCATATCAGTATAATTTATATCAGTCTTATTATAGTTAATATAAATAGGGGCTAATTCCTGAACCTCTGCAAGTTCAGTTTCTGAACCTCTTGAAGTCTGCTTTTTATACTTCTGGTGGTTCAGATTTTGTACCTCCTGAAGTTCAATTTCTGAACTTCTTGAAATATCAATGTTAGACTTCTTGAAGTTCAAATTTTGAACTTCTGTGGATTTTCCAGTATTCTCAAGCTCTTTTACCTCCTGTTCCACCGACATTGTGGCAAAGTCTTTTACATAGATAATATCTGGTTTGCCAAGACCTCTGCGCTTTTTTCAATCAATCCAATCCCTTTTTCGCAATCCAGCTCTTTCATAATCTTGACACAAGTTGCTTTCGCACATCCCAAATCTTCCATAATCGCATCCACCGTATAGATGATATACGCCCTGTTTTCCTCGTCCAGCCATCCATTTTTCATAGGCAGTGACATCCGATCGAGCATCAAGCCATACAGGAGCTTGGCATCGCTGCTAAGCCCCTTGAATCGCCCATCCTTAATCAACAGCCGGGGGACACGATAAAAAGAGAACTGGTCTGCTTCAATTCCATAGTAATAATCAAATTTTGTATTCTCGTTCACTTTTTCATGCCTCCTTTGCTGTTTATTTCTCACTGTTTGAACTATTCCACTCATCCAGTAGCTGATAGATGACATTTTCAATCTGCTCATTGGAATAATCTTCTGGAAAATATCTTCTGAGCTTGTCTGCCTTGATGGTTACTTTCCGCTCTCTCGGTCTCGCTTCTGTCAGGATCAGCCTTACCATCGGCAATGTCAGTTCATCACTTTTTCCATGTTCCTTCAGTTTCGATGCCTGTGCTGTTAAAATAATCACTCCGGTTTCTTCAAGAACAATCTGCACCCACTCCTGTTGCTGTTCTGTAAGAAATGACAGCTCTACGCCTTGCACAATTCCAATTTTCTTTTTATCGACCATATCTAAAAGTGCATCCGATAAGCGGGCAAGGTAAATATACCTTTGTACTGTTTTTGCACTCTCTCCGGCAGTTTCTCCAACCTCATCCAGACTGCTTCCTGTCCCCTTTTTGCCCTAATGTTTCACAGCTTCATATTTCATAAAATAGGCTTTTGCCTTTTAACTCGGAAGAATATCCTCCCTCTGAATGTTGCTGTCCACCATGATAATCGTAGCTTCATCATCCGTATAATCACGAATGAACATCGGCATTGTAGCAAGTCCAACGCTTTCACACGCATGTTTCCTACGGTGTCCGGCGATAATTTCATAACCGCCGCCTTTTATCGGTCTGGCAATACCTGGCATCAATACTCCATGCTCTCTGATACTTTCAATCGTTTCCTGCATCTTTTCATCATCCAGTACCTTAAACGGATGCCCCTTGAACTCATTCAGTTCTGATAGTACAATCTCCTGTATCTGTTCGGTTCCTGTCTGTGACTGTCCAGTTCCAAACAAATCATCAAAGCTGTTCAACTTTACCTTTGCGGCACTTCCTGTCTTACTCATCGCCAAGCACCTCCTCCGTCAGTGATTGGTAGGCACTTGCCACCTTTCCATTCGGATCGTGCTTATAAATGCTCACACCTTCCGCAGAAATCTCCGCAGCTCTTACCGACATCGGAATACTGTTATCAAACATCCTCACTCTGCTTCCATAGTTTTCAATCAACAGATTGCTGATATCCTTGGCATAATTGGTACGGTTATCAACCATTGTAAGTAAAATTCCCTCAATCTCCAGCCTCGGATTGATCTGCCGCTTTACCTTTCCAATGGTTTTAATAAGCTGTTCCAGACCTTTTACTGGAAGATATGCCGCCTGTACCGGAATTAAGATACTGTCCGCACAGGTAAAAGCATTTATCGTAATCATGCCAAGTGATGGCATACAGTCAATCAAAATGTAATCGTAGCGCTCTTTTTGCTGTTCTATGTAGGTACGCAGCACCGTTTCCCTGCTCATAACATTCACAAGTGAGGTTTCCAAACCGGAAAGCTCGATATTTCCCGGCATGAAATCCACACCCTTCTGATTTACGATTGCGATAACTTTACACATGATAATTTCTCCTATTCTCTACTATTTTGCTTTTATTTCCTGCCCTTTACATTGCTTTTCCGCACTTCCGCATAAGCCCTGTAATATTTGTTTGTTCCTTTATTGCTATAAAGCTCTGATATCTCCAGAACTTCTACTTTTGGATGACGCTGTAAGGTTTTCTGAAACCATACAATGTCATTCTTCGTTCCCATCAATCTGACTTTTAACATTAGTCTGTTCCTCCGTTTTTGTATAATCATCTACACTCGGTGTGCCGTTACAATACAGGTTAAATGCCATTCGCACCACCTTCATACTGCCACTGGTCTGCCAGCCTTCATGCAAGCACTCAGTTTTTACACATCCCGTCTTAAAATCATAGATGCTATTGATATTTCTTCTCGTATCATCACTGATACCAAGGCAATAGCAAAGTGCCTTGTGGTACACATCCTGATAGCGTACCTCTTTTAATTTTTCATAGTAGAATTTTTCATGTGCTTCGCTGATAAAGTTGATTTTTTCTTTTTTTGCGCCTAACGCTGTGCTGTTCATAGTGAACCTCCTTTTAAATTGAATTGAGAAAGGCACTCCTAATGGAATGCCCTAATATAAAAAATAGGGACACTCATTCAAGTATCCCTACGTTCTATCAACATATCTGATAGTTCTCTATTTACTTTCATATTCAGAATTATTTGTGTTCCCACAACCGAGGTCTAATGCCACAACAACCGTTACTTTCCTCACAAGCTCTTTTTCCTTGTGATTTTCAGCAATTCTGTTGAAGCTGAAAAACTCTACAAAGTGCGTAAATTCAAGGATTTCTATATATCCTTTCTGTGTAGTCCTACCACAGTCTCCACATGCCCCGTATACGGAAACATATCCACTGGATAAATATCCTTACCCATATACCCATTCCGATACAAATACTTAAGATCCCTGGCCATCGTCTCTGGATTACAAGAAATATACACAATCTTCTCCGGTGACAGCTTCACCACAGATGATAAGAACGCCTCATCACTACCACCTCTTGGCGGGTCCATAAACACCACATCAGCCTTTTCACCTTCCTGCGCCATACCAACCATGAACTTACCAGCATCCTGATTGTAGAATTTAATATTCTTTACATCATTTCTCTTCGCATTTATAATCCCATCACGAACCGCATCCTTATTAAGTTCCACACCAATAACTTCCTTCGCATGCTTACTTGCAATCATACCAATCGTACCAATTCCACAATAAGCATCAATTACACGTTCCTTACCACTCAATCCTGCCAACTCAATCGCCTTATTATAAAGCACCTCTGTCTGCACAGGATTTACCTGATAAAAAGACTTAGGAGAAATACGGAAAGTAAGTCCACATAATACATCTTCAATAAACCCTTTTCCATATAGCACGATATCACGTTCTCCAAGCACCATACTTGTCTTCTTATCATTCACATTTAATACTACAGTCGAAATCTCCGGATGAAGCTTACGTAGCGCCTTCACAAAGTTATTTTTAGATGGAAGAATCGGATCTGCTACTACAAGCACAACCATAACCTGTCCCGTCTTTTGTCCAACTCTAACTAATACATGACGTAATAATCCGTATCCAGTATCCTCATCATAGATGCGAATCTTAAAGGATTTACATAAATTCCTGATACTTCCGATAATTTCGTCTGCTAATTTATTTTCAATCATACATTCATCAATTGCTACGACACGATGTGATTTTTCTTCATAAGAACCGGAGATGATTGTACCATCTCTTAGGCGGTCAAATACTGCATGTACTTTGTTCCGGTAATGATAGGGGTCTTCCATTCCAATAATATCATGAACCTTACCGTATTCTTTTAACAAATGAATTACATGGCCCTGCTTTTTTGTAAGCTGTTCCTTATAAGGTATCCCTTGAAACATACAGCCTCCACATTTTTTTGCGTGCGCACATTTATCTTGCTTTTTCTTTCCCTGTTTGGTCATTCTTGCACCTTCACTCTTTCTTTTACTCATTCTTGGCATACATTTTCTTAAACTCTGTCTAGCATTATACCTTGTTTGTATGGTTTACGCTACTCTTTTTTACTGGATATGCTAAGCACAAACTTCACCAAAGAACATTTAGTTAGCCTTCTTGACTAGATGATAAAAGAATATGATCCATATATGAAATACGAAGCGCAATTTAGTAAAAAATAGATTTTATTATATTTTAGGTATATTTTCCCGTATTACAAGCCATATTAGTATTTAGACTTTTATTTACGTATGGAGGACACTATGCAAAACATAATTGATTCTACAGTACTAAAACAGCTTTACTCCAAAAGTACTGATGTACTAATACGGCCAATCGAGATTACGGGACAGAATTCTCTTACGGTCTCTATCTTCTGTGTAGATGGACTCGTTAACAGTCAGGTCATGGACTTGACCATTATCAAACCTATCGCTACAGAAGAAGGACCAAAACATTGCAAAAACCAGATGGACCTTGCCAATTACCTATTAAATAATGGCGGTGGCTATCATGCTTTTGCGTCTTTCGTAACCGATTTCAATCAATTAAATACTATGGTTATGAGCGGTATGTGTGCGGTTGTCCTAGATGATATCCAGGCAGCAGTTGTCTATGATGTTCGTACTTTTGATAAACGCTCTGTTTCAGAGCCTTCAGAAGAAGGTACCATGAAGGGTGCCAAGGATTCCTTTATTGAGGTACTTAGAACCAATACCGCTTTAATACGTCGAAGAATCCGTTCACCACATCTAACCATAGAACAGATGTATATCGGTCGTCTTTCCCGTACAGATGTTGCCTTAGTTTATATAAACAACGTTTGTGATCTGAAATTAGTGGATCAAATCCGCAAAAAATTACAATCCATTGATATTGATAATATTTGTGCATCCTCTTTCATCGAGGAATTTATTACGGAAAATAAAAACTCTCTTATGCCACAAGTTATGTACACACAAAGACCTGACCGATGCTGTTCTAACTTAACCGATGGCAGAATTGTTCTAATCGTAGACGGCATTCCTTTCGTCTATGTATTGCCTTGCCAGTTTCCAATGTTATTACAGTCCTCAGAGGATTATTCCGAAAGTTACCTTGCAGGCTCTGCACTTCGATGTTTAAGATATATCACCTTACTGGTATCTCTTTTACTTCCTGCATTTTATATTGCAGTTACTACGTTTCATGTACACCTTTTGCCACTGCCAATGCTTCTATCCATCCAGAAGGCCAAGGTAAATGTGCCGTTCACCTCTTGTATTGAAGTTCTTGGACTACTTTTGTCCTTTGAGATTTTAATTGAAGCAGGTCTAAGGCTGCCAAAAAACATTGGCTCTGCCATGTCCATTGTAGGGGGACTTGTTGTAGGACAGGCTGCTGTTGCTGCCAATATCATTTCCCCTGTTGTTGTAATTATCGTTGCACTTACGGGAATCTCTGGATTTACAGTACCGAACCAGGATTTATCCATAGCCCTTAGAATTTCACGTTTTACATTGGCTCTACTAGCAGCATTTGCTGGCTTCTATGGATTAATGATAGGATTTTTATTTATCGTAACTCACCTTTGCAGTCTTGATAATTTTGGTGTTCCATATATGGCACCTTTTATCGAAACAATCAAAGCAGATTTACAGGATACCTTGCTTCGTTATCCTGTGGAAGATTTCAAATATCGTCCTGAGGGCATTGCACCTCAGAATCAGAGAAAACAAAAGTAAGGAGGACACCTATGGAACCAAGAAAACGGAAAGCATCCTATATTGTTTTTCTATGGATCGCAATTCCTCTTATCATTTATATTAGTTACATTCAGATAAATCGTTCTGAAGTAAGTGATTTGCATTTTGTAGAAATCCTCTGCATTGACCAGACAGACGGAACTTATACGGTTACTGCCCTTTATAACAATGCTGGAAGCAAAGATAACGATGGTCTTAAGCTAATGGATGGCAAGGGTGACTCTGTTTACACAGCTTATATTGATATGTCTAGAAAGAATTCAAAAGAGATTTCATTAGACCATACAGATTATTTTATGATTGGACAAAATGCAGCTGCTAGAAGTCTTTCAGAATGTTTTGATTTTCTCTCCAAGGAGCCTGACATGAAAA
>CALFNR010000226.1:0-7677 GCA_937903005.1 uncultured Lachnoclostridium sp. | reverse complement strand
AAATTAGTAAGAGTGGAACGCAATCAAAGTTTAAATGATTTTTTTTATCAGATAGCCCAAGAAGGTCCCCAAAAGCAGACTTATAAAATGCCATCTGATCTTGGGATAGGAAAGGTAGTTCAAGTAAAAACAAAAAAAGGATGTATTGTATCGGAGTGGGACATGGTTTACCGAGAAGACGTTTATGTACAGGCAAGTAATAGCGAAGAATATTTTCAGATTATATTTTGTTTTCAAGATGAGATTGCTTGGAGACGAAGAAATGAAGAAAAGTTAATAGCACTTTCTTGTAATGAACTTTGCGCTTACAGTACAAGTCTTGAAAATGAGGCTGTTGGCTATAAAAAGAATAAATCCTATCATTTTAAAAGTGTCAAGATTCCTATTTCATTTCTCAATACTATTCTGGAGGAATACTTCAGTGAAAGCGAAATAGAACAATTGAAGGAAGAACTTTATCATAAAATAACGAAGCGTACAATTTCTCCTGAACTTTTAAACTTGCTAGATGAAATCATGCATTATCCGAAATACTATGGGAGTGCAGGTTTTCTTTTTTTGGATAGTAAAATAATGGAACTTATGGCGCAATTCATAAATGGAATTCTTTGCTGTGAAGTAAAACAAATAGAATACCAAGGAATGTCAAAGGAAGATGTAGAAGCCATTTTGGAAGCAAAGCAGATGATTGACAGACAGCTCGCATATGCTCCTACTTGCGAAGAACTTGCAAAGAAAGTTGGAATTGGTTTGTCCAAATTTAAAAAGGGTTTTACTCAAATTGTGGGAATGCCTGTTCATACCTATGTCATTGATCAAAGGTTAGAGAAATCTGCAAAACTTTTATTAAAGGGACAGAATACAATAGGTGAAATTGCCTCTATTGTGGGTTACTCTAATTTAGGACATTTTTCAGCAGCATTTAAAAAGAAATATGGTATATTACCGAAAAAGTATTCTGTCAAGAACAAATCGAAAAACTGTTTTGAGTAAAAATAAAACCATTTTGAGCAGAATTAGTATATTTAATTCATTATAATTATGGCAGAAAGTTAGCGATAACTAACTAAAATCAAGGAGGAAATGAAATGAACAAACTAAATACCAAGGACTTTATTTTAACAGGAATTTTGACAGCAGTGATGTGGATAATCTGTATGATTATCAGCACCATTATGAGTATTTTGGGACCTGTCACCAATGTTTTTTACCCAGCTGTCGTCGCAATACCAAATGGTATTGTTATGATGCTTTTGTTAGCCAAAGTACCGAAAAAGGGTGTGTTGACAATTAGTGGTATTATTCAAGGACTCTTATTTTTAGTTGTTGGAGCATTCTGGTTTATTCCAGTTTCACTGGTTTTAGGTGGAATGATATGTGATTTATTAGTGATGAACAAAAAGAATATTACCGTAAAGTCTATGGAGATTGCCTATACATTGTTTAGCGGAATTTTTGCTTTTGGAGTTACTGGACCAATGAAGTTTTTACAGAAGGCATTTGTTGCTGCCACAAAGAAAAACGGAATCTCACAAGATTACATAGATGGACTGATTAAAATGACATCAGTACCAATGCTGGTACTTCTGGTTGCAGCAGGTTTAATCTGTGGTTTTCTAGGAGCAAAACTGGGTCAGAAAATGCTAATGAAACATTTTGTAAAAGCAGGTTTAGTATCTGCCAGATAAATGTGAGGCGATTGCAAGTCAGATAACTGGAGGTGGATTTCCTTGGAGCAGATAGTTGTTAAAATAGAAGAACAGAATCAGTGTATCCGGACGGCAGGTCTAGATCCTAGGTGTAAACTGCTTCTTTTAATATTTCTAGGTCTTGTAAGCTATTTTATTATGGGAGAAGTAACAAGTCTTATATTAATAGTGGGATTTGGTATTTTTATTGCCTTTGGTGGGGGAGCAAAGTGGGCAGCAAAGTCAATTTTGTTCTATATATTAGTAGCTTATCTGAATTCGTTGTTTCGTTTTATTACGATTCCAGGTATCAGTGTTATGATGAGCGTATTTGGCGTGACGGTTTTAAAAATGACTCCGATTATTATGCTTGGAAGATGGATTTTGGATACAACGAATATTGATGATCTAATGGTTTCTTTACAAAGGATGAATATGTCACAAGCAGTAATTATTCCTCTCGTTGTAATGTTTCGTTATATTCCAACTTTACGGATTGAGTACGGAATGATAAAGAATACAATGAAGATACGAGGAATTTGCGATACCTTCTTAAAGAGGATTCTTCATCCAGTCAGTACGGCAGAATACATATTAGTACCATTGCTTATGAGGTGCTTAAAAGTTTCAGATGAATTAGCAGCATCGGGTACTACCAGAGGAATTGAGTGTGAGCAGAAAAGATACTCATTGAGGAATATAAGTTTTTCAACAAAAGAATATTTTACTGTAATTGCAGGGATGTTATTCTTGCTTAGTCTGATTTATCTGGATCATACAGAAATTGCACAGCTGATTATATGGAGGATATAAAGGTATGATTGAATTCAAAAACCTGTCGTTTCGATATGAGGAAAGTAAAACAAATGTGTTGAATGGCATTAATCTTACGGTGAAAGATGGCGAGTTTCTTTTGCTGACAGGGCGAAGCGGCTGCGGGAAAACTACATTAATACGTTCGCTAAATGGATTGATTCCTCATTTTTATCCAGGAAAAATATCAGGTGAGCTGCTTTTGGATGGTGCCTCGCTAATGGAAAAAAAACCAAAAGAACTTGCAGGAGTCGTTGGAACAGTGTTTCAAGATCCAAGATCTCAATTTTTTATGACAGATACAACGAGAGAACTTGCGTTTGGATGCGAGAATATGGGAATGACCAGAGAAGAAACTATAAGACGTGTTGCAAAGACTGCCCAAGAACTAGAGATACAAGAACTTCTGAATCGGAGCATATTTGCATTATCTAGTGGAGAACGTCAGCAGATTGCTATAGGAAGTGTTTATGCACTTTCACCCAAAATATACATTTTTGATGAACCTTCCGCAAATCTTGATTATGATGCTACAAAAAGATTAGCTGATGTTTTAAAAAAGCTGAAAAGGGAAGGCTGTACCGTATTAATTGTGGAACACCGTTTTTATTTCTTGAGAGAATTAATTGACAGAGTATGCTGGATAGAGGGAGGAAGAATTGCAAAGACTTTTACCAGAGAAGAATTTTGCAATATGGATGAACAGTATCGTGTGGAACATGGTATTAGAACTCCTTTTCCAGAAAGGGAAGCACTGCATTATAAAGATGAGAATGGAAGTCAGAATCAAAAACAACACAATAGCACTGGTACATTAGAAGTGAAGAATTTGGAATTTCATTATCAGAAAGATCGTGTGATATTAAATAACATATCCTTTCAGGCACAGGCAGGAGATATTATAGGAATACTAGGCCATAATGGAGCTGGAAAGACAACATTACTATCCATTCTGTCAGGCCTTTTAAAAGAAAAAAAAGGAGAGATTCTCTACAATGGGAAAAAGGTATCTTATAAGAAGAGAAAAGACATCTCCTATTTAGTGATGCAAGACACGGATTATCAATTATTTGCAAGCAGTGTAGAGGATGAACTGGCACTAGGAATCAAAAGAGACTGTTCTTTACTTGTGGAAAATACTCTTCATGCACTTGAATTAGATGATTACAAGGAGAGACATCCAGCATCTTTGTCTGGAGGTCAGAAACAAAGAGTAACCATTGGTGCAGGCAAAGTAAAGGAAAGTGCGATTATCTATTTTGATGAACCTACCAGCGGACTGGATTATGATTCGATGGTACGAGTAAGTAAAATAATTAAAGAATTATCAGAGAGTGGTGCTATTATATTTGTGGTTTCTCATGATTTTGAATTTATCGTGAGATCCTGTACAAAAATATTGCAGTTAGACAGTAATCAAAAAGCGGAGTATACAGATATGTCTAGAGAGCTGCTTAAAGATTTAACAAAGAAATATTTTAATGAAAGTATAGAGGAGGCATCGTATGTTTCAGAAAGTATTTGAGTATGCTGGTCCACATAAAAAAGGACTATACCAGGCAACAGGCATACTATTACTTAGTGTATTAATGGGAGTTCTGCCGTTTGTATTAGCCTATCAAGTAATTGCTCCACTTGTTACAGGGAAGAGCATAGAATACGGTTTTGTAGTAATACGAGTGATAAGTGTTTTACTCTGCTTGATTTTACAAGCTGTTTTTTACGGAGCAGGATTAAGTAAATCTCATGGAGCAGCATACAATACCCTTATGAGGTTAAGAGTTGCGCTTCAGAAACAATTTGAGCAATTACCATTGGGTGTTATTGAAGAAAAAGGTATTGGAACTGTCAAAAAATTATTCGTAGACGATGTGGACAGTCTGGAACTTCTTTTGGCACATTCTTTGCCAGAAGGAATAGCAAATTTGATGGTACCACTTGTAATATATATTGCCATGTTTGTGGTGGACTGGAAGTTAGCATTGCTTTCATTAGCATCCCTACCATTAAGCTTTGTTGCCATGATGGTTATGTTTTCAGTGGGCAATAGTAAAATGGGAGCATATTATCAGTCAAGCCAGGTTATGAATGACACGATCATAGAGTACATAAATGGTATGGAAGTTGTCAAAGTATTTAATAAAGATGGAGAGTCATACGAACGTTTCAGCCGTGATGTATCAAATTACCGAGATTATACATTAGGATGGTATAAAGCATGCTGGCCATGGATGGCAATTTATAGCAGCTTACTGCCTTGTACCATTGTATTAACATTACCATTAGGTTCTTGGTTCGTTTTAAATGGTTCATCTAATCTGCCAGATTTTATTCTTGTGCTTTGCTTATCATTAAGTATTGGAATGCCACTGCTAAAGGCACTTGGTTTCTTACCAACTATGCCACAGTTGAATTATAAGATTGCAGCACTTGAACAGATTTTGGCACACGAGAAATTACAACAGTCAGAAAGCAAGTTTACTGGCAAAGACCATTCCATTACATTCCATGATGTCACATTTGGATATGGAGAAAAAACAGTTGTGAATCATGTAAGCTTCACAGCGAAAGCAGGACAAAAAACGGCTTTGGTTGGAGAATCTGGTTCAGGAAAAAGCACATTAGCAAAACTTTTAGTGCATTATTACGATGTGGGAAGCGGTTCTATAAGTATCGGTGGACAATGTATTACAGATATGAGTTTTGAAGCCTTAAATGAGCAGATTTCATATGTTGCGCAAGACCAGTATTTATTCAATACTTCTATCTTGGAAAATATCCGCGTAGGTAATTTAAAAGCTTCAGATGAAGAAGTGATAGAAGCAGCAAGAAAGGCGCAATGCATGGAATTTATAGATAAACTTCCAAATGGAATTCATTCTATGGCTGGCGATGCCGGAAAAATGCTTTCTGGTGGACAAAGACAACGTATATCTTTAGCGAGGGCAATTTTGAAAAATGCGCCAATTATTGTACTGGACGAGGCTACAGCATATGCTGATCCGGAAAATGAAGAGAAGATGGAAGCCGCAATTGCCGAGCTGGTAAAAGGAAAGACTCTGTTTGTAATTGCACATAAATTACCTGCTATAATGGATTCTGATATGATTTTGGTAATGGCAAAAGGAAATCTGGCAGCAGCAGGCAAACATGAAACTCTTTTGCAAGAATGCAAGGAATATAAGAAGTTATGGGATGCACATACAAATAGTGCGGAATGGAAAGTGAAAAAAGAAGAGGGGAGGAAGACAAAATGATGTTTCAATTGTTTGGCAGGATAATCCGCCTTTCTGGCAAATTTAAATGGAGAATTCAATGTGCCTTTATATGTGCTGTCATCGAATCCATTCTCGCAAAAATGCCTATTGTATTTGCCTTTTTTGTTTTAGATAAATTTTCTAAAAACACACTTGAAGGTAAGGACTGTTTATATGTGGGACTGGGGCTGACAGGAACTATTGTATTACAGGCTATTGTACATTTCTTAAGTGATCGTTTGCAAAGTGCAGCTGGTTATATGATGTTTGCAAACAAACGTATGGAACTTGGTGAACATTTACGAAAACTTCCTATGGGATATTTTACAGAAGGAAATATTGGGAAAATCAGTTCTGTACTTAGTACGGATATGATTTTCATTGAAGAAGTAGCTATGAGTACAATTGCCAATATGATGGGATATATGCTTTCTGCCCTTATCTTGATTCTATTTATGACGTACTTAAGCTGGTATCTTGGAGCTATCGCTCTTTTCATAACTATTATTGCTTCATTCATAGCAGAAAAAATGAATAAACTGTCTTTGAAAGAAGCAAGTGGAAGACAAGAACAAAGTGAAAGTCTGACGGATGCAGTTCTTTCTTTTGTTGAAGGAATTGGAGTGATAAAAAGCTATAATTTATTAGGAGATAAATCAGCAGAACTTACGGATAACTTTAAAAAATCCAGAGACAAATCCATTGGTTTTGAAAATAAAATGGTGCCTTGGACAAGTGGACTTAATATGATCTATGCAATGGGTGTCGCTGCTATTTTTGGTGTTTCTATTTGGTTACAGCAGCAAGGAACCATCTCATTAGCTTATGTAATGGGCGTGCTTCTTTTTGTATTTGATATATTTGGACCTTTGAAAGCATTGTATGGAGAAGCATCAAGACTTACGGTTATGGATGCGGCTTTAGACCGAATTGAAGGTGTTTTACAAGAAGAAGAGCTACCAGACGATGGAAAAGAAAAAATTCCGAATAGGGCAGATATGAAAGATGCGGAAATTAGTTTTCAGAATGTATCGTTTGCTTATCAGGAAAAAGAAGTTCTTCATGATATTAGTTTCCAAGTACCAAAGAATTCGATGGTTGCTCTTGTAGGACCTTCCGGCGGTGGAAAATCAACCATTGCAAATCTGCTTACAAGATTTTGGGATGTAAAAGCTGGCTCTATAAAGATTCGTGGAAAAGATATTAGAAATGTTCCGATTGCGGATTTAATGAATCATATGAGTATGGTGTTCCAGAGAGTATATTTGTTCAAGGATACCATTTACAATAATATTAGTATGGGAAAACCAAATGCAACGGAAGAAGAAGTCTATGAAGCAGCCAAAAAGGCCCGCTGTTATGATTTTATCATGGCGTTGCCAGATGGATTCCAGACAATGGTAGGCGAAGGTGGTGCAACGCTTTCTGGAGGAGAGAAACAACGTATTTCTATTGCACGATGTATATTAAAAGATGCCCCTATCATTATTCTTGATGAGGCAACCGCAAGCGTGGATACAGATAATGAAAGTTATATTCAGGAAGCTATTTCCGAACTGGTAAAGGGAAAGACAATTATGGTAATTGCCCATAGACTCAATACGATTCGTAATGCAGAGCAGATTCTTGTCATTGATAACGGGACGATTGCACAGCAGGGAAATCATGATTCTTTAATGAAACAGCCTGGAATTTATAGAGATTTTGTGTATGCTAGAGAGAAAAGTGGAAAATAAAAAGGTGGACGAAATTGCGAATGACAATTTCGTCCACCTAATTTAATTATGAACCAAATGTATATCCTGTAGGAGCATTATTTGCAGAAACAACGGATATCTTATGCTTTTATGCAAAATGAATAGAAAAATGTAGTGAAGTGTTATAATGGTAAAAAATGAAATTACTGGTATAAATGGATA
>CALFNR010000225.1:0-7700 GCA_937903005.1 uncultured Lachnoclostridium sp. | reverse complement strand
ATATAGTAAAGACACTAAAGAATCAAATTAAGGCTGAAAGAGTTGGGCATGCCTATTTATTCTGCGGAACGAGAGGAACTGGAAAAACATCCATTGCTAAGATACTAGCAAAGGCAGTAAATTGTGAGCACCCAGTAGATGGAAGCCCATGCAATGAGTGTGAGATGTGCCAGAAGATGAATCGCCATACGTCGATGAATGTAATCGAGATTGATGCTGCATCTAACAATGGTGTTGATAACATTCGTGAGATTATTGATGAAGTTCAGTACTCGCCGACTGAAGGTAAGTACAAGGTATATATTATTGACGAAGTCCATATGCTATCAACAGGAGCGTTTAACGCATTGTTGAAAACATTGGAAGAACCGCCAAGCTACGTAATTTTTATCTTAGCAACAACAGAAGTGCATAAGATACCAATTACCATTTTATCTCGTTGTCAGAGATATGATTTCAAACGAATTACCATTGATATTATTACAGATAGATTAATGGAACTGATGGAAAAAGAACAAGTTCAGGTAGAAGAAAGAGCGATTCGTTATGTTGCAAAAGCGGCGGATGGTTCTTTGCGTGATGCTTTAAGTTTATTGGATCAGTGTATTGCGTTCTACTTTGGAGAGACTCTAACCTTCGATAAGGTTTTAGATGTACTAGGTGCAGTAGACATTGAGGTATTTCATCAGTTGTTAGATATCGTGTTGGCAGAAGATGTACCAGCAGCTATGAAGCTGGTTGAAGATATCGTCATTACAGGCCGTGAGTTAGGGCAGTTTGTAGTTGATTTTACATGGTATCTTAGAAACTTGCTTTTATTAAAGACTTCAGAAGAAGCAGAGCAAATGCTTGATGTTTCCAGTGAGCAGATTGCGGTACTTAGGACTCACGCAGAAAGTTTATCAGTAGAAGCACTTATGCGTTATATTCGAATCTTTTCAGAACTTAGTAATCAGTTGAAATATGCAACACAAAAGAGAGTTTTGTTAGAATTAGCTATTATCAAGTTATGTAAGCCGCAGATGGAACAGAATTATGATTCTATCATAGACAGACTTAGCAAATTAGAGAAGCAGATTGCCAACGGAGTTACCGTAAATGTAGCACCAATAGCAGTTCAAGGTTCACAGACTAGTTCTCCGTCCACTCAACCAGCACAGGAGAAACCTGTAGAATTTCCAAAGGCATTACCAGAGGATTTAAAAGAGGTTGCTAAAGAGTGGGGAATGATTAAAGGTTCATTAAGTGGTTCGGTAAGAGCCGTAATTAACGACGCAACACCAACTGCAGCAGGCGACACTTTAATGCTTGTATTTGAGAAAGCAGTAAGTTATAAAATGCTTTCAGAAGAAGCCAATATTCAGGAAATAGAACAGGCAATCAAAGACTGTATTCAAAAAGAAGTGAAAGTACAAACTAAGTTATTAGAAAATGACGATAAAAGAGAAAACATAGTTGACATTTCCCAAAGGGTCAATATGCCAATAGAATATGAAGATTAAATTTCTTACAAGGAGGAAGTAATTATGGCTAAAAGAGGTGGATTTCCAGGAGGCGGACTACCAGGAAATATGAATAATTTAATGAAACAAGCGCAGAGAATGCAAAGACAGATGGAAGAAAAGCAGAAAGAATTAGAAGAAAAAGAATGGGAAGCAACAGCAGGTGGCGGTGCAGTATCTGTTCGTGTTTCAGGTAAAAAAGAAGTTGTAGCCATTAATCTATCTGAAGAAGTTGTAGATCCAGATGATATTGAAATGCTTCAGGATTTAATTATTGCAGCAACAAACGAAGCTTTAAGAAAAGCAGAAGAAGAGTCTAATGAAATGATGAATGAAATCGCTGGTGGTATTGGCGGTTTAAGTGGTTTACCATTCTAGTAAAGAAGGAGATACTATGGATTACTATAGCAGCCAAATCAGTAAGCTTATTGAGGAGTTATCAAGGCTGCCTGGGATTGGTGCAAAATCGGCTCAAAGATTAGCGTTCCACATTATTAATATGCCAGAAGACCAAGTGCAGAAACTGAGCAATACAATTGTGGAGGCAAAGAAAAATGTTCGTTATTGCAGTAAATGTATGACGTTAACAGATAAGGAAGTGTGTCCAATATGCAGCAGCCCAAACCGTAATCAGAAGGTGATTATGGTAGTTGAAAATCCAAGAGACTTGGCAGCCTACGAGAAGACTCAAAAGTTCGATGGCGTGTATCATGTTCTACATGGTGCGATTTCCCCTATGCTTGGAATTGGCCCGGCAGATATTAAACTAAAAGAATTAATGCAACGTTTACAGGAAGATGTAGATGAAGTTATCATAGCTACAAATTCCAGCTTGGAAGGTGAGACAACAGCAATGTATATCAGCAAACTAATCAAGCCAACAGGCATTAAAGTTAGCCGTATCGCAAGTGGAGTTCCAGTAGGCGGAGACCTAGAATATATTGATGAAGTAACACTTCTTCGTGCATTAGAAGGAAGAACAGAATTATAATAAAAAGACTGATAAACATGGAACCAGCATGTCTATCAGTCTTTTTATTTAGGTTAATGAGAGGGGGGAGTCTTTCAAATGTATGAAATTTCTCTTGCAAGTATTAGTATAGAGAAAATATATGAACAAACTATGTGTAAACAATAAAATAACTCTAAAAGAACACCTAAACTATAAATAAAGTGTAAACATAAAATAAATTTCCAGTATGAAAGAGTTTTCTTGGCAGATACTAACGTTGTAATGATGATAATATGCGTGACAGGAGGAAAAATATGTCTCAAATCGGAAAAAAGGTAAAGGATTTTAAAGTAGAAGCTTATCATAATAATTCTTTTAAAACGGTAACGCAGGAAGATATTATGGGAAAATGGTCACTCATTTTTTTCTATCCAGC
This sequence comes from uncultured Lachnoclostridium sp., assembly GCA_937903005.1. GTDB lineage: Bacteria > Bacillota > Clostridia > Lachnospirales > Lachnospiraceae > Clostridium_AI. The sequence goes on along the minus strand of CALFNR010000225.1, from coordinate 4,810 downwards.
AGACTTTACATTTGTTTGTCCAACCGAATTGGAAGATTTAGCAGAACATTATGATGAATTTAAAAAACTTGGGTGTGAAGTATATTCCGTTTCAACAGATAATCACTTTGTCCATAAGGCTTGGCATGATGCGTCTGATACAATTAAGAAAATTCAATTTCCAATGTTAGCAGATCCCACAGGTCATCTTGCAAGGATGTTTAAGGTCATGATAGAAGACACAGGAATGGCAGAGCGTGGAGCATTTATTGTGAATCCAGCCGGAGAAATTGTATTATACGAAGTAAATGCAGGTGGCATTGGAAGAAACACAGAAGAATTACTACGCAAATTACAAGCTGCTCAGTTCGTTGCTGAGCATGGAGATCAAGTATGCCCTGCTCGCTGGAAACCAGGAGCAAGTACTTTGAAACCAGGCATCGACTTAGTAGGTACAATTTAATTATGAGATAAGATAAAAGGCTGTTACAAAACGAAGAATCTTTACGTAATTGTAACAGCCAAATTTAGTTATCTTCAACCATTTTGCACAGCATATCGTACTCCAATACAGATATAGTCAGCAAGTTTCATTACAACATCTAATCGGGTGGTCTGTAATAGCATATGGTTTAATACCCCCGAAATATTTACGATACCAGTGATAAAGATATCACCCACAGCAGGTAAGTCTTTATCTACACCAATTCCTGGTTGTATAGAACCCTCTCCTAAGGTAATAAAGCCTACATGGTTATTGGAACCAAGAGAAGCGTCAATCGCAACCAATAACGGATTCTTATGATTCTCACGAATCTCCTCAATAGTCTCTAGTAAGTTCTTTGCGTGTACTGGATGATCTAATGTACCATACACAAACATATTTGGATAAGTTAGTTTGGAAAGTTTATATCCAATGATTGGTCCGAGACAATCTCCAGTAGCCCGGTCAGACCCAATGCATAATAAAACAATTTCCTGATTGCCGTTTGCCTTCTTTTTAAGCAGAGTAGTGAAAGTCCGGCAAAAATCATAAACACTTGAGATATCTTTTGAATTAAAATAATAAATATCTTTTTTTTGCTTTGTTAAACTCATATAATCCCTTTCCCAATGCATTACATATGTGCAATGTTTCAAAATTCTAGTAGTAGTATTCACTGGAATGATTGAATATAGACATGTGTTTTTGAAAAAAATACGCAAAAAACTACAAATAGTCCAAATTGTCAAGTCCCAAAACAAAGAAAATTAGCAATAACAGGTAGAAATAAATAGCAACAACAAATAATTTGTGATTCTAGAAAGAAAAATTCTTCTAAAAAGAGAAAAAGTTCTGACAAAAATTTACTTTCCGTTGTGGTAAGATTTCAATAATGTAAGTAAATATATTTCAAAATGTTGAGAAAAAGGGTGTCCATGACAGGAGGAATTGAAATGATAGAAAGCATATATAGTAGTCAAGCACATGGCAGTACATCGTCTGCACTGGTAAAAATACCTAAAAACGTAAGACAGATTGGACAAGTCAATGATTTAAAGAAAATATATGTAGAAGATTATGTTATGTCATTTATAAAGAAACTGGGAATAAGAAAGGAATCATCTAGTGAACTGGTGGTTCTTCTTGGTCAGTTTGTGAAGATTAATAACTGTCAGTGTATTTTTATTAATGGAGCAATAGAATTAAAAGATGTAATATATGAAGATAACCTAGTGTTTTCTAACGAGGTTTGGACCAATATCTATGAAACAATTAAACAGTATTTTACTAACGTTGAGATAGTGGGCTGGAGTATTATTAGAGCAGGGCTGCCTTTGAATGTAGACGAGCGTATCAAAAAGGTTCATGTTGATAACTTTGCGGGTCAAGACAAGACCTTGTTACTCTATGACAGTTTAGAACGAGAAGAGGCGTTCTATGTGTTTGAAGAAAATAAATTGAAACGTCAAGATGGCTATTACATATTTTACGATAAAAATGCAGAAATGCAGAATTATATTATTCGTTTGCGAGAGGAACATGGAAATGGAAATGTAAAGCCGTATTCTATCCCAAGACGCCCACAGGTTTCAGAAAAGTTGGAAGAGAAACAAGCTGTAAGATTGTCGAAAAGAAAACCAGCACTTGTTTATGGTCTAGGGGCGGTGGCAGCAGTAGTTGTTCTTGTATTTTCTGCGGCAACTTTAAATAGTTATGATACAAAGATTAATCAGAAACAAGAATCAACCGATGTACTGTCTGATAACGTGAAAGAAAATAATAAAGATTCCAAAGGTGCCAAAGAGGTTGCAGTCACAGGGCAAGATAGCCTTCCAATTGAGACAGCCAAAGGAAAATTATCCACTATCAATAATGATGAGCAAAATATAGCTAATAAAGGTGAGTCGAAAAAGTCATCAGCTAATGAAACAAAGAAACAGTCTAAAGATTCAGATAAGGTAGCAGCTAATGAAAACAAAAAGAATTCTAAAAAAAAGACAGAAAAAAAAGCATCAACAGAGACATCAGCAAAAAATAATTATTATGTAGTAAAGAAGGGGGATTCATTATCTTCCATTTCGATGAAATTATATAACACGAGAAGTTATGTAAAGAAAATAAAAAAACTTAACAATATAGAAGATTCTGATATGATAAAAGTAGGACAGAAATTGTTGTTACCATAATAACATTGTCTTTTCATGTTTTTCAGAATCATGTATAATGAAAGAAAAATACAGAAGGGGTACAGGAAAAGACGGTGCAAGGATGGAAAGTTTAAGCGAAAGAAATGAAAATCAAAGAATTGAAAATGCGAAAAAGAGGCGCAAACGTATGATACGGATCTCAATAATTTCGGTCAGTCTACTAATCCTCTTTGTTATCATTTTCAATATTTGGTCGTATTACACAAAAGATTATAAGGGATACAAGGTTTTGGAATCCGTTAAAAGAACTGATAGTAACACAACATACTATACAGTCTACAATAATGACAAACTTATGAAGTATAGCCGTGATGGAGCGGTAGGTTTTAATGACAAGCTAAATATGCAATGGAGCGGCAGTTACAATTTTGCTTCACCTATTTTTGATTCGTGTGGAATTTATGTAGGGCTTGCAGATCAAGGCGGAACAGAAGTGTATGTTTTTAATGGGAGCGATTCACCTAAGAAAATAGATGTGCTTTATCCAATTAGCCATATAAGAATTTCTACTCATGGAGTAATAGCAGTAGTTATGAGCAGAGATAGTTCAGATTTAGTTCAGGTATATGACTCAACCAATGGAGAGCTGTTGGTCGAGTTTAACACTAATGTTTCAGATGATGGCTATCCTGTTGATATCGCATTATCAAGTGATGGAACTAAACTGGTTACATCGTATTTGAACGTAACCAATGGAAACTCCATAAGTAAACTTACATTTTACAATTTAGGCGAGGTGGGAAAAAACTACTCCAATAATATTGTGGCTGCCAAAACATTTGAGAAAGAAATTATTTCAAAAGTTGAGTTCATGGGAAATGATACAGTTTGCGCTTTCAGTGAAAGAGGTTATTATCTCTACACCATGAAACAGCTTGTTCAGGATGTTTCAAGCAAGAAATTTAAGGAGACTATCAAGAGTGTATTCTTGACAGATGAGAATTTTGGATTTGTTTTTAGTTCACCAAATGCGAGCGAAACATACAAGATAGTAGTATATGATTTACTAGGCAAAGAAAAAATGAGCAGGAATATTGACTTCGCATATAAAAATGTATATATGGTAAAGGACCAAATCATATTTATAGCAGATCAAGAGTGCCACATTTTTAGGAAAAACGGTACTGAAAAACTCAATTGCAAATTCAATTCACAAATCTCATATATATTACCTGCAGAAGGATTTAATCGATATGTTCTTGTAAGTGATAATTCCATTGATGTAATCAAGGTTAAGGAGGCTTAGTGGATTGAGTGCATTAGAAATTATTGTTGCGTCAATTGTTGTTGTATTTGCCATCAAGGGAATGAAGCAAGGTCTTGTTTTAACAATATGTTCTTTTATGACATTATTTCTGGCAGTTATGATAACACAAGTGGTTACTCCACAAGTTAGTTCTGCTATTGGTGAAAATCAGAATATTGTTTCATTTATGTCAGAAAAAGTGGAATCTGTTTTGTTTAAGAACAATAACGATAAAGAGGACTCTAAAATAGATAATGAAAAGCAGATTGAGCAGTTAAGTATACCGGAAGTCTTAAAAAAGGAATTAAAAGAAAATGATAGCAAAAGTAAGTATGAACAACTAGGTGCGACTAATTTTCAAGAGTATGCGAGTACTTATATTGCATATTCGATTATAAATACCATTACGTATATTGTGGTATTCATAATTGTACTATCAATACTAAAAATAATTACACATGCATTAAACTTACTAACTAAGCTTCCAGTCATTCATACACTGAATAAGCTTGGGGGGTTAGGAGTAGGTGCTTTAGAAGGTTTAATAATTGTGTGGATCGGTTTTGTTGCACTGACCATGTTCTGCAGTACTGACATTGGAACGCAAATATTAGAACAAATTGAAAAAAGTACCTGGTTATCGTATCTGTATGATAATAATTTGTTTTTTAATGCTGTAATACATGTTACGAAGGCTGTATTTTAAAGGCTTTTTTTAGGTGTTTAAAAGAAAATAATAAAAAAGTAAAAAAAATAAAAAAAAGTTGTTGACTTTAATATTCCATGGTGATATAATCATCCTTGCTGACGCGGTAAAGAACAGTAAACAAGCTGCTGAGGCAAGGATTTTTCATTTTGAGAACTTTGATAATTAAATAGTGAAACAACCTTGAA
>CALFNR010000224.1:0-9033 GCA_937903005.1 uncultured Lachnoclostridium sp. | reverse complement strand
CTCTAGTTCCTTGCTCGAAATTCGACTTAACTTCAAACATTGATGTAATCTTATTTGTTACTCCACCTACAGCATTTCCAAAACTATTGATGTTTGATTTCATAATATCATCATCTGTAGGAATACATTTCGGAGCTTTTCTCTGTACACACACAATAGCAGGTAATTGTTTAGTATTTTCTACTAATAGTTTAAATGATGTATTGATTACACAATCGCCATCTTTGTCAAATCCGTTCATTGCATCCGCACATGTATCCCAACTATTGAAAATAGTAGGAGTTGTCATATATTGATAAAACTCATCCATTCTTTCATTATGTACAACCTCAAGAAGTCTAATATTATTATGTGAAGTCATTGGGGCACGAAAACTTACAATTTTATCAACACCTTTATCAATCCAATATTTGGAATAAACTTGTCCAGCTTTTAATAATCCAGTTACTTCCATTCCAAACATTGATTGACATAGAGAATATGGATCACCTGATACTAATGAGTAGTTTGCAGGAACTTTTAAAACTCCAACTTTCGCTTCATCAATACGCTTTCTAATCATAGAATGAATCTGCGATTTAATAAATGGATCATTTGCCATCTTAGGTTCAATCATTAATGCGGTTGCAAATGAACTATCTAAGTGTTGAATATTTTTTTCGTTAAGTCCAATACCCTTGGTATACAGGATCGTTTTTCTATAATCATCATCCAAAATTTCTTTGATTTCATTTACAGTTGGTGCAATTAATTCATCAATCTGCCCATCTGTAAAATCATAGCTTTGTAAAAATTGATAATTCATTGTTCTTACATTTTCCAATTCTTCTTCCGAAGCTTTTGTGATTGCAAATGTGTAATGATTTTTTTCACAATTCTCAAGATATGATTCGAAAGAAGAGTAGGAATCCCACAATTTCAACATTGATTCTGTTAAAATAAGTTCAACTTCATTGATATTATATGTATTCCCCCATACATCAGTTATTTCTGTAAAACCGTGTTCTTGTGCAAACTTCTGAAAATCAATAGGGAATACCGCACCTTTACAAAATGAATTTCTAATAACACAACCAGGCAATAAAAAATCTTCTCCAATTTCATATCCCCATCTTTCCATAAGTGATGGCATTGCTAGTCCGTATCCGTCACTATCATTTAATTCTACGTCTTTGTCTTTAATAAATTTCATACTTGGTTGCTCAAGTCCAGTGTCATCTAATTCGATTACATCTGATTTGAATTTTGTAATACAATCATGGACGACTACAATTCCATTTGGTATTGATACAGGAGTAGAAGAGCTACACACTAAAGCGATGTAAGCTTCAAGTTTTGCAGGAGCGAATTCTTTTTGTAAATCTCGTCCATTATCAATACGTCTTTTTAATTCAGGTAACAATTTTTCATTTACAAATACTACAGTATTATTTTTTACTCCACCAGTAGTTCCAAGCAACCATCTATATGTAATATTGTTGATTTTAAATCCATGTTTGTAAATGTATTCAAAATCTTTAACTTTATCAATTACAATACACACATAATCTTTTTTAAATTGATATTTATCTAAATCATTATATAATTTTTTGATTTTAGGTCTTGATATAGATAAGTTCTTTTCAAATTTTAATTTTTTAATCTGAGATTTAATATTTGAAATTTTAAGTTCTGCATCAGTAATATTATTTATTTCATCAATAAATCTCATTATTTGACTTTCGCTTAAAGCAATAAGTTCCTGATTTTCTCTTGCTTGATTTGGTGTTAATTTTAAATTCCAGTTTTTTCTTCTAAGTCTTGAAGAATGAATTTTAAATACATATCTTTGTGATGTTAAATGTTTACTCAAATTATTTTACCTCCAAAAATCTTATGTTTTTATCATTGTATCTTAATAAAGTTTCTATATTTTCTTTCATTATTGGTAACAATAACTTTTTCAAAAATTCAATATCTCTGCAATTTTTATATGTATCATAATCCATTTTATCCAAACTTATTTTAGAGAAGTTTTTGTCAAAATACTTTTTAAATGAATATTCATATAACTCATATGTTATATCTGGAATAGCTACAATATATTTAAATGATTTATATTTACTTTTGTTAATCTTGATATAAAAATGCCAACAACTACAACGCTCATATGTTAATTTGTCTAAATTACTTTGTAATACGCTTAAAATTTTTCTTTTTTGCATATCTAAGTATCTATCTTTTTCTGGTGGATAATAATTACATTCTAGTTGATTTCTGTACTTTATTTTCTCATATATATATTTTGGAATACCAAGATAAATATTATAAATTTCTTCATCAAAAACGAAATCATTTAAATTTAGCCCATAAAAACATTTATGTTTGTATTCATATATTTTTTTCTCTAATGTAGTTTTTGAGAACAATTCATTTCCATTCAAAAGTATAAAATTATTATTTTTAGAATCATAGAATCCAACTGAATGTGATTCTAAAAATTTTTCTCTCATATTTTTTTGAAAATACTTTTCAGTTCCACAAATCCAGATATCACATATTCCAACCGCTTTATACAAATCATGTCTTTCAAAATATTCAGAAGTAATAGGAGAACACTGATATTCAATTACATACTGTTTATTATTATATTCAAACATAATATCAGGACGTTGTTTTGTTTCTGGTATCCATCCTTCTAACACTGCATTTGTAACACTATTTTGTCTCTTAATCCACTCGTATAAATCTCGTTTACCTCGGAGATGTTCTTCTGTCTCTGACTCAGAATATTTATCTTCACATTCAGTTTTATCCATATGTCTAAAATACGGCATTTTAACTCTACCATGACAATATTCATACGGCTTATTACAAACTGGACATAAAATAATTTTCTTTTTAGTCCATTTTTTTAACTGTTCTTTTGAGTGTGTTCCATCATAACAATTTATGATTTCGTTTCCTATTTTCCCAGTTAACATATTTAATCTTCCTCCATAATTTTAATTTCATAATCTAACCATTCAGCTAAATCTTTTTTACTATCAATACAATCCCAATGAGCATATTCCACATGATCATTCTTAATATATATTTCTCCGTCATAAATTCCATTTCCACAAATAGAGCAGTAGTAGTTTGTTATTTTAGGAATATAATCAGGGCATCTTGACGGACAATATGCTCTATGACAACCAACACACGCCATTAAGCAACACCTCGCTTTTCTAATTTTTCATATGAATAACCATCGTTTGTTGTATAATATATTTCTCTAATTCCTAAATCTTTTATTGCTTGCATACAACTTGCACAAGGTCTTGCCATTCCACACACAATATCCTTTCTGGTACGATATATGTACAACCTCACCTTTGAAAAATTAATATTCAAATGTTTCAGTTGATTTATACAATTTATTTCTGCGTGGAGTTTTGGTAGAAGTGATTCAGAATTATCATAATCAACATCGTCTATACGATAACGGTTGTAATACTTTTGGGTGGGATGGGTTTTATTTGTATTACAACCAATACCAATGATGCGATTTTGATAAACAGCAATACATCCGATATGTACTTTTGAATAATCAGACACTTGTGCAACCTGCTTTGCTTTAGAGAAATATTTGTAATCCATTTTTCTCATCATATTTTCCTTATTTAATTTTCCTCAATATATATTGATAAATTTTGGGTAAATTTCGACTTTAAGTTGCAAGTGGAACAACTTAACCATAGATACCGTAGAATTGAAATTTGACTATCATTTCTTTATGATTTTACGATAAACTGAACATAAGAGAGTGGTGGTATATACTATTTCTTTTTTGATTCACGATATTTCTGTAAGTTTTGGATTAATTTTTCCTTCTGTTCTTCTGTTAATACTCTTTTTGGTTTATTTGGATCAGGAATAACACCAGGATTAATTTTTACCCATTTGAGAGGAAACTTTACACAAATGCTACCATCTTTATTTTCTCTAAAATATTTAATCTCGTCTTTTCTTTCAGCGTAAATTTTCTTTAGTCGAGTAATATGTTTCCTGTTTGTAAAAGTTGCAACTGCATATTGTTCACCAGATAAGAACTCAATACAATTCTCATTATTGTTATCAAAATTTCTTTCCATTATTCGTTTTCGACCTTTCTATTATCAACTTCACATGATTTCTTTTTACAATATTCATCAAATTTCCAATCAGATACAATTTTTTTTGCAACGTTAGAATCAAATTGATTTTTACCTCTTGCAATATTAAAATCAGATTCACATAAATGACCGCTATATCCTCTATGTAATTCTTCTCTACTTGGCATCGTGTAATATTTGTTATAGCTGCGTTCATGGTTTCTTCTGGTTTCTGTTTCTGTCATAATTAATATTCTCCTTTGATTTTAAAATTTTCATTGGCATCACACTCCTCGTTCTTGTGATACTGTTTATGAGTTATATATGTATATTTTTCTTTTAATTTACTCAATCATGTATATCATCATCCTTTCTAATAAAATTATACTTGTCAAAAATATCTACTCTACGTATTTTCTCTAAATAAGAATGATCATTTTGTTTAGCTGCTAAATTTTCATATTTTTTATTCTCTGAAATAACATAAGCATAAACATCTGAAATTTCTTCCTTGTTATATTTTTCTCCATTACCATTAAGTAACTGAATATATATTTGGGCTAATCTACGTTTAGTATTTGCATTCTGAATGTTAGTGGCAACTTTTCGATATGATCCGTAATAGTCCTTTTGGTTTTCTGCATATTTATCAATATATAGTTTATCTTCTGGTCTACCATATATATTTGGAAGTCTTGAAATTTCGCCATTTTCTTCATTAAGCAGAAAATCATCTGATCTATTGATATATATTAGTTCTCTATTTTCTAAAACTTTTGTGTAATCAATAATAGATTTCCTTGATAATCCACTAACTTTCATAAGATAATTAAAGGTCATTTTTCCAACAACTCTATTCTTATGCTGAAAAGCATCTAAGTAGGCATCTATTGATGAGCTGATTGAATCAATAAGAAAAATAAAATATTTTAAAAGTAAAAAGCTATTTACATTTTCTGTTTGAAATATCTTTCTCATCTCTTCAAACGTAATGATTGTAAAATACTGATTATCTTCTGTGATAAAAAGATTCTCACAATTTAGAAGATAATGTTTTTTATATTCTTCTACTTGAGTAATAATTTTATTTTCAATTAACTCATCTAATCCAATTTTGAGTGTTTCATAAAATCTACGTGATGATTTCAAACTTCCTGTAAGTTGATACGAAAGAATTTCTAACGTAACAACAAGAGTAGAAATTTCTTCGTTTGGAATTAAACTTCTTATTGCACAATAGGTTGTAAGTCCATATACAGATAAATTTGAATCTTTATAAATATCTTCTCTTAACCATAGTTGCATTTTACATTCCTTTCTTTTATGAGAGTATCTTCACCATGGTATAAAAAGTGACACTTTTTTGTACATCACACTATGGAGTGTTGTGGAAAAAATGTGCAAAAACTTGTCATTTTTTATACTTAAACCCAATAACTATGTTTTATACCCAATAACGATGATATATATCACACTCTAAAGAGTGCTATCTTTTTGATTTTGTTTTTATTGTGTAATATTAACATCATCTTCAAAGATACCTTTCTGTATATTTTCTCTTTGCTGGATAAATCCTTTGATACATTTTTCTACTTCTGGTTTATCAGACTCCCTTAACAGTGAGCCGATAATAGATAGTATTAGTAAATTCTCTGAATGAATTAAATCAGCATAGTTGTATATTCTATTTATTTTCTTTTCTAAATCTGTCATATGTATTATTTCTCCAATTTTTCCATTGTTCTATCGAGTAATATTGCATCACATACTTCAATTGCTAATGTAAAATATTCATTTCCATTTTTTGAGAACCAATGTTTAAAATAATTACGCCATTCTAATATAGTATCTGTAGATTGATTTATTAAATCTTTCTTTAAATTATTAAAACTTCTAATACGTTTATCTTTTTCTGCTTTCTTTCTTTTGACAATTTTCTTTCTTACACTCATTTAATTTCTCCTTTAAATTATTTAGCATCTGTATCGAAAATAGTGGCTACTACAACATTCTCTTTATGAAGTGCTAAATCATATTTCTCCAAAAGATTGTCAACTAATTGCTCAAATAGTGGTCTTACGGTTTTATCATGTTCTATTGCATCCAATGTATAGCAGGTTTCTGGTTTATTCTCATAGCAATAGTCATCTACAATCTGATTTAATTCAATTTCTGGATACATATTTTGAAATTCTCTATAGATATTCTTATATAGATCCTTAAATTGAATATCAAAATATTCTGCTAAAGCTTGGTATTTTGGAAACATTTTTGATTGCCAATATGTATATCGTCTCTTTGGTAGTGCTTTCTGAGGAGTAATGTTGTTTTCTAGTGCAGTTACTCTTGAATCTAATAATGAAAATTTATCATCAATCTTTTGTACAAGATTATTGATACTATTTGTTAAGGATTTAATATCCGCATTTCTAGCTTCTAATTTAGCGGTAGCAACCTTTAGTCCTTGCTCACAAGCAATAAAATAATCTCTTGCTTGTTCATGTTTTTCAGTGTTACCTGTCATAGAGAGCTTCTTCGCAAATTCTGATGTGAGTTTGTAATCAGTTTTTGGTCTACCTTTAGATGAATTATCGCCATTGATGGCTAAAATTACATAATCTTCATTTTCAGTAGCAAATTTATTATTTACAATATTTTTACGACACCATCTTGAAAAATGAGTAATATCTAACTCTAAGAATGTATATAATTTGCTTGCCGTTGTCATACCATCTTTATCAATTTGTAATGCAATTTCAATTGGTGTCTTATTAGATGTAGATGGTGCAATAGTAGTAGTTGTGTTATTCTGGTTGTTTTCTTTTGATTTTCTCATAGTGGTTGATCTCCTTTATTTGTGAAATTTCTTGGTTGTGTTATTTTTTCTCTGGATGATTTTTAAGCAACTCATTTCCTCTTGGTTATTATTTCTCTGTTTATAAGATTCATTTGTTGAAAGTGAGATGATGAGTTTCTTGTAAATTATCTTCTTATATAGATTCTCCATATCAGATTCATAATCTTGTGCTGTATATTCATTAGGATATGGTAAAAGTGTGTGCACATATGGATATGGAGTAAATTTTATATTTTGTGAACAATCCATAAATGTTTCTGTAAAACTAAGTAATTCTCTAAGAGACTTTCCATTTCCTCTTGAAATGTAGTAATAATTGATATTAATTAATCCTGGTATATAAATTCTCTTATCGGCAAAATATTTATTTGTTATATCTGTAATTTTGGATAATGTTGCCGATGAAGGAATGATGTTACTCTTATATGAATTAGATACTTTATGCAAAAATCGTGGATCAAATTCAATACATCCATCGAATAAATGTACTTTCCAATAATTACAATCTAAATTTTTGCGCCTATTTCTTATATAAGTTGATAATGAGATAATTGGTTTGTTGAGTGATGAGCAGAATAATGGGCTTTCCAATGTATTAATATCTGAGTGTGTCATTTGAAAAATCTCCTTTTCTTTTTGATAATATTTATTTCTCTCTTTGTAGATTGAAATATTTTGTTTACATGCTGCTAATAATAGATTCTCTGTTTGGTAAAAATTTATTGGTTTTAAAATTTATGTGTAGTGGTTATATGAATAGTGTTATTTTACTGGATGTAAAAGTACCCCGGATGGTAGTGTAGTGGGATGTATTTATTGGACATATATTATTTCTCTGTTAAATCTGATAATTTATTAGTTTGTAATCGTTGCTGAAATTTCTACGATGTAGATTTGATTTGAAAACGGTGGTATACCAGATGATAAATTAGTAGGGTATAAGTGGTTATGTTGGATTTTCTAAGTTGCACATTAGAATAGCGAGTGTAGATTTGATTTTAGAGTTGAGTAAGATGTAAATATTTTTTGAAGTGACAATTTGGCATTTCAAGTTTGTAAGATTTTTGAAGTTTTAAAAGTGAGATAATGGTAAATTTTGTTGATTAGAATTGTGCGTAAATTTGACACAATTTAGAATGAGATTTTTAATGTGGATTAGAATTAGGTTTCGGGAGAGATGATTTTGATGTGATAGGTATGTTGTGAGATACATTTTAATAGGAAGTGATTGAGGCAATTTAGTCAATAATGGTGGGCTAATCTGGGATTTCTGGTGTGATCTGATTGATAAATTATTTGAATTGTGTATGTGATGATAATGAGAGTACTTCGAGGGTAGTTCGCAAATAGTTAGATTTATCAAGGGATTTTGGATTTTGGGTGTGGTAATTCTAGGGGAATTTGGGTGATTTTAAATTGTCTGAAAATTTATTTTGTGGTGTGGTTGTTGAGTTTGGTCGAAGTGTGTCTCGAAGTCAATTTGGGTGATTTGGTGAATTGTGTGAGATTTTTGCACAATTTATTTAGGTGGGATGTGGTGGGAATTTTTTTGTGTGAGATTATTTTGTGATGGTGATATGCCAGTTTTGAATTTTTGACGTGACGTGTGAGTGGAACTCATATGTGATATTATTGTATCATCATAATACAAAAAGATGTAAACTACCCCCGTCAATTGTATATATCCCCTTTAATTATATCACAATAAAATAAACATGTCAATATCTATTTTTTCTAATAATAGCGATACTTTTTACACTTTTTGCGGAAGTGTAAAAAAGTCAAGTTTTGTTATTATTTGACTTTTTGACAGGGGATAAAACAAGGGGCGGTACTGGACACAAAATTTTTTGCAATAAAAACAAAATTTCATCGGGCGGTTACTGCCGGACGTGGATGGGAGATAGATGATCTGGACGGACTGCGGATTGAATTTTTGAATTGTATGGATTTTTGAAACAATTCTGACAATAAATAATATACTTATTTTTAAGTATAAATATACTCATTTTTAAGTAGCTGTTCGTTATACCCGAAAGGGTATAATTGTCTGAAAATTTC
>CALFNR010000223.1:0-14388 GCA_937903005.1 uncultured Lachnoclostridium sp. | reverse complement strand
TCAACAGTCCTCAATTTAATAAACAATTGTATGAAGAACTGTTGACAGAAGAGTATAAAGATGATCTCGAAAGAGAAGCAAGAGAGTCTCGAAAACAACAAGAAATTATGTCAAACAGAAATAAAATACATTGTCCTAAGTGTGGTTCTATAAATGTGACCACTGGACAAAGAGGTTATTCTTTCTGGACAGGATTTCTTGGAAGTAACAAGACTGTTAATAGATGTGGTAATTGCGGTTATAAGTGGGAACCGTAATTATAAATATTTTACAAAATATTCACCATCCATTTCATTATATTTAAGCTCAAATATTGGTTCAATAAGATGATTTTTTCTTGATTCAACAATTTTTTGAGTTTCAAATATTTGAAAATAAGCTTCTTTGAGATTATATCTTATAGCTGGTGGCAGATTCATAAGGTAACACCTACTTTCTACGGAGGATAAAACAGTATGGACGAAAGAAAAATGGAACAAATAATATATAACTATTTAGAACAATATCATGCAGATTATTTTCAAACGCCACAAATTAATCATATTGAATTTAAAAATGGTAACTGGGGACATTTTGATATGAATAAAACATATCGTGGACAATATAATTTAGAAGTAAATCCTAAATTATTTGACGAAAATGATAATTTTATTAAATCGGTTCTCTATCATGAATTTACACATATGTATGATTCAACAAATTTCCAAAATTATGATATAGAATCATATAAAGAAATTATGTTGATTTATTCTGAGATACATGCCTCAGAAATTGAAACAGATGTTGTTCTCTCTACGCAAAAGAAACCTCATAGTTTAGACAAGAATATTATTTGGAAGAAAATTATTCCGTTAAGTATATACATGCAAGTGCGTCTGAGAATATTAGAGGATGATTTTATATTACCAAATAAAATTGTAGACGCAAGTAATTATAAATTTGACCCAAAAGTTTTATATTACTATATTGGCTCATTATTATCATTAAAGAAACATGGAATTGAATGTACATACGACTACTCAAAACTTCATCCTGCATTTGAACGACTGTTTACAATCATAACAGATCATATTTTAGACGAAAGTTTTTATGATAAATATGATAATGATATGCTTATTCAGATAAGTAAACAGGTTGGAGATACTATAACTAAAGTTGCTCTTAAACATAATCTATCACTACAAGGGAGATAAATCATGTATGCATTAGGATATCTTATTGGAATTATCGCTCCAATCGCAATTTTTATTTTTATAATAGAGTTATTCTCTAAATAATTGTGGTTATAAATGGTAATAATATGATAGAGGGCTAGTTATATACTAACCCTCTTAATACCTACTGTTTTACTCTATTTCAACATGGTCTACGTTTGACATTCTTATAATATAAATATGTTCATCTTTTTTATCTTCAAAATAAAATTCCTCATATTCTAACAATTCATTTGTAATTTTGTCATATTTACCATATCTGTCTATGGATATATAAGGATCTGATTGATTCACTTCAATGCATTTAAATGAGCCATAAACATAATAGTTTTCATTTTTTATATATACTTTTAAATTTGATCCAGTCTTAAAATTAATAACATCTCTCCAAATACTTTCAAACTGAGTTTTATGAGAAATGAATTTTAAAAATTTTCCAAACCCTTTCGAATAGTATATTGCACTGAATATAATAGATAAAACTACACCTATTACAATCCCAATAAATGAACGTATATATAAATTATTTTTAATTTCATCAGAACATTTTATTACAACAAATAATAGTTCTGTTAGTGATAATAAAGCATAACTAAATACACATGATAAGATTGTCATATATGTTTTAGAAATACTTATATCAGTTATCTTTATAAAAATAATTAAACATAAAAATCCAGGAATGAAATATTGTAAAACAGTAGGTATGCTTTGAACAATTAAATTTATTTCCTTAATATTTATTCCTCCTTTGGATTATTATTTTTATTAGGATTTTTTCTTGCTTTTGAATAAGTGTTATTATCTGTGAATGCTAATTGCTTTCTCTTGTCACACTCCATACTAGAAATTTCAAAAACTGGTATTTCAAAATTTGCATCTTTCTTCTCATTTTGTCCCATAATATACTTCTCCTTTGTATTATATTAATTGATACTTCCAGTATATAGCAATTAATGTAAAAAGTATAGACGAAACTTATGTTCTAAAATATAAATATATACAAAATTAACAAAAAGAATTATAATATACAAAGAGAAGAACTCGAATACCAACAACGTCAGCAAAGATTAGCAGAAGAGAGCAGTAAGCCTAAATGTCCAACATGTCGCTCAACTAATATCGAGAAGATTTCCGCAGGTAAGAAACTTACAGGTGGGTTACTTTTCGGATTGTTTAGTAGTGACGTTAAAAACTCATATCATTGTAAAAACTGTGGATATAAGTGGTAGATTAAACATATTTCTCAAGACCTTTACAATATTCAGGATATAACTTTATGAATTTTTTAACCACTTCTTTACTTGGAAGCTTTGATTGAGTTGTCCATTCATATCCTGAATCATCAAGTTTTTTACGATTTTCATCACTCATTGTAGCATAAGTACGCCAATACACTTTTTCTTCTTCGGAAGAAGCATTATCAATCTTATCAGCAAAAAGTTCTAATTGAATTTTTTGTTTAAACATTTTTTGACGAATCTCAGTATATTCTTCGTCAGTTTTAAAAGGTTTTGGAATTGGATATACAAGCCAGTCAAATCTAGTTTCAGAACTTTGTTCCATTTAAACACCTACTTTCTATATGGAGGTTATTTATGAGTCTACGAAACGATAAAAAGGTAATTTATGAATTACTTGAAGAATACAAACAAAAATATTACGATATTCCATCTTTAAATTCAGTAGAATATATAACTGGTGAAATTGACGCATATGCAGAATTCCGTGCAGAAGATTTATATAATCAAAAATATATACTGTATATTCACCCAGATTTATTCTCTATGGGTAATAAAGAAATGCGAGATAAACTACCAAAACAAATAATATTCCATGAATTCACACATATTTATGATTCTCTGTCATTATTGAATTATGACTTATTATCTTTTAAAAAGATTATGTGTAGCTATTCTGAAATTCATGCAAGAGAAATAGAAAACCGTGAATTAATTTTAACTCAAAAACCACCTTATAATTTATATAAAACAGTAGTTGGAGTTAAAGGTCGGAAAACTTTAGAGGAATATGTTGATAAATCTATTGGTGAATTATGTAATCAGTTTATGCCAATTAATAAAATTATTACACCTGAAACCAATATCTATGATTATAGAGAACTTTATGCAATCGTTGGTAAACTTAGAGCATTACGGTATTCCAATATTGAATACGATCATACTTTTATAAATATGATTACAAAGCCTTTTATTGACATAATCAACGAGATTATCAAATATGGATTTGATCTTAATGTTAAAGACGCAAATATATTTATGGAACTTCAGGACAAACTCATTGATTCGATAAACGCTGAAAAGGAACATCACAATAAAATCTATAGACTTCTTAATGAATAATTGTGGTTATAAGTGGTAATAATATAATAGAGGGCTAGTCATATGCTAACCCTCTATTATATTCAATCATCAAAATGAAAATATTTTTTTTCTTCTCTTGTTAAAATAATTTCTTCTGAATAAGTACGTTTTTTCTTATCAGATTCAATTGATTTATTTATAATTTTTAAAATTTGATTTGCCCTTGTTATATCGTTTTTTTCTATAGCTTCCGAAGCCTGTATAAAAGCATCTACTCTACTAATTTTTCGCATTTCAACGATCTCCTATTCGTTAAACCCATTTTCAATAGTATTAACTATATTATATACTTTATCAATTTCAAGTATCTGTTCTTGTAAAAAATTTTCTATTTTGAAAAAATTAAGGAAATATAATAAGTGTTTGAATTTTTCTTTATTTTTTACAGATATTCCCATAGATAAGTATGGTGTTTTATCCTTGCAAATTTCCGTAAAAGTAATGGTCATATAATCCTCCCACTTATTTCGATGCTTTGCACTTACATCGTATTTATAATTTAAACTTTTTATCAATGAGGTTTGCGTCATAGAGGATTGCTTTATCATTCCTTTATTCTTTGGCATTGGGGTTAACTCTTCTTCGTATATAGATCCGCCCATTTGTGCAATAAACTTAATATATTGATTATTTTTTAAAATTCTAAAATGTATTCTAACATTATCACTTGATGTTTCAAAAAGATCCTTTATAGTAAATGAACAAATTGACAACAAATATGAACGTAATAAGGAATATTTATTATCATCATTTGGACATCTTACAATATAATCATCTGTTATATGATTAACATCATTTATGAATTTTGCAACACAATCAATAAAATCTGGAAATTGTCCTAAAAAGTCATTTGTCACAGGAATACTTGCTTCTATTGGTAATTTCATAACTATAGCATTTTTTGTTTGTTCTTTTAACTTTTCTTCTCTACTGGCTATGTCCTTTTCCTGATTTAACAAAGAAATTTTCTCTGTATTAAGTCTCTGTTTTTCTTCTTCTACTTCCTTTGAATAAAAATCATTTTTAATTTCTTCTGCAAATTGTGTGTAACATTCGTCTATAAATTTCTTTTGTCCAAAAAATATATCTCTTGGCTTTATTATCTGTTTTCCATCTTTATCTCTTAATGTTCTACACAATAAAAAGAAAACAATTATTGCAGTTATAATGAAAGAAATAAGATCAATACAACTACATGCAATGATCAATTTCTTTTTATTACCAACAAGCACTCTTACTGTAAACCAAATAGTTCCATTACCATTTAATCCAATAAGAGAGGCTACAAGTCTAAACCATTTATCGCCCGTTTGAAAAAATAGTAGTGCAAATATACTTCCCGTAATTATTCCCATCAAAGAGAATAATAGATAAATTGTCAATTGAATACCCCCACATAATTATAATATTTGGTGTTTTCTACCATTTATATTATTATACGACAGAGTACGACAATCTACAATTCAGAACATACATTCTGAGTCTACACTTTTGCAAATAATCATGCCGATTTTGCAATTTTAAAAATATTACACCAATCATTTGATATATTACCTTCATCAAAACAGAAAAGAGGTACATATTATGGATGATAGAAAATTTCAAATATTTATTTTTACATGTATGACTATAGCGACACTCTGTTTGATTGGAATGACGTATATTACATACAAGTATTCACCTTGTTTGTTTAAATAGTATCATTGATTCTATATTTGCATTATTCATATATGCTGATACATACATATATGAATAATTCCCAAATTGCTGATGGAACAGTTAGTATATAGAAACTAACCATGAATTTACATTGATATAAAAAATATCAACGCTGTTTTTCGGGCATCCATCTTCCCTATCGCTAGAGTACACCTTAATGATTTTATCGTTGGATAAAACCACCCTTTCATGATACTCGTTGAGGTTGGCATCCATTATATAATGAAGCCTTGCCTGCGGATTACTTCGTAGTTTGAATTATTACTATACCGCATCCTTTCAGATTTGCCACTTACACCTATTAAATGTAAGTTTAGTATCAAACTCATGTGACATAGCCTTTTGAACTATGAAAGCTCCCCGTTCTGCCATTCATAGCAGAAGAGTAGTGCATTACCACTACTCCATTTAAAAAAGTTACCAGAGAGTCCTTGCTTATATAAATAAGCTCGTACACATTACTGCTAAACTCTCAAGCGGCATAAGTCGTTTTGAAGAACGCATGGGGCGAATCCCATGTACTCTTACCGCTGTTATTTTTGCCTTGGAAGATACCTAATCCGACTGCTGCGGTATTAAGTAATCCAAAGGATGATGTTATTTTGTCAATTGTATCTACAACTGATGTTCCACCATCTACAATACCTTTAAATAAATCAGAAGAAATTGTGTCAGTGGATAGTTTTTGTAAGCTCGCTTGGAAATGAGAGATAGAAGCTTCGATACCTTGATTCCAAGATTCAAGTTCTCGTTCTCCTGATCCTTCCGAGTCGTTTAATGCTGTTTGAAGAGATTTACGGGCTACATCAAAGTTTGTCATTAAACTTGAAACTATATTGCCCTGACGTTTTCCTGCGATAAGCTCCGTCAAACTTGCTTGCTGGATATCAGTGAGATCCTGCCATTTAGTTGATAATTCATCGAGAATATCATATGTGGATTTAAATTCATTCCTAATTGTTACTTCTTCTATGCAAATAGAAGAGGGTAGGTCATTTCTGCCTACCTCTGCAATTTCACATTATTCGATTATATTTGCAGAGCAGATCATACCATCATCTCAATGAGATGGTTAGCATATGTGTAATCGTTACCTTTTACACTATGATCGTTACGGGATTCTGAATAATATTCAGTCTTACCCTCGGTATTGTCCTTCTCAGGAGTTTCACCGATTTGAGCTAACTTTTCATCTATATGTCACCATATAGAGCGACTATTTAGTTAATCGTTTTTCATAATATCCACACCACTAAGTGCCATGATTTCTTCTCTCAGTTTTGCGGTAGATTCCGCCATGCCCTCAGTATCTAGTCCTGCTTGTTGCAGTTCAGTATCTGCCATTCTATTACTTTCACCATGACATGAGATGGTTACTGACCATATAAAATATATGGCGATGTGTCATTTCTGGCACATTCTTACGTTTCTTATAAATTGGATTATTGCGTAAGTTTGGACTGTATATTATCGTCACTCATTTGAGTAGGCGAGATGACTTCAAAATATGTATTGCTACACATTTCACCGCAGTCTCTAAGGATTCTATTTACATAGTCTTTCCTATGTCTCTGATGTCCCCATCCTTTGACATATATAGTCATCCTCCCTGTATTGTTTTAAGCACAACAGGGCATATGAACTTTCCTCATATGGAGGCACATTTCCCTACCTCTAATGCGCATTGAAATTCCTTGTATTTTAATATGATCGCAACTCATATTACTTTATATAAAAATAAAGCTCATGGCTTCCCATGAGAGTAGACTATTTCTTAACCACGTTTTATAACTAAAACAGCAGTCACACCTTTTCGTTTAAAGGTATTTAACCAACGCCATTAGCTTGCGTCCTACGAGTATTGACTTAGATATTCGAGATTTCCACTCTTATTTTATAATCCAATTGGATATTTCTAAGTCCCGACATGGCTCTAGTCGTTGAACCTTTATCCTCGACTAAAGTACCGCATGATCTACGGAGTACGTTAGGATACTTGGTTGCATGAACAGTGATTCCTAATTTATATAAAATTAGTAAATGTGATATTTAGGCTTTTGACCATGTATCATCCTTACGTTGTTTCCGCTTTCGCCCCGTCATAACATGATTATCTCTGTTATTGTGGTGTAAGGCTTTACACTTTACCTGCTTAGTATTAAATGTGTTGAACTACGCACATTTCTGTACGTAAAGACAATTTCGATAAAATTTTGTCTTAAAGGCTGTCATAACTGTTACTTTCGGGACAATTACCCTACTGACCATATTCAATAAATATGGCGGTTAGTCATTTCTGGCTAACTCTCACATTTCATTTTAGATTATAGTGTGAGATCGGACTATATCTTCTAACAGTAGCGAAACTTCATATGTTACCATATAAAGTAATTATAGTCTCTACGCATTCTTGATTTCTCAAGTCTTTGCTCGGTCTTATCCATCTCTGGATTTTAACCGATATAGCTACTTTTAATGTCGGCATAGCCACATACCGACAGAATCTGGATCTTGTACTACACTATTCTTTGATATTTAGTTAGAATCGCAACTTCTAACTGAAAATTAATCATTGTATTTTAACTTGCTTTTTGATTTTCGATATAATAATTATTTACAAATTCATCCCATTGTTCTCTGGTATTATCACCGTAACCATAAATAGAATGAAATTTTTTATGTATATTCTCAGTAATGCAAATATATTCTCCATAATATTCCTGTAAATCTAAGAACGTTTTAACAAATAGATCTAATTCGTCTTGAGAATATAAATCTAAATCTTCATAAAGTGGGAAATTTAATAATTCGATGGTCTCTAACATTAAGAGATTGAATCCATAGATATGATGAACAATTATATTAGAGCGAGAACCAGATAATGCACATGTGTAATTACATTTTTCTCTATATCGTTGTTTCCAAGTAGTTAATTTAGCTCTCATATAATTATTAAGTGTACCATAATTATGTTTTTCAAGTGGACGATGCAAATCTAATTTATAAATTTTTTGAGATATTGCATATGAAGTTCTATGTAATTTTTCTCCAATTTGTTCATCCGTCATGGTTAAATAATTATCTCGAATAAACTGTTCTTCTTCTTTTGAATAAGTATTGGTCAAATAAAAATAACTTAATAAATTTTGTTTTCTTGCTTGACCTAAAATGGATAAATAAGTTCTATCGGGGAGTAATTCAAGTACATGATTAATTGGATATTTAGAATATGTATCAATTAATATCTGAACTTCTTCTTGGCTCCACACCTTACTTTGAGTAAGTCCTAGACATTGTGCTTTCCTTCTTATTTCGTCATAATCCCATTTATCAGAAATTATTTTTGTAATTTCTTCTTTGGAAACTTTGCCATAATACTTTTTCAACTTTTCAATATCTTCATGATTCCACGAATTATCTAATATTTTACATTCCATAGAGCAATAATGTCTTTTATTTTTATCATATTCTGATTTGATTCTTTCAAATGGTTTACCGCAATATTCACATTCACAATCAACTCTATTTTGTTGTGCCTTTCCTGCACACTCTTTGGAACAATAAATTTGATCTTTATGATATGTATCAAATCCTTTATGGCATGATGGACATTCCTTATGTAAAATAACACTATGTTCATTTCTGTAATCGTCATAACATTTTCTGCTGCAAAATTTTTGGATATCTTTGAATGAGTAACAAATTTCATAATCTTTACCACATTGTTCACACTTCTTAGTGACAGCAGTTTTCTGAAATTCATTTGCACATTTTCTGGAACAAAATAAATGTTTATGTTTACCATTCTTTAAATCATTCAATTTACTTTCTACGACAATAAATGGTTTTCCACAATTGTCACATTCATATTTCAACGATTCTCTATATTTTGTTTTACAGTTATTACTACAAAATTTGCTATTTTCTTTATAACTTTTATATGGTCTTCCACACCATTTACATTCAAATGATTTTGCTGGCATAATTTATCACCTATTATTTATCCTTTCTGTATTTATTTCTGTACATAAAAAGACACCAGTGCTTTAAATAACTCTGATGTCTTCGTATATTTATATGTAGTTACTCCGTTTACTTCTTTTACAAAAGAGTAATTAATACCTTTTGATTGAAGATATTTCATTTCTGGTACATACTGTGTACTATATTCTTTATCAAATTTTTTCATATATTATCCTTTTACAATGATTAATCTTCCCATATGTTTCCATATGGAATAGACTATTTCTTCATCTCCTATATAAATAGGAGAGCAACCTTTTCGATTTAAGGGATTCTCACCCACGCCTTTGCGATTGCGCCCTACGATTGTTGTCATAGATATTCAGGATTTCCACCTTTATTCTCGTGTCTATGACTCGACATGAATCTAGTCGTTGAGCGTTCACCCTCGACTCAAGTACCGCATGGTCTACGGGATACGTTAGGGTGCTTCGTTGCATGATCTTCCAATCCTTACGTTTTCAAACCATCATATAGTGGTTTCCCCTATATTGTGGTGTAAGGCTCTATGTATTTAAATACACGGATAGGATTAGCCTATCGAGGACTTACCTGCAATTAAATATGTTCTATATGTATGTCGCCATACATTCAGCCAATATAGTTTAGCTGCTGTAATTAAAGCTACAGTTTCCTCAAATGTGTTGTTTGCAGCTTTCATTGATGAAGCGGATCGTGTTAAACCATCAAAAATACCTGCGGTATCAATCGGTTCTGTATTTGCTCAAAAATTGTTACTCTTTTTATTTCTCCATAAAATAAAAAAGGAATAGGTCATTTCTGCCTATTTCTCACGTTTCATATATTGAATTTTAGATTATTGCGTGAGGTCAGACTGTATATTCATCCTATGTAATAGGAGAGTAACTTCACTAAATTGTGTTACCACAATAAAGCCCGCAGTCGTTAAGGATTCTTGAATAGTCAAGTCTTTCCTTGGTCTGAACTATCTCTAGTCTTTAACCAATATAGTTACTGTCAATTCTCATATGAGAAAAGCTAATACATTACTGTACTAGGAGGCAGCTTATGTTTACCTCGTTTACTACATCCACAATCTTACTTGCTTCATCTGCTTCCATCTGGAATCCTTTTAACGTAGAAATTAATCCCTGGGAAGAGGATTCCTGGGTCATATTATCGCCTACTTTTTGAAGCAAAGTAGTAGTATCTGATAATTTCTTTGCATCATCTAAGTTATAGCCTAATCTACTCCAGTCAGCAGTACTACTAATAACATCACTAATAGTTGAACCATATTTTTGTGCGCTATCCGCCGCTTCATCCCAATATTGAGATAACTGCGTATTAGACGCATTACTAACTTTCGTCAATTCAATTTGCGCAGCATTTACATCTTTAACAGCACTAATCATTTGAGATGGAATTTCCATTCCAATATTTTGAATAGCACCATAAATTCCTGTAAACTGAGCAATCTGCCCTGCGGCTCGTTTAAATTCATCCCATCCAGACTTTCCAGTAAGTCCTTCGGCAGAAATACGAGACTTTAAATTTGAGAATTGATTTGTTGCTTCCTGACGGTCTTCAACTGTTAAAGCGTTTTTTCTAAGCTCTTGGACAGATCGAAGCTCATCTCCATATTTTTTCAATGCTTTTGTGTTAGCATTAATATAAGTCTGAACTTCATTTGCATCTTTTTGTGCAATTCCTTTTCCAAGTGTTTGTGACTCTGTATTAGAAATTTCAGTAAAAATGTTCTTTAACTGCTTCTTTTTCTCGTCATATGTTTTTATCATGGAATCCAAATCTTTTCCTAAAATTTGCATTCCTTTATTTTCACCAGTAGAGTAAAAACCATTTTGCATATCGGTTTGCATAGTTTTTAACTCAGCATTCATTTTTCTGGCTTTTTCTAAAACTTCGCTACTTTGATTTGCATAATTAGATAAAAATTTATCTGCTTTAGCGTTTCTAGCTTCAAACTCATTAGAGTTAATTCGTTTTTGTGCAGATTCAATTTGCTTTGCTTGTCGTTGTTGCTCTTGTTCATATTGCTTTGCATAACGATTTCGCTCTTTTTGAGCAGTTTCAAGATTCTTCTTGTTTTCATTTATATAATCTTTCGCAAGCTTTGTTGACTCTTTTTCTGGTAACCCCATGACGGATTGAAGAGTTTTTGATATTGATTCTACTTCTTTTTCAGCATCTTTTTTCATCTGAGCAAAATCAATAGGATTGTTAATTTTTGATTTTCCAGAACTTGAACTAAATCCTTTTGAAAAATTTTGCGAAAATTGTTTACCAGCCGAAGTAGCTTGCTTATCTAACTTAGAAGTATCTAATTTATCAAGCCCATCAACATTAACTTTTATATCAACACCCTTGGTCTGTAAAGCATTAAGCTTTTTCTCAAGCGCATCAACCTTTTCTGCTCCATGAGTAGTCACATTTACGTCAACTTGAAATGGTACACCCATATTAGTTTATTCTCCTTTCTTACAAAATTAAAAACTCTCCGAAAGAAAGGAGAGTAAACTACGATTTTCTATTTAATTACATAATAAAAGAGGTCACTAAATTGAATTAGTAACCTCTTAAAATATTTCAATATGTTCTACATCAGATAATCTGAAGGTATATTTTACATCGGGATTATCGTTATATGATGGTTCATTATTGTAAATCTGGTTTGTATTTTTATCAATTTTAGTAAATGCAGAAATAACAAACCATGAATCATTACCATTATTTTCATGTGTAAGATGATGACCAATTACATAAAATGGTTCATCTTTAAAATATACTTTTAGATTTGATCCATTCTTAAAATCTAACGCATCCATCCATATATTTTCATATGGTGTTTTATTAAATAACCACGTTGAAAGTTTATTGAACCATTTTCTATTGATAATAATTACGATAATTATTGGTATGATTATTCCAATACAAATAGATAATGCAGAATTTACAAATGGAGTATTTGGTAGTTTAGCAATATATAATATATTTCCTACTCTTAAAAGTGATATTAACGACAGTAGTAAATAACTTATCATACAACTTATGACGGCAATATATTTACTATCCTTTTTAATTCCCATTGTATATCTATACAAATAACAACAAATTGCACCTGGAACAATATACTGTAAAATTAATGGCAATCCTTCTATTAACTTATAAAATTCGTCTATTTCTTGTCACCACCTTTTTTAACACCAGTCATATATTCTAAGTTAATTGGTTTTTGATGTGGATTTTGAATATTAGTTTCTGGTGCTTTTCTTGAATATAATTCTGAAATCTCAAAAATTGGAATCTCAAAATTTTTATTATCTTTCTCATTCTGACCCATATCATTTCCTTCTTTCGTATAATCTTTTGTTGAATTAAAATGTAATTATATTATACAAAAGAAGAAAGTGATATGCAAGTTGGAAATATTTTTGTTATTATGTTGAATTATCTGATTTTATGCGATATAATCAAAAAGAATCGAAGTCATCTTCGAAGTGTAACTATTAACCAAGCTTTCTGCTAAGACAGAGAAAGTGAGTCACCTCTTTATGGAAATACCGAATCTATGTGGGTTCTCCACAAATCATTTCCCAAAAGTTGATAACAACCGAAGGGAGGTGAAACATGGTTGAATCCGTACTAAATTTTATACTGAATTTTGGACTACTTGGATTAGGATTCTTTACGGTACATCGTATCTTCTCCAAGAGAGTTAAAGAATTTCATTTCAGTTTTAATTTTCACGATGGAATTAAATTCGATAGCTTGTTCAAATAGTAAGTACGTTTTCAGAAAGGGAGAGTAGTGATAGAGAGGAAGTTACTACACGCCCGTAGTAGCTTCTTTTCTTTTTAATATATCGCATCTAAATGAAATTTATATTTTATTTCTTATATTTAATTGTTTGATATGTTCCACAAAGTATGATATAATTGACTCCGTGGAACACATCTGTTCCATATCCAAAGCCACCAGTCTTTCCAAAGTTTGAAATACGACTTCTGCGAAAGGAGGTGTATAGCATGTACGAGTATGGTTTTCCGTATGTAGTGTATGTGAACGCTTATTGGCGTTACCGTCTGCAAAGATGGGAACACGTCAGCGAACATTGGCGTTCACTACCTACTAGGTAGTTTATATACTTTCATCTTGAGCCGATTGAACCTCTCATCACTAAAGTGACGAGATTCTTGGGAACTTCCTACTATTGTAAGAATATTAACCAAGCTAACCCGATAGTTCCTACCGTTCTTGTTTATACTTTCTAAGCTACATTTAATATTCTCATTCCTTCGTTTAAAATATTAATCGCAGCATTAATGTCTCTATCTAATTCAGATTGACAACTTGGACATACCCATTGTCTTATGTCAGCTGATTTCTTTCCAGATATATGTCCACAAATATTACACGTCTGTGATGATGGGTAAAACCTATCTACAATAGATAATTCTTTTCCATACCATTGAGCTTTATACGTAAGCATTCTACGAAATTCTGCCCAAGATACATCGCTAACCCGTTTATTACGAATAGCAGAATCTGTTTCTTTTAATGATTTTACATCTAAATCCTCAATACAGATCACATCGTAATTCTTGATAATATCTGTAGTTAGTTTCTGTAAGAAATCTTTTCTCTGATTAGAGATATGTTTCTGTAAATTCGCAATTTTAATCCTTGCTTTATTCCAATTTGAACTACCTTTTGTTTTTCGAGACAGTCTACGTTGAAGCAATGCAAGTTTCTTTTCCGATTTTTCATAAAATTTTGGATTCTCAATTTTAGTTCCATCAGAAAATATAGCAAAATCACAGATTCCTAAGTCAATACCAATATTTTTATTCGTTTTTGTGAATTGTGGAAATTCTACATCTGTACAACACAACGAACAGTAATAATGTCCATTTAGTTCTTGTGAGATAGTAGCATTTAATATTCTTCCTTGTGGAAGTTGTTTATTTTTTGTTTTAATCCATCCAATTTTGGGAAGTTTGATTTTTCTGCTATCATATCTAATATTGTTGTTTGTACAACTAGTTCTATAGGACTTATATCTGTTC
>CALFNR010000222.1:0-18683 GCA_937903005.1 uncultured Lachnoclostridium sp. | reverse complement strand
GCCAAAATGAAAGTGCCGCTTCACGATTTTTCAATCGTTAAAGCGACACCCCCATAATCCGCCCCAGCTTAATATTAACCGCATACCGGGAGTGGAAATAATAACTTAAAGCATTAGCTCATATTTAACATGGTACTAATAGGCCTATTTTTATTGGTGTAATAGATTATAATTCTACATAAATATGTAATGGAAAAAGTAATCGCCATCGAAACAAATAGTTTCCATATAATGTTGGTTCCATCATAAAATGCATAATTTCCGATTAAGACTGCAATTATACCCGCAATTATATTGCTAATACTATACCGAATAAACAACTTACGCTGTAACCTAGAGTAGCTCATTCCAAAACTACGTAATACCCCATATTCAAATTTATTTTTCTCCCACTCTAGATAACTATTTATAAGTATATAAATACAAATCGTCAACACGCAGAAGAAAATAAGCGAATTACTTAGCATAGCTGAATATCCACCCATCAGTTTATTCTCCTGATTCCTTATAATGGATGAATCCAACTTTCCTCCTTGTACGGATGCCATAAGCAGAGAAATTTTTTGATCCATTGCTCTTTGTATGGATTCTTTTGTATCTGGCTTCATTACAATATTGATAACATCATATCCTAAGACTATTTTACTCATTTGCGCAACCGCCTCGCTCATTACAATTTGTATCTGTTGACTCTCTTCTGAACTGCAGCTTAACATTTCTTCAACTTTAAATGTTTCTTTCAGTAATTTTAATTTACCTTTATCCTTTTCAATTCTTCCAAGCATTATTTTTCTATCTTTTCCGAACGAAGTATTTGATTCCACTGGCTTATAATCTGGTAATACCAGAACACATGCTTTCTCTTGGTTTGTTTCAAGTGCCGAATTTTGAATTCCATTATTTTGCATAAAGTGAAGAAATTCTTTTTGTGGCAAGACGGTTATTTTTAGAGAATCAGCTTTTATTACTTTGTACTTATCTGCCTCATCTGAAACCTGATTCCACATATATTTCTTATCACCTGACAATTTGGAATCATCCTCTGCGCAATACTCTTCAAAATACGCATCTATTTGGTCCTTTAAAAACAAAAGAGCACTTTCCTTTGTTTCTGCTGCCATCTCAAGAGTAATATCATTCTCAAATTCTTTAAATGCATGAATCGAATCAAACGGGAAATATTCATCTGTGTATTTTACAATGTCATATTGTTTCAGTTCTATCATGTTCGCAAGTTGTTTACTATATAATCCAAATTTGAATTCATCTTTCTGAAAATGAAACATATCCGCAAAGTTAATCGAAGCAATAATAAAAAAAAGACAAACCGCCTGCATAAAAACCACGTTAAAATCTATTTTCCTGAATTTATACTCTTTCTTCGTAGAATTCTCCCTTTCCACTTTCATGCCTTGCACAATGGACTCTTTCCAATTTCTCTGATATCCAATAAAAGCCATCATCAAAACAACGGCTATAATCACGCACTCTATCGCAGCATTCTTTTTGAGAACGCTATAATAGTAGTCACTATACCCTAAAAACACCTTATTCCTATACAGGAGACCAGCCAATAATGATAGCCCCCCACCAACAGCGAAACCAACAGTAGTAATCAAGGCTATTAAGTAAAAGATTACTTTTTGTTTCTCTTTGACAGTCAATCCCATAGATTCAAACAGGTACAAAGTTTTCTTGTTTTTTGCCATTATTACTCTTATCATAACAACAAATACCATTATTAATAAGACATTTAATAAAACTCGATATATTTCTTCCATTTCAATGATATCCTGTATACTCTCATATGCATAGAACTCCAATTTATCATTTACACATGTATTTCCTACATTAATTGTTTCCTTATATTCTTTCATAAGAATGGAATCACAGTCATCGGAACAATTCTTGAAATCCAGTTTTTTTTGTGAAATAACGAGCGAAGTTTTCGCCTCTTCCAACTGTCCTTTTTCAAAGATAATAGACGGATATGCCTTGGTATTTAATGTACTATCATAATGATCTGTCAATGTATGTGAATAATTTGATATAATTCCTGTAACTTTACAACTAACCTTCCGTCCGTCTTGCAAAAACGTTACGTTATATGGTAATTTTTTGTGTTGAATTTCAAACATATACGCTACATATTCTTCTACAATAATCTGGTCAGATGCTTTTGGCCATCTTCCTTTCAATAACTGAATTGCCAGCTTATCCCCTAGTTTTTCATCCATAGCGCCATATGTAATTTTATTTCCAGCATATTCTGCATTTCCTCCAATTTGAAAGCTAGCAAACCGAAATTGGCCATTCTTCTCTTTGATATCTTTTATTAAAGTTTCATCAACATCCGACATGATCATTAAAAACTTTCCACACGAACGAACAGCTATATCCTGCTTTGAGCGAATAATTGTACCACTTAGAGATGTAATGGTAAACAGAAACGTAATTCCTATCACAACTACTATCTGAAAAAGCCATATTAAAGTCCTATTATTACTAATCAGCAGCTGAATTAACTTAAAATAATTTGTTTTCTCCCTATTCAATGACTATTTCACCATCCTTTAGACGAATTACCTGCTCACAATGTTTAATTAAATTTTCCTCATGGGTAACAATAATAAATGTCGTATTATGTTCCCGATTCAGTTTTTCGAATATAGATGTTATCATCTTCGTATTTTCTGTATCTAGGTTTCCAGTAGGTTCATCTGCGAATACGATCTTTGGTTTTTGCAGCATTGCTCTTGCGATTGCCACTCGTTGCTGTTCTCCTCCTGATAATTCACATGGAAGTTTACTTACTAAGCTTTTTATCCCTAGTTCTTCTATTAGAAATTGATAATATGTCATATCAATCTTCTTTCCATTCACATAGGATGGGCAAAAAATATTTTCTTCTACGTTAATTCGTGGAATCAAGTGATATGCCTGGAATACAAATCCAAAATTGTTTCCTCTTAATTTTGCTAGTTCTGCCTCTTTCATAAATGCATACTTTTTCCCTTGGAACATAATATCTCCATTTGATGCTTGGTCAAGACCGGCAAGTAGATTAAGTAAAGTTGTTTTTCCACTTCCACTTTTCCCATAAATTAAATTCATCGATCCTTCTTTAAACTCTAAACTGACTTGTTTTAGCACATTTGTCCGTACCAGTCGACTTTCATAATATTTAGAAATATTATTGCATGATAATATAGTATTACAAGATACTTTTGTGTTTACAGATACACCCACATCAATACTCTCCCTTGTGTATAAAATGTAATTTGTTTAAAAGAAACAGACGATTTTATTATGTTAATAAAATCGTCTTGCTATTCAATCTACTGAAATAATTCGCCATCTCCTTTTATTACAACTCCACTTGCAGACAACATGTCTGGTGAACCAATATTTACCGTATATGTACCTTTATCTACAGTATTAAATGCTATTTTATGTTTTAAGCCGTCAGCATATATACTCTTATCCCCTGAATAACTTTTTCCAAAAATTTTCTGTTGCTCTAGTGACATTTTATACCTATATTTAGTTGACAATACTTCGCTTGTTCCATAGCGATAACTATCCGCAGCAGAACTACATGAAGTACTTTTATTAGCAAGCTTAAATTCTGTCTTTCCAATTACATTGGATGAAAAACTAAAACTAAACTCTCCCATACTTGCCGCCAGTACAGTCGATGCACCTCCTACTAAAACTGCTAAACTTGCTACGCCAACCATTCTCTTCATTTTTTTCATATTTTCTCCCCTTTTCATTATTTGGTAGTGTAAAGCATAGCTACTTTTTTCAATCTACCGTATATGGTAACGAAGTCAAACAAAAAGTAGTACGCTACGATATACATTATACTTTATCTCCTGCAAACTAATCAATACCTTCATTGATAAAATTTCTTTTTTTATCCTTTTTTTCACAAATACATTTTCAGCAATATTTCATCGTATTATTTAAGCAAACTTCTTAATCCACCCCAAAGTCATTACTCATTAACAAGAGTATCATTACAAGATTCTTCGCTTTGCCTAGTTTCCTTATTACTTTCAATTATATGGATTATAATTCTGCTAATAGCTACGATATTTACAAAAGACATAGATCAAAAAAATAAGATGCCAAGCAATCTCCCCTCTTGGCACCTTAAATCTATCATTCCCCTAATACAAATCCGTCGGAGTCGTAAGCTTCGGCTCATACCCCTTCGCCTTCAAAGCATCCACAATCTCTTTCTTATGTTCATGACCAAATGCTTCCATTGTAATCTTAAGTTCAACAGCCGCATTTCGGTTTATACTGACAAACTGATTATGTTCCAGACGAATTACATTTCCTTTATGCTCCGCAATAATATTGGCAACATTCACAAGTTCTCCTGGTCTGTCTGGCAAAAGAACTGACATTGTAAAGATTCTGCCTCTTTCAATCAAACCATGCTGTACAACAGAAGAAATTGTGATAACGTCCATATTACCACCACTTAAGATGGATACCACCTTTTTATTTTCACAATTTAAATGTTTCAAAGCTGCTACAGTTAAAAGTCCTGAATTCTCAACCACCATCTTATGATTTTCCATCATATCCAGAAAACTTACGATTAACTCACTATCTTCAACCGTAATAATATCGTCTAAGTTCTTTTGAAGATAAGGGAAAATTTTGCTTCCTGGAGTCTTTACTGCAGTACCATCTGCAATTGTTTCAACAGATGGCAGTGAAACAACTTCTCCTGCTTTTAAAGATTCCTGCATACAATTTGCCCCTGCAGGTTCAACACCAATTACCTTAATATTAGGATTTAATAATTTAGCTAATGTGGAGACCCCTGTTGCAAGCCCGCCTCCTCCAATTGGAACTAAAATAATATCAACTGTTGGGAGATCTTTAAATATTTCCATAGCAATGGTTCCCTGTCCAGTTGCAACTACCTCATCATCGAATGGATGAATGAAGGTATACCCATTTTCCTCAGCTAATTTTAAGGCATATGCACATGCATCATCATACACATCGCCGTATAAAACAACTTCTGCACCATAACTTTTAGTTCTGTTTACCTTAATTAAAGGTGTTGTAGTTGGCATGACAATAACAGCCTTAACTCCATAAATTTTTGCTGCGTAAGCAACTCCCTGGGCGTGATTTCCAGCAGATGCAGTAATTAACCCTTTCTGTCTTTCTTCCTCTGACAGCGTACTAATTTTGTAGTAAGCTCCACGAACTTTGTATGCACCTGTATACTGCATATTTTCAGGTTTTAAATAGACCTTATTTCCACTTACCTGTGAAAAATACTCGCTGTAAATTAGGTCTGTACGAAGAATAACCTGTTTTACCATTTCACTTGCTTCTTCAAACTTGTCTAATGTTAACATGCCAATCCCTTCCTTCTTGATTCTATGTCAAATCAAGCTCGAATATCTCTTGTAAGACTACTCTAGCTGACTCGCCGGCACTTCATTCTACTTTATGTAACCTTGAGTGAGTTTATATTCACTCAAAGTTCAGATTAATGATCTTCTTTGCTAAATAAAGCATTCACGAACTGGTCCGCGTCAAATTTCTGTAAATCGTCAATTTGCTCACCAATACCAATATATTTCACTGGTATTCCAAGTTCAGATTGAATTGCAATCGCAATACCACCTTTTGCAGTACCATCTAATTTTGTAAGCACAATACCTGTAATATCCGCAACCTCGCTAAACTGTTTTGCCTGTTGAAGTGCGTTCTGTCCTGTCGTACCATCTAATACAACAAGTGTTTCACGATATGCATCTGGATACTCTCTATCAATTACTTTGTTAATTTTCTTTAATTCTTCCATCAGATTTTTCTTATTGTGAAGTCTTCCTGCTGTATCACAAAGAAGGACATCCACGTTACGAGCCTTTGCTGCTGTAACCGCATCGTAAACAACAGCTGCTGGATCGGAGCCTTCCTGCTGCGCAATAATGTCTACTTTAGCACGATTTGCCCATTCCGTCAATTGTTCAATTGCTGCCGCACGAAAAGTGTCAGCAGCTGCAACCATTACCTTTTTGCCTTGATCCTTTAACTGGCCAGCTAATTTTCCTACAGAAGTTGTTTTACCAACTCCATTTACACCAATTAACAAAATAACTGATTTTTTGTTTTCAAACTCATAAGCATTTTCTGAAAGTTCCATCTGTTCTTTCAGACTTTCAATTAAAAGTTCTTTGCAGGCAGATGGTTCTTTTATCTTCTGCTCTTTTACTTTTTGACGAAGATTTTCAATTACATTGGTTGTTGTTGCAATTCCTAGATCTGCCATAATGAGGATTTCCTCTAATTCCTCATAGAAATCTTCATCAATACTGGAAAAGCCACTGAAAATGTTATCAATCCCTGCTACAATATTATTTCTTGTCTTGGTCAGACCTGACACAAGTTTACTAAAGAAGCCTTTCTTTTCTCCCATAATATTCCTCCTATTTGCGTATGTGAAATTCTATTTATCTAACTCACTTTCGATTAAATTAACAGATACAAGCGTTGAAATACCTTTCTCCTGCATGGTAATACCATATAAAACATCTGCGGCATTCATGGTTCCACGTCTATGTGTAATTACGATAAATTGTGTATGATCCGTTAAATTATGAAGATAATTTGCAAATCTTGATACGTTGGAATCATCCAAAGCAGCCTCAATCTCATCTAGCAGACAGAATGGAGATGGTTTCAGATTCTGAATTGCAAATAGCAGCGCAATTGCGGTTAACGCCTTCTCTCCACCAGACAGCTGCATCATATTCTGCAGCTTTTTACCAGGTGGCTGTGCAATAATCTTGATTCCTGCCTCGAGAATATCCTCATCTTCCATTAACTCCAAAGAGCCCTTCCCACCACCGAATAATTCTTTAAATGCCTTATCAAATTCCACTTCAATATCATGGAATTTTTCCTTAAACTGTCTCCGCATTTCTTCGTCCAGTTCTTTGATAATCTCAACCAATGCAGCCTCAGATTCTACCAAATCATCATGTTGGGTTCTCATCAGTTCATAACGCTCTGAAAGATTTTTATAATCCTCAATGGCGTTGACATTGACTTCTCCCAGTCCACGTATCTTTGTCTTCACTTCCATTATAGCATTTTTAAGCTGTGGAATACTAGACTCTGTGTCTGTTTTTAGTGGAATCGCACTATTAAATGTCAGCTCATACTCTTCCCACATGTAGTTCTTAAGCTGATCGATCTGTTCATGATACCGATCTTCCT
This sequence comes from uncultured Lachnoclostridium sp., assembly GCA_937903005.1. GTDB lineage: Bacteria > Bacillota > Clostridia > Lachnospirales > Lachnospiraceae > Clostridium_AI. The sequence continues at coordinate 11,420 of CALFNR010000222.1, read as the reverse complement.
GGGATGCTAATCTTGCATGTTCCTTTTCTAGAAGTACCATACGTTCTGATAACTGGTCTCTCTTTGAAAAGATTTCTTTATGGTTATGGCTGATCGCATTCTTCTCTTTCTCAAGAACTTCAATTTCCTGATTGAGCCTTACCACTTCTTCTTCCTTGTCCTTTATCTGATGTTTTACAGACGTAATTTCCTGATTCTTTGCTTCTAACTGTTTTTTGGAATTTGTTTCTGTTTCTTTTAAAGAAATCTGTTCATCCTTTAACCCCTCAATTTCCCGTTCAATTCGGCGAATTGTTTCCAGACTAAAGGAGATTTTCTGCTCCATTGCTGAAACATTTGCTTGGAAAGATGACACTTTATCACGTAAGGTATTATCTTTCTTTCGCTGTTCTTCTAACTCACTTTGTAATGCATCTGATTTTTCTTCATATTCTTTTTTTAACTTTTGGGATTCTTCTACCTTCTGCTCCATTTCTTTAATGGCAATTTCCCAGCTTTCTTTCTGGTCACCTAATTCCATGGTTTCCTTTTGGATTCCTTGATATTCAAGAAGCAGATTATTTTTGCCAGTGGTTGCCTGCTCAAGTCTAAGTTTTGCAGTATTTTGTGCCAAACCTAATTCATGAAGGCATTCCATATTTTTATTGTATTTCTGCTGGCGTTCTTCTTTTTCCTGTCTTAATAAGGCTGCTTTTTCTTCCATGGACTTCTGCTTTTTCTCATGAACCGCAATATTATTCTCAATATCCTCAATTTCACGTCTACGACTTAACAGATTACTAGAATTTTTAAAAGCACCACCCGACATAGAACCGCCTGGGTTTACTAAGTCTCCCTCCAAGGTTACGATACGAAGAGCATTGTGATATTTCTTGCTCACTCGAATTGCATCATCGATATGATTGGCAACAACAACTCTTCCAAGTAAATGATTCACTATTTTCTGATATTTACTGTCTACCGTTACCAGATCACTTGCAAGACCGATAATTCCTTCTTCACGAAGGGCATTTGGATAATTAAAATTACTCTGGGCTGACATTAATGTTAATGGAAGAAAGGTAGCTCGTCCATATTTGTTGGTTTTCAAGAACTGAATTAACTGCTTGGCAATATGTTCATCTTCTGTAACAATATTCTGAATACTGCCGCCTAAGGCAATTTCAATCGCAGTCTCATATTCTTTCTTTACCTTTACAATATCAGCTACAACACCAATGATTCCAGGCATCTTTGACTTCTGTTCCATAACTCTTTTGATGCTTTGTCCATACCCATCGTAACGTTCTGTCATATTCTTTAAGGAGGACAATCGAGCATGTTCCATATTAACCACTTGAATAATATCACGCAGCTTGGTTTTAGTTGCCAGAATTTTGTTGTCATAGTCAATCATTTTAGACTGAATATCATCATTTACATTTTGATATCCAAGAATCTGTTCCTTCATTTTATTAAGAGAAACAGTTTCTTTTTCAATGGTCTCGTCAAAAATAGACTCATTACTTTTTACTTTCAATAATCTCTTAATTAACTCAGACCGTTTCAAATTACATTGAGAAAGCATCGTTTCAAAATGCTGCAGTTTAGACTGTGTGCTTGCTCCATCATTCACTAACTGGAACAGTTTCTGATTAAGTTCCTCTGCCTTTTTTGAGGTTTCTACCATCTTCCTAGCGTTTTCCTGGAGCATAGCCTGTTCAGAAGAAAAACTTTGCTTCTTTTCTTCTGCTTCTCGATGCAGTTCTTGGTGTTTTATATTATTTTTATTCTTTTCCTGCTCTTTTTCTGCAATTTGGCCGAGAATCTTTTCATTTCTTTCCTTATAATAATTCTCACTCTGCATAATCGCATTAATCTGTTCACGTAAGACTTGAATTTTACCATCTAACTGCTCTTTTTCAACTTTGCAGTTACTTAGATTGCCCTTTTTTTCTTCTAACTGTTCAACACGTGACTGAATTTCTTTTTCTAGTTCTTCATATTCACCACGCATAATTTCCAAGGATTTCTTAGCATCTTCTAAGTCATTAGAAGCAATCTTGTCTTTTTCCGCTATTTCTTTCATGGAATCTTTGATATGATTGTAATCCTTAAAAAACAGATCCACATCTAAAATCTTTAACTCATCACGATACCGTAAATATTCTTTTGCAGTCTCTGCCTGTTTCTCCAAAGGTTCCACTTGCTTTTCAATTTCCAGGATAATATCGTTAATACGGCATAAGTTCGCACGTTCAGCCTCAAGATTTTTTTCCGTAATACTTTTTCGTCTTTTGTACTTTACAATACCAGCCGCCTCATCAAACAGCTCTCGACGTTCTTCAGGACGTCCACTTAAAATTCGATCAATCTGCCCCTGTCCGATGATAGAATATCCTTCTTTACCGATACCGGTATCCATAAATAATTCTTGCACATCTTTCAGACGACAAGCTGTTCCATTCATCAGATATTCACTTTCACCGGAACGGAATACACGTCTGGCAACCGTAATTTCTTCATAGGAACTTGGAAGCTTATGATCCGAGTTATCTAAAGTAATTGCTACATAAGCAAATCCTAGCGGTCTTCTTGCCTCTGTACCAGCAAAAATAATGTCTTCCATCTTCGTACCACGAAGCTGCTTTGTTCACCAAGCACCCAGCGCACTGCATCCGATACATTACTTTTACCACTGCCATTTGGTCCAACAATTGCTGTAATGCCATCGTGCAATTCAAAAAGCATTTTATTGGCAAATGACTTAAAACCATGTATTTCGATACTCTTTAAATACATTCTACTCCTCTTTCTGCTTTATTTTTAATATAGCCTGGTAAGCAGCTTCATGCTCTGCACCTTTCTTGGTTCTTCCACTTCCAATTCCCACTTCTTTTTCCCCTATATATACTGCCACTGTAAACAATTTATCATGATCTGGACCTTCTTCGTGAATTAATTCATAATGTAATGGTTCCTTATACTCACTTTGTACAACTTCCTGTAAAATAGTCTTACTATCATAAAAGAGCTGTTTACTTTCTATATCTGACAATACGAGTCTTTCCACAAACTCTTTTGCATTAGTAAAACCACCATCTAGATAAATCGCACCAATTATTGACTCTAACGCATCTGACAGAATAGAATCTCTTTCACGTCCGCCGGTATTCATTTCTCCTTTTCCTAATAAAAGGAATTTTCCAAGTTCGATTTCTCTTGCACAGTATGCCAATGACTGTTCACAAACAAGGCTTGCACGAAGTTTTGTCATTTCACCTTCATCCATCTGCTTGTAATTTAAGAAAATAAATTCACTTGAAATCACTTCCAGCACAGCGTCTCCTAGAAATTCTAATCTTTCGTTGTTAGCAAGTTTACTCATTCTCTTTTCATTTGAATAAGAACTGTGTGAAACAGCCTGTCGTAATAAATTCTTGTTCTTGAAATGATATGAAATTTTCTCTTCTAATTTTTCTAACAATTGATTATCCATCCTCGTTCCTTCCTTTTCAAGCCATATAATAAGGCTGCCCAAGCATTCATCCGGGACAGCCCTTCTATCTTCGACATAGAAAATTCTACATCCTATGAATTTAGTTTGTTGCATTCTTAATCTGTTCTACAGCATCACCAACTGTAATGATTTTCTCTGCATCTTCATTTGAAATCTCAATATCAAATTCTTCTTCAATTCCCATGATGATTTGGAAAACATCTAAGGAATCCGCTCCTAAATCATCTACAAATGTAGTATCCATTGTAATCTCTTCTTCATCAGCGTTAAGTACCTCACTAATAATCTTTTTTAACTTTTCAAATTCCATAATATTCACCTTTCTACTTCTTGGATTCGCTACTCTCTATCATCTCACGAATCGTTTCATTAATTCTTTGTTCAGAAAATGTCACACATTGAATAATAGAGTTTTTAATTTCTGTACTGTTTGAATTACCATGTGCCTTCACAACTAGTCCTTTTAAGCCAAGTAATGGCGCTCCGCCATAATCTGAGGCTTTAAATTTGCTAAATGTGTTCTTTAGGGTTGGTTTAATTAAAGCGCCACCAATTTTACCTCTCGTAGTTTCCATCAAACTATCCTTAATTTTTCCCACTAAAGCACTGGCTAAACCTTCGTACAATTTTAAAATTACATTTCCAACAAATGCTTCACAGACAATTACATCAGCAGCACCATTTGGAATTTCTCTTGCTTCAATACTTCCGATAAAATTAATATCGCTACAGTTTTTAAGTAGTGGAAATGTTTCTTTTACAAGAGCATTGCCTTTTTCCTCTTCTGCGCCAATATTAACGATTGCCACACGAGGATTTTTAATACCTACTATTTTCTCCATGTAAGCAGACCCCATTTTAGCAAATTGCACTAAATGTGAGGAACGTGCGTCGACATTAGCACCGCAGTCAATTAGAAGCGAAACACCATTCATAGTTGGAATAACAGGAGCTAATGGTGGTCTTTCAACACCTTTGATTCTTCCGACGATAACTTGGCCTCCTACTAAGATGGCACCAGTGGAACCAGCTGAAACAAATGCATCCGCTTCCCCACTCTTCACAAGATTCATTCCTACAACGATAGAAGAATTTTTCTTGCCACGAATCGCCATAACTGGAGCTTCATCATTGGTTATTACTTCTTCTGCTGAAACAACCTCAATTTGCTCTTTGTTATATTCGTATTTACTTAGCACGTTTTCTATACTAACTTTTTTTCCGACAAGGAAAACTTTGATATTTTCTTTTTCTTGAACTGCTTCAATTGCACCTTTCACTATTTCGTCTGGTGCGTTATCACCGCCCATAGCGTCTAATGCAACTCGTATTCTTTCACTCATACTCTTGCCTCCATATCGCTTACCTAATCTATAATATACTAAATATCAATTTATAAATCAATAACTAATTTCCATATCTGTAAAAGAATTTATCAATCCTATCAAAGTGTGCCAAACTCACACCCTTACTTTTTTTTCAAAGAAAAATGCAATAGCACATGAATATTCAAATGCGCTATTGCACCGTATTTAAACTTTTTTATAAAAAAATGATCGGAATGATTCATATCCTAATTTATTTGGCTGTAAAATCTGTTCCGTACTGCCAACGAATAAAATACCATCTTTTTTCATTGACTGAGCAAACTTAAGATAAATTTCATTTTTTGCTTCTTCCGTAAAATATATAAGTACATTTCGGCATACAATCAAATGGCATCCTTGAGGATAATCATCTTTTAATAGATTATGTTTTTTAAACTCTACGCGGGATTTTATCTTATCAGAAATTTGATAGGATCTATCATTTATCTTTGTGAAATATTTAGATTGAAATTCAGGTGGCAATGTTTTTAAGCTTTTTTCGTTATACAATCCCAAACGGGCTTTTTCTAATACCTGACTATCAATGTCCGTTGCAATAACCTTAATATTTGATAGTGGCATAATCTTTGACAATAACATAACTAAGGAATATGGCTCATCTCCCGTTGAACAGGCTGCGCTCCATATCTTTAGCTGCTTTCCATGATTCTCAAATAAGAAAGGTAATATATCCTTTTCCAACAGCTCCCACTGTTCTGGATTACGATAAAATTCAGAAACATTAATCGTGAGATAATTGACGAATTCATCAAACATCTCACGATCTTTCTTCAACTGCGAAACATAAGTTTCATAAGATGTTATCTTATGTTTCGCAATCAATGCATCTATACGACGCTTCATTTGTCGTTCCTTGTAACAGTTTAAGTCAATGTTAGTCAAATTCAAAATATGTTTTTTGAACACCTCATAATCATAAACCATTAGTAAACCTCTTATTATTCTTCAACTGTTTCTTCAGGTTCATCAGCAAGTAGTGCTTTTACACTTAAACTGATTTTCTTTTCTTCCACATTTAAATCTACAACTTTAGCTGTGATTTCTTGTCCCACTTTTAATACATCAGAAGGTTTTTCAATGTGTTCTTTTGCGATTTGAGATACGTGCAATAATGCATCTACACCTGGCTCTAATTCAACAAAAGCACCAAAATCTGTCATACGAGCAACTTTTCCTGTTAACTCTTTCCCTACAGCGAATTTTTCTTCTGCATTAATCCAAGGATTTGCTTCAGGGAATTTTAAGCTTAATGCAATCTTTTCACCTTGAATGTCTTTGATTAATACTTCAATTGAATCGCCAACTGTTAATACTTTCTTAGGATTTTCTACTCTGCCCCAAGACATTTCGGAAATGTGAAGTAAACCATCAGCTCCACCTAAGTCGATGAATGCACCAAAATCTGTAACGTTTTTGATTGTTCCTGTTACTTTCATACCAACAGAAATTTTATCAAATAATTCTTTTTGCATTTCTTTCTTTTTCGCAACGATAAGCGCTTTACGGTCACCGATAATTCTTCTTCTCTTAGGATTGAATTCTGTGATAATGAACTCAATTTCTTGTCCTTTATATTTAGAAAGATCTTTTTCATAGCTGTCGGATACAAGACTTGCTGGGATAAAGATTCTTGTTTCTTCGATAACAACGCTTAAACCACCATCTAATACTGCAGATACAGGTGCTTTTAATACTTCTTTGTTTTCGAAAGCTTCTTCTAATCTCTTGTTACCTTTTTGAGCAGCTAGTCTCTTATATGTTAATTGAACTAAACCTTCTCCGTCGTTCTTTTTTAATACCATAGCCTGCATTGTATCACCAACATGCACAAGGTCTGAAAGAACTACGTTAGGTGTGTTTGTGTATTCACTCTTTGTAATAATACCATCTGACTTGTAACCTATATTTAAGATGATTTCATCATCCTTAACATCGATAACAGTACCCTCGACTACCTCTCCTGTATGAATTGTTTTTAAAGATTCCTCCAATAATTGTTCAAAGCTCATTTCTGACATGCCTTTTGAACCTCCTTAATTATTTTATTTGGGGTTGAAGCCCCTGCTGTAATACCTACTCGTTCAAAAGATTTAAGCTCTGCCAAATTCAAATCTTCTGCTGTTTGTATATAGTAAGTATTTTTACATTCATTTTTACATATTTCATATAGCTTTTGGGTATTAGAACTATGTTCCCCACCGATTACTATCATTGCATCAGAGTTTTTTGCTAATTCACGAGACTCTTTTTGTCTCTTCTCTGTTGCATTACAGATTGTATTTAATGCAAGTATATCATACCTCTTTTTTGAAATAATTTCAACTAATTCTTCAAATTTCTTGTAATTAAATGTCGTTTGAGACACAATACAGATTCTTGTATTTTCAGGCAGACAAATTTTTTCAGCATCTTCCTTTGTCTCTACAATATAGACATCATTTTCACACCATCCTTTAATTCCTTGAACTTCTGGATGCTTGGGACTTCCTATAATGATAATCACTCGTCCATCTTGACTTTCACGACTTACAACACGATGAATTTTCTTTACATAAGGACATGTTGCATCTACTATTGTACATCCTTTCGCCTCAATGGATTCTTGAACACCTTTTCCAACACCATGGGAGCGAATTACAACCGTACCAGACACATCCTCTGTTATATCGTCAACTTCATCTATAACAGTCACGCCCTGCTCCTTCAAACTTCGAACCACTTCGTCATTATGAATAATTGGTCCATAAGTGTAAACAGGTGCTTCCCCTTTAATTTCTTCATAAACTCTATTAACAGCACGCTCTACACCAAAACAAAATCCTGCACCTTCCGCTGTTCTAATTTCCACAAGCGTTACCATCCTTACTTCCTTTATTATATAATGAAATTATCTTTTCGACAACTTCATCTTTTGACATTTCTGAAGAATCTACTAAAATTGCATCTTCCGCCTGTCTTAGAGGTGCAAATTCACGATTCATGTCCTGTTCATCTCTTGCGATAATATCAGCTTCTATTTGCTCTAAGTCACAATCTATTCCTTTTTCAGACAATTCAAGATATCTTCTATTCGCACGAACTCTTGAACTTGCTGTCAGATAAATTTTCATTTCCGCATTTGGTAAAACAAAGGTGCCAATGTCTCTTCCATCCATAATTACATTAGCAGTCTTTGCTAAGCCTCTTTGAAGTTCTACAAGCTGACTGCGAACCGCCTTTAATTTTGCAACAGCAGATGCCATCTTTCCAGCTTCTTCAGTACGAATCAGGCCATTCACATTTTCTCCATTTAATATAACCTGCTGTTCTCCATTCTCATACTGTATTGTAACAATTGCTTCCTTGCATCTTTCCTCGATTACCGCCTCATCTGTAATTCCTTCACGCAAAAAATACAGTCCTATGGCGCGATACATTGCCCCCGTATCTACATATATGAAATTCAGTTTTTTGGCTATTGTCTTCGCAATAGTGCTTTTACCTGCTCCAGCAGGTCCATCAATTGCAATACTATAACTCATCCTAGTTCCTCCTAGATAAAATCTATATTAGTATACAGATACACCAGCTATATAACTTGTTGACCAAGCAATCTGCAGATTAAATCCACCTGTTAACGCATCCAAATCAAGTACTTCCCCAGCAAAGAATACCCCTGGCACAAGTTTTGATTCCATAGTAGATGGATTAATTTCTTTTACCGAAATACCACCTTTCGTAATGATTGCTTCGTTAAATCCACGGAACCCGACAATCTCCATTGTAAATTTCTTAATCACGGAAACAAGAACTTTTCGTTCTTCTTTGGTGATAGTATTTACCTTTTTGTCCGGATCTATGTTAGATAATCGTATAATAACTGGAATCATTTTTTTCGGCAGTAATTCATCCAACGAGTTTTTATACTGTTTGTTTCTGTTTTTTTCAAAATCCCTTACTATTCTATCATTTAACTGTTCATCTGACAATGCCGGTTTTAAATCAATTGACAAAGTTAGTGCTTTTCCCTGTGCAACATATTTTGTAATAAAACTGCTTGCACTAAGTATCAATGGACCGCTGACGCCAAAATGAGTAAACAGCATTTCTCCAAAATTCTGATAAATCTGTTTCTTACCTTGGTGAATAGTCACTTCAACATTTTTAAGAGCTAATCCCATCATTTCCTTACAGAAAGACTCCGCAATTACCAAAGGCACTAAGGATGGATGGATTTCTGTTACAGTATGTCCCATGTTTTTAGCAAAACGATAACCATCACCTGTAGATCCTGTTACCTGGTAAGAAAAACCACCTGTTGTAACGATTACGCAGGAACTAGGAACAGGTTTCTTCTCTCCTCTCAACATAACGCCTTGATAAACGCCATCTTCCACTAGAATATCTGTTACTTCCTTTTTTAAATAAATTTTAACACCTAGACGCTCCATTTCCCCTTGTAAAGCCCTTATAATATCGTTTGATTTATCCGATACTGGAAATACTCTGTCGCCACGTTCCACTTTTGTACGAACGCCTAGACTTTCTAACAATTCAATCATATCTGTATTGGTAAAACTATAAAAAGCACTATATAAAAATTTACGGTTGGTTACAACATTGTCGAATAATATCTCCATGTCAGCGGCATTGGTAATATTACAGCGTCCCTTTCCCGTAATAAAAAGTTTTTTTCCTAATTTTTCATTTTTTTCATACACGACAACTTCATGTCCATTTTTTGCTGCAAATATACTTGCAAGCATTCCCGCTGGTCCACCGCCAACTACAATAATTTTACTCATTCTATGTTGCTCTGCCTTTCTTAAGTATCCTCTTCATCTAAATTATAAATTTGATATTCCTTCCATATATCTTCAAGGGACGAAAACGTAGTTAACACAGTCTCCTGCTTCTTTAAGAAAATTGCAACAATTAAAGCATTAATCACGCTCATCGGTGCAACCAAAGAATCTACAACAGAAACCAGATCACAATTGGCAATTAGATTGCAGTCTGAATATTGTGTCAGCGGTGATTTATAGCTATCTGTAATGGTAACAATAGTAGCCTGTCTCTTCTTTGCATACTCAAGAGCACGAAGGGTACTCAAAGAATAACGAGGAAAACTAATACCAATTAACACGTCTTTCTCATCCATATGGATTATTTTTTCAAACATTTCTCCCATACTATTGGTTTCAATCAGCTTTACCCTTGGATATACTACATTTAAATAAAACGCTAGCATATTTGCAAGGGGGGCACTGCTCCTGACACCAACAATGTAAATCGTCTGTGCATGAAGGATTGTATCAACCGCACGCTCAAATGCATCTGGATCAATACTTTCCATAGTAAGACGAATCTTTTCTGCATCACTTTGCAACACAGTCTTTAACACGTCTTTTTGATGGATTCGATCGTTGGTTAATTCCAACTTCTGAACCGTATTTAATTTATTCTTTACAACTTCTTCTAAAGCCTTATGAAATTGCGGATAGCCCTCATATCCTAGAACAACCGCAAAACGAAATACAGTGGATTCACTGACACCCACTGTTTCCCCTAATTTAGCAGCGGACAGAAACACTGCCTTTTCATAATTATTTAAAATGAACTCAGCTAAGCGTTTCTGTCCTTTGCTAAACTTTTGATAATTTGTATTTATTTTTGTAATAATATCACATTCCACTGAAAACACCTTATGCTTACTTCCAGCTATATGCCTCGTTAAGTTTAAACGAAATATGACTGGACTTATAAGCATCTCCTTCTATTTGAAAAATAACTGCTTTACTTGAATCCAAATCATCTAAAATGCTTTGAGATATGCAGTCCAAAATCAGATACTCTACATCCTCTCCAACCCCGTATTCAGGTGCAGTATTCTTTTTGAAGCTTACTACAACATTGCCTTTATCATCTTCATCGACCTTATCAATACCTATTTTTAAAGCATGGTTTGAAAACTCTTCTACCACTTTTTCCACTACAAAGGATGAACTTAGTTCTGTCTTTTGATCAATAAATATCTCAACTGTCTCAATTTCACCTGTATCGTCATTGATACAATAAATTGGCAGTTTTGTTGTATTCGCTAAAGCTTCTTTATAATCCTTGTCTTGCTTAAAATCTGTATCTGTTGAGACCTCCGGTTCCTTATTCTGCTTATCTTCATAACCTGTTGTATCTGGATTCTGAGAGCTTTGTGACAGAATCTGTACATCTTCGTCTGTATTCTTATTACATGCTGTCCCAACTGTACCGCTGACTGCTATAATTGCTATAATAATTAGGATTTTCCCATACTTTTTCACAACATATTCACCTCTTTTATTATGTTTTACCATAAAGAATACATATGTCAAATGTATGGCATTTCCTATTTTCTATTCATAGTTTTCTATTAGGCAGCGACGCAATAAATCCAATGCATGAATAACAGACTGCTCTCTTATCATTGTTCTTGTTCCATGAAAGTGATATTCTTTCACGACTGTTTTTCCCTTTACATAGCATGAAATATATACAAGTCCAACTGGCTTATCCTC
>CALFNR010000221.1:0-8800 GCA_937903005.1 uncultured Lachnoclostridium sp. | reverse complement strand
ACTGCGTTAATCCGTGCTTTAGGTGTTGGAACTAATGCAGAGATTACAGAGTTGTTTGGCGAAGAAATTAAGATTTTAAGAAGTATTGAAAAAGATACATCTACAGACTATGAAAGTGGTTTGTTAGAATTATATAAAAAGCTTCGTCCAGGTGAACCATTAGCTGTTGAAAGTGCAAAAAGCTTAATTGAAAGTATGTTCTTTGACCCAAGAAGATACGACCTTGCTAAAGTTGGCAGATACAAATTTAACAAGAAGTTATCCTTGAAAAACAGAATCACTGGTTTAAAACTTGCGGAAGAAGCAGTAAGCAATGCAACTGGCGAGATTTACGAAGCAGGTACTCTTATTACAGAGGACATTGCGGTAGAATTACAAAACAGTGGTGTCCCATTTGTTTGGGTAGAAACTGAAGAACGTAAAGTAAAAGTATTAAGCAACCAGATGGTTGATATTAATGCTTATGTAGATATAGATAAAGAAGAATTAGGTATTCACGAAGATGTTTACTATCCACTTCTTAAGACTATCTTAGATCAGGATTTAGAAGAAGAAGACTTAATTCATGAAATTAAGAGAAATATCAATGAACTTATTCCAAAGCATATTACAAAAGAGGACATCTTTGCTTCTATTAACTATAATATGCATTTAGAGTATGGCATTGGTAACGCTGATGATATTGATCACTTAGGTAACAGAAGAATTCGTGCCGTAGGTGAGTTATTACAGAATCAGTACCGTATCGGTTTATCCCGTATGGAAAGAGTTGTTCGTGAAAGAATGACTACACAGGATCTTGAAGGGGTTTCTCCTCAGTCCTTAATCAATATTAAACCTGTAACAGCTGCCGTTAAGGAATTCTTCGGAAGTTCCCAGTTGTCACAGTTCATGGATCAGAACAACCCTCTTTCAGAGTTAACTCATAAGAGACGTTTATCCGCATTGGGACCTGGTGGTTTATCCAGAGATCGTGCCGGATTCGAAGTTCGTGACGTTCACTATTCTCACTATGGTAGAATGTGTCCAGTCGAGACACCTGAAGGTCCTAACATCGGTCTTATCAACTCTCTTGCATCATATGCAAGAATTAATGAATATGGTTTTATTGAAGCACCATATCGTAAAGTTGACAAAACAGATCCGATGAACCCTGTTGTAACAGATGAAGTTGTTTATTTAACAGCGGATGAAGAAGACAAATATGTAGTAGCACAGGCCAATGAAAAATTGGATGAGGAAGGACACTTTGTAAATAACAATGTATCCGGTCGTTTTAGAGAAGAAACATCCGAGTTCGAGAAAAAGAAAATCGACTTAATGGACGTATCTCCTAAGATGGTATTCTCAGTTGCTACAGCGATGATTCCTTTCCTTGAGAACGACGATGCTAACCGTGCCCTAATGGGATCTAACATGCAACGTCAGGCCGTTCCTCTATTAGTAACAGAAGCTCCTGTTGTTGGAACTGGTATGGAAAGAAAAGCTGCTGTCGATTCAGGAAACTGTGTATTAGCTACAGCATCTGGTACAGTTGAAAAAGTATCTTCCAACGAAATAGTTGTAAGAGAAGATAGTGGTGTTAAGAAGTTCTACAAGCTTGAGAAATTCGCAAGAAGTAACCAAGGTACTTGTATGAACCAGAGACCAATCATTAACTGTGGTGACCATGTGGAAGCAGGTGATGTACTTGCAGATGGTCCTTGTACTTCTAATGGTGAAATCGCTCTTGGTAAGAACCCATTAATCGGTTTCATGACATGGGAAGGTTACAACTACGAAGATGCCGTTCTTCTTAGTGAAAGATTAGTTCAGGAAGATGTATATACTTCCGTTCATATAAATGAGTATGAAGCAGAGTCCCGTGATACAAAATTAGGACCAGAAGAAATCACTCGTGATGTTCCTGGTGTCGGAGACGAAGCATTAAAAGACTTGGATGAAAGAGGTATTATCCGTATTGGTGCGGAAGTACGTTCTGGCGATATCCTTGTTGGTAAAGTTACTCCTAAGGGAGAAACAGAGCTTACAGCTGAAGAACGTTTATTACGTGCAATCTTCGGGGAAAAAGCTCGTGAAGTTAGAGATACTTCCCTTCGTGTGCCTCATGGAGAATTTGGTATCATCGTAGATGCTAAAGTATTTACTCGTGAGAATGGCGATGAATTATCTCCAGGTGTAAATCAATCCGTTCGTATTTACATCGCTCAAAAGAGAAAAATCCAAGTGGGAGACAAGATGGCCGGTCGTCACGGTAACAAGGGTGTTGTCTCCAGAGTTCTTCCGGTAGAAGATATGCCTTTCTTACCAAATGGACGTCCTCTGGATATCGTATTAAACCCTCTAGGCGTGCCTTCTCGTATGAACATTGGACAGGTACTTGAAATTCACTTGAGTTTAGCTTCAAAAGTATTAGGATTTAATGTTGCTACACCAGTATTCGATGGTGCAAATGAGTATGACATTATGGATACTCTTGAAATGGCAAACGATTATGTAAATACTCCACTTGAAGACTTTAAGGCAAAATATGAAGATCAGATTGATCCAGAACTTATGAAATATCTTCTTGAAAATGAAGATTATCGTAAGGAATGGGCAGGTGTTCCTATTAACCGTGATGGTAAAGTTCGCTTACGGGATGGTAGGACAGGTGAGTACTTCGATGGTGCCGTAACAGTTGGTTTCATGCACTACTTGAAACTTCACCACTTGGTAGATGATAAGATCCATGCACGTTCAACTGGTCCTTACAGCTTAGTAACGCAGCAGCCTCTAGGTGGTAAAGCACAGTTCGGTGGACAGCGTTTCGGAGAGATGGAGGTTTGGGCACTTGAAGCTTATGGTGCTGCTTACACATTACAGGAAATCTTAACTGTTAAATCCGATGATGTTGTTGGTCGTGTTAAGACTTATGAAGCTATTATTAAGGGCGATAATATTTCCGAACCTGGTATTCCAGAGTCCTTCAAAGTATTATTAAAAGAGTTACAGTCCTTAGCCCTAGATGTAACAGTATTAGATGAAAACGGTAATGAAATTGCAATGAATGAAAGCATTGAATACGGTGATGAAGAACTTACTCCATTAATCGAAGGGGATGATAACTTCCGCTTTGATGGTGGTGACAGTTTTGAAAAGCAAGAAGGTTTCCGTGCTGCTGAGTCCGTAGATGAATTAAACGAAGAAATTTTCAATGTTTTTGAAGAAGATGATGATGAACAATCACTTGGCGAAGAAGAAGTCGACTTAGATAGTGATGACGATTTATTATAATAAAGTCTTGTTATTTTCATTGGTTTGTATAAATTAATTAGAAATGAAGGGAGCGCCAGATGATGCCAGAAGTTATCAGTAAACAAGAAGAACATCAGTTAACCTATGATAAGATTAAAATCGGTCTTGCTTCTCCAGAGAAAATACGTGAATGGTCAAGAGGCGAGGTTAAGAAGCCTGAGACTATTAACTACAGAACGCTTAAACCAGAAAAGGATGGTCTTTTCTGTGAGAAAATCTTTGGACCAAACAAAGACTGGGAATGTCATTGTGGTAAGTATAAGAAGATCCGTTATAAAGGTGTAGTTTGTGATCGATGTGGTGTAGAAGTTACGAAGGCAAGTGTACGTCGTGAAAGAATGGGTCATATCGAATTAGCTGCTCCAGTATCTCATATTTGGTATTTTAAAGGTATTCCTAGCCGTATGGGATTAATCTTGGATTTATCTCCAAGAACACTTGAAAAGGTATTATACTTTGCTTCCTATATCGTACTTGATAAAGGAAACTCAGATTTACAATATAAACAGGTTTTAAACGAGAGAGAATATCAAGAAGCTCGTGAAAAATTCGGCAGCTCATTCCGTGTAGGAATGGGTGCTGAAGCTGTTCAAGAGTTATTGCAGGCAATTGATCTTGAGAAAGAGTCTGCTGAATTAAAACGCGGCTTAAAAGAATCCACAGGTCAAAAGAGAGCAAGAATCATCAAACGTCTGGAAGTTGTGGAAGCATTCCGTGAATCCCACAACAAACCAGAATGGATGATCTTAAGCGTAGTACCTGTTATTCCTCCAGATTTACGTCCTATGGTTCAGTTAGATGGTGGCCGTTTTGCTACATCTGATATGAACGATTTATATAGACGTATCATCAACCGTAACAACCGTCTTAAGAGATTACTTGAGTTAGGAGCACCTGACATTATCGTTCGTAATGAAAAGAGAATGCTTCAGGAAGCAGTTGATGCGTTAATTGACAATGGTCGTCGTGGTAGACCAGTTACTGGACCAGGTAACCGTGCATTAAAATCTTTATCTGATATGTTAAAAGGTAAGCAAGGACGTTTCCGTCAGAACTTGCTTGGTAAACGTGTTGACTACTCAGGACGTTCCGTTATCGTAGTAGGACCAGAATTAAAGATTTATCAGTGTGGTCTTCCAAAAGAAATGGCTATTGAATTATTTAAGCCATTCGTTATGAAAGAGTTAGTTTCTAAGGGAACAGCCCATAATATCAAATCTGCTAAGAAAATGGTAGAGAGATTACAGCCAGAGGTTTGGGACGTTCTTGAAGAAGTTATCAGAGAGCATCCTGTTATGTTAAACCGTGCTCCTACTCTTCATAGATTAGGTATTCAGGCATTCGAGCCAACACTTGTAGAAGGTAAAGCGATCAAACTTCATCCATTGGTATGTACAGCGTTCAACGCCGACTTCGATGGTGACCAGATGGCCGTGCATTTACCATTATCAGTAGAAGCTCTTCCGCTTTCGGTAGAGGCTCAGGCAGAGTGCCGTTTCCTTCTGCTTTCACCGAACAACCTCCTGAAACCTTCCGATGGTGGTCCTGTAGCCGTTCCTTCACAGGATATGGTCCTTGGTATTTACTATCTTACACAGGAAAGACCAGGTGCTTTAGGAGAAGGCCACTTCTTCAAGAGTGTTAACGAAGCTATCTTAGCTTACGAAAACCAGGCTTTAACATTACACTCTAGAATTAAAGTTCGTAAGACTAGTGTAAATGAAAATGGTGAAGAAATTACTAAAAACATCGAATCTACTTTAGGAAGATTTATCTTCAATGAAATTATCCCTCAGGATTTAGGATTTGTAGATCGCTCCAATCCAGATAATTTCATGATTCCAGAAATTGACTTCCATGTAGGTAAGAAACAGTTAAAGCAAATCCTTGAGAAATGTATCAATACTCATGGAGCAACAAAAACAGCTGAAACATTAGACAATATTAAGTCTTTAGGTTATAAATATTCTACTCGTGCCGCAATGACAGTTTCTATTTCTGACATGACAGTACCACCTAAGAAAAAGGAAATCATTGCAGAAGCAGAGAAGACAGTTGAAAAGATTGCGAAGGATTTCCGTCGTGGTTTAACAACTGAAGAAGAAAGATATAAAGCAGTAATCGAAACTTGGAAAGAAGCCGATGATGAAATCACAGAGGCTCTTCTTACAGGTCTTGATAAATACAACAACATCTTCATGATGGCTGACTCTGGTGCCCGTGGTTCCGATAAGCAGATTAAACAGTTAGCAGGTATGCGTGGTTTGATGGCCGATACATCTGGTCGTACAATCGAGTTGCCTATCAAGTCTAACTTCCGTGAAGGTCTTGACGTACTGGAATACTTCATTTCCGCCCATGGTGCTCGTAAAGGTCTTTCTGATACAGCCCTACGTACAGCCGATTCTGGTTACTTGACACGTCGTCTTGTAGACGTATCTCAGGATTTAATTATCCGTGAAACTGACTGCTGTGCAAGTAAAGGCATTATCCCAGGTATGTGGATTAAAGCATTTACAGATGGAAAAGAAGTGATCGAAAGTCTTGAAGAAAGAATTACAGGAAGATATTCTTGTGAAACAATCAAAGACGATAATGGTGAAGTAATTGTAAAAGCAAACCATATGATTACTCCAAAACGTGCTGCTAAGATTGTGAAAACAGCTCCAATCGTTGAAGCAGGCGAACAGGCTAAACTTAAGATTCGTACAATCTTAACATGTAAGTCTCACATCGGTGTTTGTGCAAAATGTTATGGTGCAAACATGGCTACTGGTGAAGCAGTACAGGTTGGTGAAGCAGTTGGTATCATCGCAGCTCAGTCTATCGGTGAACCAGGTACACAGCTTACAATGCGTACTTTCCATACTGGTGGTGTAGCTGGTGACGATATCACACAGGGTCTTCCTCGTGTCGAGGAGCTTTTCGAAGCAAGAAAACCAAAAGGTCTTGCTATTATCGCAGAGTTTGGTGGAGTTGTTTCTATCAGCGATACAAAGAAGAAACGTGAAGTTATCGTAACAGACCCAGAAACAAATGAAGCAAAAGCTTATCTAATTCCTTATGGTTCCCGTATTAAGGTATTAGAAGGTCAGGTAATTGAAGCAGGTGATGAGTTAACTGAAGGTAGTGTAAACCCACACGATATCTTAAAGATTAAAGGTGTTCGTGCAGTTCAGGATTACATGATTCAGGAAGTTCAACGTGTTTACCGTCTACAAGGTGTAGAAATTAACGATAAGCACATCGAGGTTATCGTTCGTCAGATGCTTAAGAAAGTTCGTATTGAGAACAACGGAGATTCCGAGTTCTTACCAGGAACACTTGTAGATGCATTAGAATACGAAGATGAAATCGAAAGATTAACAAACGAAGGCTTAGAAGCTCCAGAAGGAAAACAAGTAATGCTTGGTATTACTAAGGCTTCCTTAGCAACAAACTCCTTCTTATCCGCGGCATCCTTCCAGGAAACAACGAAGGTATTAACAGAAGCAGCTATCAAGGGTAAAGTTGACCCATTGATTGGTCTGAAAGAAAACGTTATTATCGGTAAGTTAATTCCAGCAGGAACAGGTATGAAGAGATATCGTTCTGTTAAACTTGATACAGATATCAAACCAGAAATCGAATTATCAGATGAGTTCGAAGCAGAAGAATTAGGAACTGACGCTATGGATGAATACTTAGCAGATGAGAAAGTAGAAGATTCTTACTTAGATTTCTCTGATGATTTAGATGATGATTTATAGAATATAGATACAGGGACGCATCCTATTCAGTTGAGTAGGGTGCGTTTTTTGCGTGTATAAATTTTTTTAATGAGTGCATTTAGATGAAATGGTAAAAATATGTTTGTATTATATAGAGGGATTATGTATAATATTTAAAGTACTAAGAAATAAATTACAAAATGGAGAGGCGGAGTATGTTTGATATTAATGGTGAACAATGTATAGGCTGCAAAGAGTGTATTAGAGATTGTCCGAAGAAGACAATCTATTATATAAAAGGAAAGGGAAAGATAAACAATAAGGGATGTCTCAAGTGTGGACACTGCATTGCTATATGTCCAGTTGAGGCGGTTTCTACGGATACATATTCTATGGAGGAAGTAATACCATACGATAACAGGACATTTTCTATAACACCTGATAATCTCCTGAATTTTATAAAATTTAGGCGAACCATGCGGAGGTTTCAAGCAAGAAAGATAGAAAAAGAAGTGATTTGTAAAATTATCGAAGCGGGTAGATTTACAGAGACAGTTGGAAATAGTCAAGATGTATCCTATATTGTAGTTTCGGAACAGTTAAATCTGCTAAAACAGCTATCTTTTGAAAGTCTCAAGAAAAAGGGGGAAGAGTTGCTGGCGAATCCCTCGAAAGAGGATCCTTCGTTAAATCATTATGCCTCTGCTTGGATTGGTTATTACAGGAAATATCAGAAGGATCCAGATGGATTTGACCCTCTACTAAATCATGCACCAACCGTAATTTTTGTTGTATGTGATCATTTGATTGATGGTGGTCTTGCATCATCTAACTTAGAACTTATGGCAAATGCGATGGGGATAGGAGTACTATTCAGCGGTTTTTTGGTGGAAGCGGCAAAGGCTAGCAATAAAATACGTGACTATCTTAAAGTGCCAAAGGGGAAGCACATTGTTTCTGCTCTCGTGATGGGATATCCAGATGCAAAGTATTATAGGACAGTACCAAGAGCAAAGGCAGAAATCAACTGGCTATAATGGATAACAATAAATCTCTATACAATAATTTAGGAGGAATATAAGCATGAAGAATTATAAGGTTTTTGATATATCGATGGATGTGCAAGAAGACATGATAACATATGAAAAAATCATAGACTATCTCCCAAAATATCAATATCGAAGCTTTCTTGAAGATACTATAAGAGAGACAGAAATAAAAACAAATGTACATTGTGGTACCCATATGGATGCACCAAGACATATGATAAAACAAGGAGATACAATAGAGAAGATTGATTTACATAGTGCAGTATGCTGGTGCAAGGTATTCGATTTAACGAGTTGTACCGATGTGATAACAAAAGAAGAATTGAGTAAGTTTAATATACAAAAGGGTGATTTTATTATATTAAAAACCAAGAGTTCTTTTGATACAGAATATGATTTTAACTTCCCTTATGTAGATCGCGATGCAGCTAAATATTTAGTTGAAAAAGAAATAATTGGATTAGGTTTTGATGCTATGTCGATTGAAAGAGAACAGGCAGACTTTTCTACCCATCGTACTTTAATGGAAAAAGGGATTAATATACTGGAAGGTTTACGACTAGCAGAAATAGAAGAAGGAGAATACTTCTTATCTGCAGCTCCTATTAAACTCAAAGGTGCAGACGGTGCTTTTGTAAGGGCAGTATTGGTTCAGTTTGAGTAGATAAATAAGCTAGTGTCCTAAGATAAGGCTCTATGTCAAGTGTTGGGGTATGATTCTTTGAATCAGGCTCTATCACTGGA
>CALFNR010000220.1:0-56462 GCA_937903005.1 uncultured Lachnoclostridium sp. | reverse complement strand
CAATTTTTCCACATCCTTGCTATATTGCATTTTTTATACTATATAATCTACAGCTTTTATATTTTTATGCATAAAAATATAAACAATAAATAAATTTATAAAGATAATTATTGACTAACAGTCATTTTTGTAGTATAACGTAATAGAACAAAAAATGAATACTAGTCATTTTTAAATGGTAATGAATAGGAGGAACAAAAATGATTAACTTTGGCAAATTTATTGCTAAGCACTGCAAAATGATATTAATTATCTGCGTGCTGCTTTTAATCCCATCCACATATGGAATGGTGAAAACCCGAATTAATTATGACGTACTAAGCTATCTTCCAGAAAACTTAGAGACAGTAGAAGGTCAAAATATTCTGCTAGACGAGTTTGGTATGGGGGCATTTTCCATGGTTGTAGTGGAAGACATGGAAATGAAAGATGTACAAAAGCTCGAAAACAAGTTGGAGGCAATCGACCATGTAAAAGATGTACTTTGGTATGACGATGCAATGGACTTAAATGTTCCAACTGAAATGCTTCCATCTAGTATTAAGGATGCATTATTCCAAGGAAATGCTACAATGCTTATCGCTTTATTCGATGATTCTACATCAAGCGATGTAACAATGGACACTATCACAGAAATGCGTAAAGTTATTAATAAACAATGTTACGTAAGTGGTATGTCAGCTGTTGTAACCGATATTAAAAGCTTATTCAATCAGGAAATGCCTATTTACGTTGCAATCGCAGCTATCCTTTCCTTAATTGTTTTAATGCTCACAATGGAATCCTTATTAGTTCCAGTATTATTCCTTTGCAGCATTGGTGTGGCAATCCTATACAACTTAGGCAGCAACATTTTCTTAGGAGAAATCTCCTACATAACACAAGCATTAACTGCAATCTTACAGTTAGGTGTTACAATGGATTACTCAATCTTCTTATTAAATAGTTATGAAGAAAACAAACACAAATATTCTGGTGATAATGAACGTGCAATGGCTCACGCAATCTCTAATACATTCAAATCCGTTGCAGGTAGTTCCGTAACAACAATCGCTGGATTCGTCGCACTTTGCTTCATGTCCTTTACATTAGGTAAAGACATCGGTGTTGTCATGGCAAAAGGTGTTATTCTTGGAGTTATCTGCTGTGTTACTTTATTACCTTCCTTAATTCTTGTGTTTGATAAGGCAATTGATAAAACAACACACCGTGCATTAATTCCTAACTTAGATGGTATCAGTAATTTTATTACCAAACACTATCTTGTATTCTTTATCTGTTTCCTAGTATTGCTTTTCCCAGCAATCTATGGTAACAACCACGCAAAAGTTTATTATCGTATAGATGAAGCTCTTCCAGCAAACTTAGAAAGTGCTATTGCCAATAAGAAGCTGGATGAAGACTTCAATATGAACTCTGTTCATATGGTTCTTTTGAAAAACGGATTATCTCCAAAAGAGAAATCCGAAATGCTTGATAAAATGGAAGAGATCAAAGGTGTAAAATGGTCATTAGGACTTAACAGTTTAGTTGGTTCTAACTTCCCAGAAAACATGCTTCCAGCGGATGCAACAAAAATGTTAAAAGGTGACAATTACGAACTTGTATTTGTCTGCTCCGATTATAAAACCGCAACTGACGAAGCCAATGCACAGGTTACCAAAATCAACGACTTAGTTAAGAATTACAGTCCTGAATCCATGGTAATTGGTGAAGCACCTTTAACAAAAGACTTAGTAGACGTTACGGATACAGACTTTAAGAACGTAAGTACTGCTTCTATTGCAGCAATCTTCGCTATTATTTTCTTAGTATTCCGTTCCATCTCAGTTCCATTTTTACTTGTTGCCGTAATCGAATTTGCTATCTTCATTAACATGGCATTCCCTTACTACACAAATGTTACGATTCCATTCGTATCCAGTGTCGTAATCGGAACAATCCAGTTAGGAGCAACCGTCGATTATGCTATCTTAATGACTACGAAGTACCAGAAAGAACGTGTTAGTGGTAAATCTAAGAAAGAGGCCGTTAGCATCGCCCATCGTTCTTCTATCAAATCCATCTTAATCAGTGGATGCAGTTTCTTCGCAGCAACATTTGGAGTTGGTATCTACTCAAAGATTGATATGATTAGTTCTATCTGTAACCTATTATCAAGAGGTGCAGTTATTAGTACAATCGTCGTAATCTGTATTTTACCAGCAATGTTTATAATATTTGATGGTCTTATTCTGCATACATCACTTGGTTTCAAACCGAAAAAGCAGGACGCTTATTCACCAAGTGAAAACAACAGTTATCAAGGTTAATAACATTATTCTAGCCACTGACACCGTTAGTTCCAACTAACGTGTCATGGTTAGCATCTATATAAGGAGGAATCATTTATGAATCGTAATAGACAAGGAAAAAAAGTTGATCATACAAAGAAAATTTGCGCAGTAGGTCTTACTGCTGCTTTAGCAATTGGAGTTGGAGTTAGTGGTTTATCCTACACTGGCACACCAAGAGAAAATAAAGTAACTTACACAGACTCAGCAAAAGTAGCTGCTGCCGGCAATACAACAGAAGATACGAAAACAGCTTCCAGTAATTCTTTATTTAAAGATGAAGCTGTCTATGCTCTTGCAGACCCAAGCGGTGCAATCTCAGACATTACAGTAGCTAACTGGTTAAAGAATGCAGGTGGTCTTGGAAGTATTCAGGATGCTACTACTTTAACAGATATCGTCAATACAAAAGGCGATGAAAAATTCACACAAGACGGTGACAAACTTACATGGGACAGTGCCGATGAAGACATCTACTATCAAGGAAAAACTTCTGAAGACTTACCGGTCAGTGTAGCATTTACCTATAAATTAGACGGTCAGGAAATCACTCCTGCTGAACTTGCTGGAAAGAGCGGTTCATTGGAAATCCAGATTAAATACACAAATAACACAAAAGAAAAGACAACAGTAGCTGGAAAAGGTGCAGAACTTTGCACACCATTTGCAATGGCAACTGCCCTTCTTCTCCCAACAGATACATTTGCAAACGTTCAAGTAGATAACGGAAAAGTCCTATCAGACGGTGACAAAGTAGTTGTTGTTGGATATGGTATGCCAGGTGTAAAAGACAGCTTACAATTAAGTGATAAGGTTAACCTTGACATTCCTGATACAGTAACACTTACAGCGGATGTAACAAACTTTGAAATGGGTTCAACTTTAACTTATGCATCTTCTGATTTGTTAAGTGACCTAAACGTAGATGATATCTATGATACAGACTCACTTAAGAAAGACCTTGATGATTTAAAAGATGCTTCTAAAAAATTAGTAGATGGTTCTGCTGATTTAACAGATGGTGTAAAACAGTTAAAAGATAAATCTGGTGACTTCACAGATGGTATTGATACATTAGTAAATGGTTTAAAAGAATTCTCCAAAGGTGTAAGCACATTAAAAACTGGCGTTACTGATTATACTGACGGTGTGAACACATTAGTAACTGGTGTAAATGCTTATGTAAACGGTGCAAATACATTAAGTGATGGTGTTACTTCTTACACAAATGGTGCTGACCAGTTAGTTGCTGGCGTAAACACATTGGGAAGTTCTTTATCCGAATTACCAGATAAATTAACACAGTTATCCAATGGATATTCCAGCGTTATGAACGGAATTAATCAGCTTGCATCCAAAGATAATATGACTGCTTTAACCAATGGTGCAACAAGCTTATCCAATGGCATCACTTCTGTAAATGGTGGTTTAACACAAATTCAAGGTGGTATCAGCACAGTAAACAGCACACTAGCACAACTTGAAGCAAGCTTTGCGAACAATGAAAAATGTATTGAAACCCTAAATGGCGCTCTTGCTGCTATGCCAGAAGGTGCTTCCAAAACACAGTTACAAGCTGTTGTAACAAACTTAAAGAAAGTTACAGATACACAAAAGAGTACAATCACTCAGTTAAAGGCCGCAACTGCTAAAGATTCTTCCCTTGGAAAAGGTGTAAGCACTTTAGTTGCAACAACTGGCTCCAAAGGTGAATTAAAAGGCGGTGCTGAAAAATTAAAAACTGGTATCATAAACTTCTCCGCTGGTGCTTCCAAATTACAAGCTGCACTTCCACAATTACAAAGCGGAACAAACCAATTAGTTGGAGCCGTTGATAAACTTCCATCCGCTATTGCGAAATTAACCACTGGCGCTAACAAACTTGGTGCTAACAGCAAAACATTACGTGCAGGTGCTGCAAAATTAAAGGCAAGTGGTACTCAATTAACAGCAGGTGGTAAAAAATTAACATCCAACAGTGCTGCATTAGTATCTGGTGTCAATAAATTAGATGGTGCATCTAATCAACTTATCGCTGGTGGCGGAAAACTTTCCGACGGTGCTGCTAAGTTAACAGATGGTGTTACTAAATTATATGATGGTTCTGTTGAATTACACGATGGTATGGTGAAATTCGATAAAGACGGCATCAACAAATTATATGATACTGTTAACGATGAATTGCAAGGTACTCTTGACAGATTAAAAGCATTAAAGAAACTTGGTGACAACTACAAATCCTTCTCTGGTAAATCTGATTCCATGGACGGAAATGTTAAATTCATCATCAAAACAGATGAAATCAAAAATGCTGATTCTGACAGTGAAACAGCAACAGACAGCACACAAAACTAAACTAAGCTATCCCATCAATTTTTGATAGATAGTTTCCTATTAGGACAGGGAACTGAAGCCGTGAGGCGATTAGAGTTTGTCTAACGGCGTGGGTGCTATTGGTATTCCTAACAATACGTAACACCCATAAACTCCTATATTACCCAAAAGGCGCCGCCATTTCCACATGGCGGCGCCTTTTGTATTCTTTCGCTAATAATTTTTTTAAAGCTTTAATGGCACTGGGCAATTGTCCCCTGTGCACATTTTAGGATATAGTTCTAATATAAATGCACAAAGTGCAAATGTATATGCCGCAGGCTGTTCTTTTACCACTGCTGCAAGAAAACTTATCTGTTTCGTCGTAACTTCATGAAGCTTTTCATTTTCAATATACCGCTCTAACTGAAGCAATACGTATGCAGCAACTGAATTACCAGAAGGAGTCGCTCCATCATAAATTTCCTTTGGTCTGGCAATCAACTGCTTCGCATCTACTCCATAAAAGAAAAAGCCACCTGCCTCTGAATCCCAGAATAGCGAAATCATTTCATCAGCATTTTTCTTGGCATCCTTAAGATAGGAAATGTCCTGTGTCGCCTCATAAAGCTCAAGCTGTGCCCACAACAAAAAGGAATAATCATCAATGTTCGCAAGTCCAATGGATTCCCCTTCACGATACCTTACAAGGAGCCGTCCCTCTTTATTGCGAAGCTTGTCCTGTATAAACTCATACGCCTTTGTCGCATGTTCCAAATATTCCTTTTTATGAAGCACCCCATAAGCTCTTGAAAACGAAACAATCATCAATGCATTCCAAGATGTCAGCACCTTATCGTCTTTTTTAAGTTCCGTTCTTGTAAGACGATACTCATAAATTTTCTGCCTTAGTTTCTCTAACTTCTCATCGCCTATTCGCAGCGAATTATTGTATATTAAATTTGGTATACTTTTTCCCTCAAAATTACCTGCCTTTGTAATCTGGTAATATCCATTGAACGCTTCACCGTCCTGACAACCTAAAACACTGATTACTTCCTCTGGCGTAAGGGTGTAATATTTGCCTTCTACTCCCTCACTATCCGCATCCTGAGCTGAGAAAAAGCCACCTTCTTCTTGGGTCATTTCATTCATAACATAAGCTAAGTTTTTTTCTGCTACTTCGAGATACATAGACTTCTTGCTTTTTTGATAAGCTTCCAGATAAACCAATATAAGCAATGCGTTATCATATAGCATTTTCTCAAAATGAGGGACAAGCCATCTCTCATCTGTAGAATACCTAGAAAATCCACCACCTATATGGTCGTAAATTCCGCCACGATACATACACTCTAGAGTCTTATCCACCATATGAAGCACTTCTACGTCCTCATGAAAATCTCCGTACCGCAATAAAAACAAAAGCATATGTGGCATGGGAAACTTCGGTGCTCCATCAAATCCTCCGTATTCTTGGTCAAAAGCACATTTAAAATATTCTGCTGCATCTTCTAGCATACTGTTCGTAGGACTTTCCATGGAATATTCCATCTGATACTCTTTCACCAGGTTGTCTGCGATTTCTTCGCCAGAACGGATTAGTTTGTCTGGTTCGGAATTCCATATACGGGTGGTGGCATTTAGAAGACTGGTTAGACCGATCATTGACTCAGTGGAGTGTTTTGGGAGGTAGGTGCATGCGTAGAAGGGTTTTTGTTCTGGGGTCATGAGAATGGTAAGGGGCCATCCTCCTTGGCCGGTCATCATCTGGCAGACTTTCATGTAGATTGCATCTACTTCGGGGCGTTCTTCTTTGTCTACTTTGATGGATATGAAATGGTCATTCAGTATTTTGGCTACTTCTTTGTCTTCGAATGACTCCCGTTCCATGACGTGACACCAATGACATACGTAATTGTTTACCTAGGAATAGCCAATGCTTAAGAAAATCGGTTTGTCCTCCTTCTGTGCCTTGGCAAATGCTTCATCACACCAAGTGTACCAGTCTACAGGATTATAAGCATGCTGGAGTAAATAAGGACTCTTCTCATTAATTAAGCGATTGGCTATTCTTTTTTCCTCTAGGTTCATTAACAATCACCTCCTTAAATGGTTTGCACTTAGTTTTTCCTAGTGTGTGAAAACTATTCAAGGATAGATTGTGATGTGTAATAGAGTAATAATTTATCCGTTAAAAGCCAAAACATTGGAAACTATAAAAAACTAATCTCCAATGTTCGCTCATCGTTTATCGTCTTTTCATATTTAATTTCTTTTATTATGCTTCTTAGTAAAACATTTGCGTGTTCTTCTGAATAGTTACTTTTAAGCTTCATCATTACTTCCTCAAAGGTAATCAATTCAGACTCCACGTCTTTAGAAAAAACTGTTTCAATGTCGTATTTTAACATATTTTGTCTTTCTTGTAAACGGTTAAACTGAATATTTAATTCTTCTATTTTACCCTTGCCTTCTTCGATAGAAAGAATACTATTTTCAATCATATTTATAATTCTTTCTCTCTTTTGATGAAGCTGGTTAATCTGTTGGTCAATTACAGCCACTTCATTTTCTAGAGCAGCCTTCTTCTCTAACTGAACTAGGTTTTGACCAGATTCAATACTATATTTTAAATCATCAATATGAGCTGCTACGCTTGAATAAATTACATCAAGTACTTCTTCTTGTTTCATCCCATAGTTCCCACACTTTTCACCCATGGGACCTCGATACCAACAAGGTTTTATATATATCGTACCATTTGCTTTTTTCATACCAAGTGTTAATGTATGCCCACAGCATTTGCATTTTAATAATTGGGATAGTGCAAAAATTCGTTTGTTATTCTTTTTTGGCTTCTTGCCTGAGTGGCTAAACATTGTAAGAATCTTTTTATGCTCTTCTTCTGTTTTTAACGGCTCATGAGTGCTGTCATACCAGATTCCATCATACTTTACTCTGCCTAAATGAAATTCTGAACGAAGAAGACGATATACTCCTGTGTTATTCCACTTACCATTATATGATGTGGGTATCCCCTGCTTGTTTAATTCGAAAGCAATAGAATATGCTGAGTATTCGCCGGATAGGACCATGTCTATGATATATCTATAGACTTTTTTTGCTTCTTCATCTACTTCTACTTCCTTGGTTAGAGAATTGTATTTGTATCCAAGAGGTGGTGTTCCGTTAACGAATTTCCCCTGCTTGGCACCTTCCACTTTTCCTCGTTTTAATCGCTGCTTTATCATTCGAAATTCTTGCCTTGCAAGTAGGAACTCAAAATCGGACGTTATAATATCTGTTTCTTCTTCGAAGTTATAGGTTCTTGATGGTGTTTCTACCATTACGCCATTTTCTCTAAAGATATTAATAATTTGAGCTTGATTTAAGTCATTTCTTGATAGACGATCTAATGCAACAACTAGTACTCTTTCATATTTGGATATATTATCTAGTAGCCTTGTAAACTCTGGCCTGCCAGTAATACTATCTGAGCTACCGATTTCCTCATATATGTCATATGAATACTCTTTACGTTTTGCAAGTTCAAGTAACTGCATTCTGTGCTTTTCTAAACTAGTTTCCTCATCACCGCGTGATTTTCTTAGGTATATTGCAACTCGCATTATGCAGCCTCCTGTTGTTTCGTTTCTTTTGTAGTGAGTTCATTATATATTTTAAGGATTTGCTTTGTAAGTCTTGGATAGCTTCCGTGGATGGCTGGTTTGTTATGGTTACTTTGAATTTTGATTTGGTTGGTTGATTCATGATTTGTTTCCCCTTTAAATTTGATTATATTTTTATTATATAATGTTGTTTTGAAGGGTAAACTGATAGCATAAAAAATTATTTATCTTACATTCTACTAATCAAATCATTCGAGAATTTATAATATGCTTGCTTTGTATCCAAGAATCTTGCTTTATTAGAATTTACTGTTAAGCTATCCTTTTTTTCTAATTCTATTGATGGTATCAACCACATCGGACATTTGTATTTTTGTGCCATTGCAGGATATGTATTGTGTGAACCCCATACAGCATCACTACCGATCGATTTTTCAATTTCACCAGATGCTTTCATTGAGATATCTTCACTTGAAATCCATTTAACAATTTCTTTTGGAATTTGCTGTGCAAAATCTCTATGAGCACCTGCTACCCCTAATGGTTGATCCTTTCGACCTCTTGCGTTATAAATAGTATATCCTATAAACTTAACAAAATCTGGAGCACACAATGTTTTAAGTTGCTCACTAAGTACATTACAAAGAGAATAATAGGATTTCTTCCATCGTCCTAGTGACTGACCTATATTTCTAATGCCATACATTGAAAATAAATCTGGCGTAGCTGGCATAAAAAAAGCATCGCAATTTTGTAGAATAGCTCTATTTAATACGCCTAAGCTTGGTGACACATCTACAAAAATATATTCAAACCCATACTTTTGAGCATATCGTTTAGCTATTGTTCTAAATTGCGTAATTGTTCTAATAGTTAATACATTCTCATCTGGCGATATAGTCCATCTATCGGCTAATATCCCTTCATACTGGCTTAGAGTTATTCTTCCCGGTATAAGTGATAGATTACTGAATAATTGAATAGGTGGGGGTAATAAATTATAATCATCAACTCCACTTTCTACAGGCTTTAACAAGAAATGAATAGTTCTAGGTGTAGATAAAATACTATTTTCTTCAATATTGAATGTGTTCATTCCAGTAGGAAATCCATCAAGTATGGTCGATTCTTCCTCTTCCCATATTTGTTGTAAATCCGTATCACTTAATCCATACAAGGAAAGATTAGATTGAGGATCTAAATCAAGCATTAACACTTTATGTCCTTGTTCTGCCAGTGCACATGCTGTATGAAATAGTAGAGTAGTTTTACCTACTCCACCTTTATTATGAAAAACTGCAACCATCTTCATTTTTTACATCCCCCTAATTCTCAATTTTAATGAAATCAATAATTTTAATACAATCAGGATTCATGACTAATAATGATTCTACATGCCAATCTTCAAATAGTTGATATTTGGTAATTTGTTCTGCTAATTTTAAATTAGTATCCATCGGAATGTTTCCATTCGTTTTGATTATTAACTCGTCACACTTATGCAGAAATTTCTCAGCTTCTCTTAAGAAATTACCTGATACATAAATTGCATCATAGTTTTTAGATAGCATTTCAAAATCAATATATAATCTTTTTTCTATGTTAGGATCAAACCCAGATATGACCTTGCACTTACGAGTCGGAATATTCCCCCCCTCTTCCTTCTCACCATTTGGAAAAATCAACTTTACATTTTCCAGTCCATCAATATATAGCACTTGGGCATCTTCTGACAGCTCAAATATAGTTGACTTATTATTTATCTTATCTTTAAACATTTCTACAAACAATTTAGAAAATATAAACTCGTGCCACTCGGAACAATACATTCCACATTGTTTATAAGAACTACCCCAAAATCCACCTCGTAATGGTTTTGTTGGTGGCAAATTTAAATCTGAATACAACTGATTATTTTTAACATCTGTAAACTTTTCCTTATCGTATTCTATTCCATATGAGATATACATTATATTAATCTCCTCCAATTAAAAAATCTGAAACTTTTTTAAAGAATGTGTTTAATTATATCATAAACATCTAGCATTTCATGTCATAATATGGCACAAAAAAATTTTTCTGTATCTCTTTTGCCTCAATACATAAAAATACCATCTTCATTACTTTTATTAATACATTAATACTACCTTTATGCCGTCCCTCGATTCCTCGATTCTTTTGCCACAATCTCATTATATATTTTTATCATTTGACTCGCAAAATCCTGTAATGCTTCTCGTGAAGGCTCATTTGTCACAGTAACTTTGAACTATTCTTCTTTACATTCTTTGTATACTCTCACAACTTATTCCTCTTCAAATATAAACTATCCCTGTAATTACTACGCGATGTTTTCGAGTCCCTACCTAAATAACTTGATTGAATTACCTCTACTAGCATTCCACATATCTGATTAAATGCTTTTTGATCGTCAATGTCTCTATATTGGATACCAGACGTATTCAAAATCACGTCAATAACATCATCATCTTCATTATAAGTAAATCCAGAAATAAATCCTGGCATCCACCTACATTCTGCGGCTATCTTCTTTACTTCGCTAGAATCAAAAACTACATTTGATATTTGTCCATTACACCAGTTAATTTCTATTATTTTATCTCTATATAGAAAGAACATCTCATAAGCAAGTAATCGCTCCTGTCTTATTTTTCTCTGAGTTTCAAGATATTTAGCACTAGGCTTTTTTACTTTTAATCTATTTCTCTCTTCTGCTTCAATCTCTCGAAAATCCGTCCAATCATGTTCCAAATTAAACTCTATTTCGCTAACATCATATCCATTACGTAATGCCTTATTTTCCTCTGGATTATCTCTGTTGATGATATATTCTTCATATGCTTTAGCAATATATTTGTTCTTGACTTGAACAAATTGATACCTTAAGTCGTCACTATACCAAGAGGAATTTTGCTTGTGTTCTCTTTTTCTAGCAATTAAGTCATTTGTTATCCCTATATATATGAGTCTATTATTGCGATCTAAATATCTGTATACATAGTACATGTGTTTTCATACCTCCTTACACCAATATAATTATGTCGTGTAAGAGTGAGTTTGGGAGCGGGGGAATTTATTTTTTTTGATAAAGTATTAATTTTATTCAATACCTAAAATATAAAAAAGAGCTAGTAAATTAATACTAACCCTTGTATCCTTATACACATTCACGTTCCTCATCATCCATCCAAAAGAAATATTCCTGTATAAAATATTCATGTATTCCTTCTTCCTCAATAAATTTCTTATCAAGGATTAATTCTTTTTTTAGTTTCTGGACTCTCTCTTGGTGACTATCAATACTTTGTCTAAGAACAACTTGTTCATCTTCTAAACATTTAAGTAAATTACCTAGTGCTTGCTCTAAATTTCTTTTATGAATATCTTTAATCACCACATCATTCATAACCAATTGTTCAATTGCCATATCGTATTCATTACATTTTTTACATGCGTTTTCATGCGAAATCATATCTGATGCTTTTTCATATTTTAAAATAGCTCCACAACATTGGCACATTGCAATTGAAGTTCTATCCTCTCCAGAAATATGAATTAGTGTCATATTTTTATCCTGCTGATCCAAATGTGATTGTACCTCATTATATATTTTATCCAGGACATGTTTTTTCATATCTTTGCGATATAAATACTCTCCTCTATCAATCATAATTTTAACTGGATTATTTTTACCGTAGATAATACATGCAGGCTTCTTAGCTCCATCCCATTTCTTAATCATAAATGGTTGTCCATTATATAATTCGTTTACTCTTTCTTGTACCATTTCTCGTGTCATTTTTAGTTTCATATCTATTTTCTCCTTTATTTTGCGACTTTTTGACGCTGATATTTATATTATATAATGTCAATTTTCAGGGTAAACTCGAACCCAAAAAATTTATTATTCATTCATCTTGCGAAACTTTTTAGTTAAGTAGCTAGGAGTTTTCCTTATGAAGCATCCTATTACTCTGCCCCAAAAAAGGTTGAACTTCTATATATTTAATAGTACATTCCACCTTTTTCGGGGCGTTTTGATTATGCAGTAGCCTTTAATATCCAATAAGTCTTTTTATAATGTGGGGACTTTCTAGACTTATCAACATCACTTTCAATTTTGTATTCAATATTATTTTCTTCAAAGAATGAATTAATAGTTTTCATTCCTAGCTTACGACTTCCATTACTTCTGGTAATACCAAATCTGTTAGAAATAATATTGACTAACTCTTCTCGGTCTTCCTTAAAAATTCTTCTATCAACAAAATTATCAATTACATCTAGACGGATATATTCTTCTTGCTGCAACATTTCAAGATCATACATTGGCACATCAGGAAAATACTCTTTAATTGTATCTTCAAATCCAAATTCTAGGATTCTAGTATAACAATCTCTTTGCCAATTAAGACAAGCTAATCCAGTTTTACTTACAACTAGTTCGATATGCTTATCCCCACTGATACCATCAATAATAGTATCAAGATAAAATGCTTTCATTCTTTTATGAATAACATCATGTCCATATTCTTCAACAAATTCTACTGAACCTAAGCGCACATATTCCTGATAATACTCTAGCTGTTTTTCTACATTTTTTAAATTCATTAATAAAGAACGTCTTGATACTCTATAGAATACTTTTACGTTATTATCTCTTACTCGTGCAGGAGCTTGAATAAACGCATTCAGGTCTGTAACATTATTAATAACAATAATTTCTACATTAGCTTTCTTTAACTCGACCCCTTCTGTTAACAACTTAGTTGTATTAAGCACATCTGAATCAAACTTACACTCTTCAATAATTTGAATGAAATCTTTACTGTTATCCTTATTACCACTATGAATCATTGCACTATTTCCATAGTCATAATCGAGCATATCATTTTTTGAGCCGTGAAAAGCTAATACCTTCTTATCCTTTTTTAATTCATCAAGAATGATTGCCCCAATAGTTTCTTGTTTATCATATTTATTGAGACTTTCAACATTGTTATTGTAGTAGTTTGCTTCTTTTAATACCTCTAACGGTCTTGTAAACGGTAGATACTCCAAACATTGGTATGTCCCAGACATGAATATTTTTATGGCCATTTCATTTCTATCTAGGAAATCAAATGCTATTTCCGTTTTTGGATTAAAACTAGCATCACTAATGAAGTAATGAGCTTCGTCACATATGATATAATCATATCCCTTTAGACTTGGGTCTTTTCTCTTAATCTGATTTTGAAATGTCTGGTATGTCATAGTATTAAATAAACCACCTCTAAACTGATGAATGCATTCCCATTTATATTCTTTTAAATATTCTTCTTGTTGTAGCTTGTTTGATGTCCTATGAGATAAGATTAACGTCCTTCTATCATTAGCAATAGCATATGGCAAGAGAACATTTCGAACCCAATAATTTTTTCCACTAGCCATCTCCGATCCGATTAGATAATTGCCGCCCCTAGTTAATGTATCTATTACTTCACTTGTAATAACATCACTTACATACTCCTTTTTCTTTTTCATTTTAAATCCTCCATTATTATTTTTTTGCAGGTATTTGTCCTAATATTTTTATTATATAATTGCATTTTGCATAGTAAACTTAGGCACAAAAAAAAGAGCAATTGATATATTCTACCAATCACTCTACACATTACTGTACCGATATTTGCTGTTTTCTCTTTGCACGAATAAGTGTGCTCTTGCTAATTCCCGTTAGCTCCTCTACCTGCTTATATGAATTACCCTCCAATAATTCTAGTGCATGTTCTATCTGAGCTCGCCCATACTTTTTGGGACGTCCTTCTCTAAAGTCTTCCTTTTGCTTTGCAATTGCTTTACCACTCTGCGTTCTTTCAATAATCATCGCACGTTCAAATTCTGCAAACGCTAGCAGGTTTGTTACAATTAATCTTCCCATTGGGGTATCCTCTATTAATCCCATATTTAGAATATGGATATGAACACCTTTGTTCATTAACATATCAATGTAACTAAGACCTTCTTTTGTTGTTCTGCAGAAACGATCTAACTTGGTTACAACGAGTAGATCTCCTGGAACTAGTTTTTCTAGTAGTTCAGTAAATATTGGTCTTTCTTTAGCAGCACTATAGTTTTCAATTATAATCTGAGCATTTTCATATTTTTCTTTAATAGCATTAGTCTGGTCTTCGATTGAATTTCCTTCTAATTGCCCTTTTGTTGACACTCTACAATAGCCGTATATCACGATAAAATCTCCTTTATTTATGACACTAAGTTATGACACCTTCGTATGTATTGATTTTATCGTGTAACGAAAAAGGTGTCAATACTTTTAAGTTTTGACACCTTTGCTTACTATTGATCATTTAAAAACTTTCTCTTTATTAATTGGTCGTCTTTTGACATAACCATTACATAAGTCTATTTCATACATGTTTTCTCTAAAATCAATTGATTTAGACTTCTTTAGTCGGTCTTCGTATTTTAGGTCATTATAAGGATCTGCTAATTTTTTTCTACTTTTACTAGATACCACTATCTTCCCAAACATACGTTCCACCTCCTAATCTTATTATACTACTCCTTAATACATTTTTCAATGAATTTGTATGCTTCAGCTTCGTTATTACATTTCTTTGACCACTTATTTATTTTAGACACTGATTGATCTGATATTTAACTTTTTCACCATATACTTTGTATTTTTCCCCATCTCTAACAAAAACTATACATTCATAATGAGTCTCTTTCTTATTTAATCGTCTCCAAACCTGTTTTTCTGAAGCATCCACTTGATATTCCCACTCAATATTATCTCCAATTGAGGAAATATCATTGATTATATCCAATACTGTCTCATATCTATCATCAGGATTGACGGCCATACATTTATTAATAATCCTTTTTAACTTATTAGGTATGTGCGGCAAATAAAATTTGCGGTCTGGAAATGTTCCGTTAATTACATTATCGACATCACATTTACTATTGCATTGCTGATTCCACAGTGAAGCATTAATACACATTCTATACATTGTAATACCTGCTTGATAAATATCTGCCTTATTTGATAATTTTTCACCTTTACATGCTTCTGGTGGTGTAATACTTCCATACAATTTATTTGGTGTAGCCATACCATAATCCTCAGCATACTTGGCTAATCCAAAATCCGTTAATACTGCCTTACCATTATTATTAATCAGAATATTCGTTGGCTTTATATCAAAATGAATAAGACCGTATGTATGAATATAGTGTAAGCCACTTAAAAATTCTAAAGAGTATTTTAGAATTTCCCTTACAGTTAAAAATCTTTTATTCAATATGGATTGTATCGATCCTTTTTCATATTTTGGCATAATCATGTAGATGTTTTCATCGTCATAACCAGCATATTGTATCTCCATAATATTTGGATGCTTTACTCTATACAATATATTCGATTCAGCAAATAAGTTGTCAGGATCATTACTTTTATAATCTGCATAAATCATGGATTTAGCCACTTTCTTTGCTATAAACTCTCCACCAAGTTGCTTATCATAAAAAGTATAAACTTGTGAATTTAGTCCTTCATTGTTCAATGGCTTCATTTGCTCAAAATCTATATTTACAATTGCACTTAACATACATTCCTCCTATATTTGTGTTGCTGTTAATGCGCATAAAATGCTTTCACGTTCTTCTTTTTTATACTGCTCCCAATCATCAATAGAAAACTTATTACTATTACCACTGAAATTGTCCTCTACATCCTTTGAGGTCATATTTAAGTAACTTGCTATTTGTGATTTCTTTCCCGAAAAGTATTTTTCTATTGTGCAATTTGATATCAACTCTTGAATTACTCCCTCAATATAGGCTCGATCAATATTTATATTTTGAGAGTTATCTTCCATTCTTCTCATCCAAGCATTAGAGACATTATATTCATTAATAACCGAGAACATTGTGGTTCGAATATAGCTTAATTTATCTGGCATCTCAAGAGAAGCTGGTGCAACTAATTTATCAACAGTCAAAATGGAGACATTGTTATCTTGATATTCAATCACTGTAAAATATACAACTTTGGGTAAAACTCTTATTCCGATACAATTCATCATAATTCTCCTATAATACTATTTTTTATCAGTATATCATTTCATACCATTATTTTCAAATAAAGTTCCTCAAAGTATCCCGCCCATTTTTTCAGAAAAAAATAGCTGGTAAATGACCGCGACGAGGGGAGGTCTGTTCACACACGCGGACCCAAATCATTTATTTTTCGTAAAACTATATACTTGTAAAGGAGTTATTTATGTTAGAAAAATCAACACTAGATTTTGAAATTAGAGAATTAGATGGCCACAAGATTAGAGCTAAAATTAACAATTATCAGTGGAGTAAAATGCTTACCGACCGTAAGGGTAGAAAATTTAGAGAGATTGTACCGAAGAAAGTGTGGGAATCTGCAATCAATCAAGAAGTACGAGTTTACTTAAATCATTCTGATTATGTATCTATCGGTCAAAATGTTACCATTAACGCTCTTGACGATGGCGTATTCCTTGAAATGGAACTGCGAGAGAACGAACTTGGTATTTTAGACGCTGTTAAATCTAATCGACTTCATTCTTGCTCTTTTGGCTTTGTATGCACCGATGAGGAGATTGTTAATTGTGGAGATTACTACGAAAGAATCATTAAATCAATGAAACTGAAAGAAGTCAGCCTACTTGATCGTGAAACTGCCTATAATCATACAGAAATTATGGAGAAACGCCTTTAAATGTACCTTTCAAACAACTCGAACTGAAACACAAAAAACTTATTCTACTATCTATATAAAAAATGAAGAGCATAGACACGAATTTATGCTCTTCACCACTCATATTTTCCTCTATAATTTTACAATATATCCTTTTATCATCAATAATTCTTGTCTTTTAGATTGTTAGGTATTAAAATAATTTATGATAAATATTCATTTTTTATTTATATTTTCACATAAGTTATTTAATAGGAGTGTAGATATGATTCAAAATATACATATTCAAAATTTCAAAAGTATTTCCGATTTAACGCTAAACTGTAATGAACGTTTTAATGTTCTTATTGGCAAAAATAATATTGGTAAAACCTCAATCTTTGAAGCAATACATCTTTGGAAGATGTGCTATGATTGGAATACGAAAAAAAATAAAAAAGGGTTCTATTCCACAGCCAAAAATATTACTTTCTCTGATATGGAATTTCTCAGATCTTACACTGACAGTGCTATATTCCCAACGAATTGTGATTTAAATCGTACAACCTGTTCTATTACTCTTTCTATTAAATTAGATAATGATGTTTTTGAATTGGGCTTTAATATCTGTAAAGTCGCTTCAATTGATGATGCCTACTACCAAATTGAGTATAAAGATGCTACACAATTTAAGAATTTTTCGAGCAAAGTGGAACAAATGCATCAATTTAATCTTTCAAATATAATTATAATAAATGAATCAAGACCCATAGCTAATATAATTGTAAAAGAGCCATATATGTATCGTCCACAAGTTCTAGAAAAAATGTCAAAAGGGAAAGGCTATGAAGTTTTACGAAATAAAATTACAAAATCAACAACACACATGGAGAAAGTACAAGAGCATATATCAAATGTTATGCAACAAAGCTATGTATTTAATGAAGTCGATAGAGAAAATAGAACCTATATACGTTTAAATGTCAACAATACCGACATTCTATCTCAAGGAAGTGGTTTTTTGCAAATTGCAGAAATTTTTTCTTCTTTAGAATACTTAGACTCCGGAATAAACATCTTACTCATTGATGAACCTGACTCGCATATACATGTCCAATTACAAAAAAGACTACTTACTGAATTAAGAACTATAAATAATAGCCAGCTTTTTGTAATAACCCATAATGAACGTTTTTTATCTGATATAGATGAAAATGAAATTAGGTTCATAAGCGAAAACATCAAAAATGGTGGCACAGTAAGCTCATTACCACATGGTTGTAAGGGAATAGTGCTTGAAAATTTAGTCGGAGTTCTGAATAACGTAGATTCATTACGTTATGCTAATAAATTATTGTTATTGGAAGGCAAAACAGACAAAGAATTTTTCGACCATATGATACCAATCTACGAACAATTTTCAGACACTAATATCCAAAGTGTGTATATTGACAAAATGGATGGCATTGATACTCTTAACAATAAATTACTTGTTTACTCTAGGGCTTTAAGGGATATTGTTTCCGATACATGTGAATGGATTATATTAAGGGATACAGATTGTATTCCTATTAGTCGTCAATCTGATGTTGAACATAATCATTTAGGCTATATTAGGACCAAAGAAACCAATAATAAGCATATTTATTTTCAAAATGGTTATGGCATTGAGTCTACTTTTGTAAGTGAACCTAATAAATTAGCTAAATTACTTTGTACATACTATCAAATTAATTATTCTGAGATAGATCATATTGTATCAATAATTCAGAATTTAAACGCCAATTACGCTACTAGAGTTAAAAACATTACCGATCCATTAAATATTGAATTTGAGACACACTTTAATAGACAAAAAGTAGACCGAAAGGAACCTATATACAATAATCTAGCTTTTCGAGATATACTTAATGAAATAGACGCATCAAAAGTTCAATACATAATGACAAAGGATATATTAGACACTTATCTTTCTGATATCCATAATATTTTAGCACAACAATACAATTTTACGGAGCCTGCACTCACGAATAAAACCATTTTCGATATTTACTTTAATTCTATATCATGTCTAGATGATATTTTCGAATCACATATTAACTTAATTAACTATCTGCTATAATATCACTGGTAACTAGACTCCAAGGAACAATCATAAATACCTTACCTATGTTCCAACAAAAAAATGTTGAAATCATAAGTAAGGTATTATCAAAATATCACCGTTTAACTGAGCTCGTCGGCCATTACACACTTCTATTAATACTGATTTTCACCACATTAGTTTTACCATAACTAGCTTGTCCTTTATGTCTCCTATACTAATGCTTACCTGCTCCCTAGAGCACCAAACTACCACCATGACTGTTGTTTAAAGGTTATCGGTCGCCACTCACACTATCATATCAAAATTACCCTACACTGATTCCAATAGAAGAAACTCCTCAATGAATCCTGATATTGTTGATTTTATAGCAGCGGATATCTATTTACTCCATAATGTTTCCCAACATAAGGATAGACACAGGTTCTTACACCCCTCAACTCACCTTTTACGTTTTATACTGTCACGGCATCCAGTCGCGACAAACGTTGATTTTACTGGCTTTTTATGTAGATAAACCATTACTCCCCTCACCAATGACATGCAGTGTGCTAACCTAGGAATAGCCAATGCTTAAAAAGATGGGCTTGTTCTCCTTCTGTGCTTTTGCAAAGGCTTCGTCGCACCAGGTATACCAGTCTACTGGGTTGTAGGCGTGTTGAAGAAGGTAGGGTGACTTTTCGTGGATTAAGCGATTGGCTACTCGTGTTTGGTCTAGGTTCATGGAATCACCTCCTTGTGTTGTTTGAGGTTAGTGTTCTCCTGATGGAGTAAAAGTATACAGGAAGGGACTATCTGTGTTTAAAACAAAAACTTTAATACTTGATTTATCTCTTTTATTAAACATTTTTAATAAGATTTCATCATTTTCTTCACTTTAGGATACAACATTGACTTGCTGCTGTCCAATGTTACAGTCCCATCAATAATATTTCCCTGCTTTACAAACTTAGAAAGTAAGGAAATGTCAATGAGATTTATGAAAACATCAAACCTATTAAGGTATTAAAGAATAAGGGACTGTTAGAAAGGTTGGAACTAAGATATACTATCAGGAGTGGATTCCGTTTGTTTTGGTCCACTCCTATTTAGTAACCATTTTATATCAATTTCACCAATTAATACGGATGCATTTATTCTACCTTTTACTTTTAGAACATCCTTAAAATCTTTCTTGGTTGGCGAACATACAGCTTTATCTATATAAATATTACTGGCTCAGTCTGTATCAAAATCCATATGTACAAATTCTCTTAATGGCTTATATGCCAAAAATAGTGTTACAACGATTAGTGCAGCACCAAAACTGCAGCTAATAACCGCTTGTATATTAAATATATCACCCAAGACTCCCCCAATGCCCATGGCAATTGGTGTCAGTCCTTGTATTGTCATATTTTTCAGTGAAAGTACTTTTCCTCTCATATCACTTGGTGAAGCTATTTGTATGATAGATGAAATAATTGTATTCAATACTGAATTAAATATTCCCCCTATGAATAGAAGGATTAACATTAAGCAGTACATTCTGCAATTGACCGCTATAATAA
Organism: uncultured Lachnoclostridium sp.; assembly: GCA_937903005.1. Taxonomy (GTDB): domain Bacteria; phylum Bacillota; class Clostridia; order Lachnospirales; family Lachnospiraceae; genus Clostridium_AI. The sequence continues at coordinate 35,787 of CALFNR010000220.1, read as the reverse complement.
AACATATATTTGTTAAAACATTAGAAAAGAAAATAAGTTTTAATCTGTTTTTGTTTGATATTCTTGCAATTGCAATCATTACATAACCTGCCATAGCTCCTGCCATAAAGCATCCCATTGCAACTCCATATCTTGTAGAACCTAAATCTGCCCTGATTTCAAACAGCGGCAGCACAAGAATAATTGCCATATAAGAAAAGAAATTTAATGCGGCACCCATTAATAAGAGACAGATTAATCCTTTTTCTCCCTTTATATATTGCACCCCCTCTTTCATTTCTTTCAGCATATTTTCATCGTGTCTCTCACTATGTTTTTCAGTATATTTAATCTTTAAGTTTAAAAATCCTGATAACAAAAAAGATATCCCGTTGGATAAGAATATAATTGGTGCTCCTAACAGGTTATAAATAAAACCTCCAGAAACATTGCCTGTCATCTGGCTAACAGCAGATGCTAATGATAATACAGAGTTGGCATTGGTTATTTTATCCTTAGAAACTAATAGCGAAACTAACGACATAACACACGGAGAATAAATAGTACCACAAATACCTAAAATAATACCTCCCACAACTAATGACACCACATTTCCATTCCCAGACATCATTTGCACTGCTAGAATAATCATCGTAATGGAACGTATTGTATCCATGCTTACCAGCATAGCTTTCTTATTATAACGATCTACAATTACTCCAGCTACTGGTGCAAAGATAATTTCTGGCAAAGTTGATGCTAACATTACTGCACCAATCATCGTGGTTGATCCCGTAATTTTAAATACCCAGAACCCCAATGCCATACTGTATATGCTATCGCCAAAAGTTGAGATTAGCTCTCCTTGCCATAAATAAAAAAAGCTTATATATTTCTTTACAAAATTTTGAATCTTAAATTGATTATCTTTTTGCTGCTGCATCTTCTATTACTGGTTTCCTTTCATATTTTATTATTGCAGGCTTATCTAGTATCAGTTCTGTTAAGCCAACATACGTCATATATCCAGGCCAAGCTTCCTGCAAAACATCTGGCAATGCAGGCGTTTCATAGGATAATCCATAATTCATTCCTAGTATTTTAATACTTTTCAACATATCGTTTTCATTAGTCCATATATCTAAACTGATATCTTCTGTATTAAATACCCGAATAAGCATGCTTCCTTCCTGAATGATTTTCTTCTTATCCCTTTTTCGAATCCCTTCACCATTTAATTTCAGAGTCTTAACTGCATTTCCATTTTCTATCAAGAAATAAATTGCATCGAAATCCTTATTTTTTATTTTTAATGAATACTTGCCTTGAGCGTACGAACAATCAACTTTGGTGTCTGCTTCTATCTTGTGAGCCCCTTCAATCTTGCTAAGCTTATAGTTTTCAGTCATTCCAAAAAACATTTTGTCCTGATGTTTGATATAGTTTTTTCCCAATATATCTTGCTGCCAGCTATCAAGTTCATTTTGTTCCGTAAAGAAATAATCCTTACCATCCAGGTCTTGATATACATATAATGAACTCGGTCTCTTTTCTACATTTGAAAAATCCGCAAATCCAAGCTGATAAATCATAATACCTGATAAGCATATAACTCCAGCTATTGGCATCCACTTTAATGCTATGTGAGACTTATCAATTTCTGCCACATCAAACAAATGTATTAACCATACTCCTGGAAGTACCATAAAGACAGCTCCAAGATAAGCTGGTAAGGTACAATAAAACAGGCTAATGGTATAACTGTTCACAACAAGTGGCAGCCACAGCAGGGCTATGTACACAAATGTCCTTTTTATCTTTCCTTGCTTTCGCATCATCCCTATAACCATAGCTGGCAAGCCAATTGTAAATACAGGTAATACCAATGCAGGTACAAATACTGCACACAGAATCTCTATAAGCAAAATAACAGCTGTCATTTCAAATTCCCATGAACCTCTATTGTTTCTTGACTTGCATAACTTATAAAATAAAACAGTCACAACAAAAGCAATAATTGCATTGCCTATCAAAATGAATCTGCTACCCAATGGCTGTAATCTCCACGATTTGTACAAATACGGATTGAAGATTTTAAGTGCCTGAATATATATAACCCCAAGCAGCAGCATGGCAACTACATGTAAAAGTGCTCTTAACCAACCAGATACATCTGTCCAGCCATTTTTTCTTTTCAACCAAACCATAGCCATCGTAGTTATCACAAGCACTATATAATTCAGCCATTTTGGATAAAACAAGACCTTGCCTGGACAAATTGTCCAATATAAATCTTTATCCATTTTACTTACACTTTGCTGTAAATCCGCATCTTTAAGGATGTTCAGACTTTTTTTTATAGACAGGTACTGCATATAAGCAGTACCTGAATCTAAATTTTCTGACGTATCTTGTACTCCATGATAAGCTCCTAATCCCTCAATAAATGCAAAATTCAACCCCAGGGAGACAGAATCCTTAAAAACCGTAAAATCAGAATTAAACGTTAAATATTGATATATGTCTGCAAAAATTGAGGAACAAACAGCAAATGGAAGCCTATCTGTATATTTCTTTACCAATTTTCCACTACCACTCGTACATTGAAACATTAAAGGAATTCCACTATTTCCTCTTCCTTCTAAGTTGATGACAGACTTAATCTGATATTGGCTAAAATTCTCTTTTAAAAAGCCCTTTGCTCCAAGCAAAGCTATTTCTTCTCCATCTGTAAATAAAAATAATATCGTATTTTTACTATGACCTTCTTGATTTAACTCTGAAGCTATCTGGATTAAATTAGATACTGCAATAGCATTATCCCCTGCACCTTTTGAACATGGAACCGAATCATAATGAGCCACTACTAAAACTGCATCTTCTGTTTCCCCTTTTATCTCGGCTAGCAGATTATGCACTTCGCCTGAATCTAACGGTGGAGCAAAATCAGGATTCATTGCGAAGGACGTAATTTCCGCTACCCTTATATCCTCTGCTTTCAGCATCTGTAAAATAACATCCCGCCCCTTTTGATTACCACTAGTACCTATTGGGCGCTCATTCTGCGTGATACGCTGTAATGCCTGATATGCAATGTCGCTTTTGTACTGTTTAGTTGCACTTATCTTTCCCACGTTACCCGTCCAGTATAAGAAACCGATTACTATGCTTAGGAATGCAAGCAAAATTCCCGCTAACCATACTGACTCATTAACTTTACAAATCTTCATCTTTTGTCCGTCAAATTTTTTTTCTTTCATTATTTCTTCTCCAGAATATTACGTAATATCTCAACATTTTTTTCGATATAAGGATCAAAAAACATATTTGCATGTCTTCCATGCCCTTGCAGTACATGAATTTCTCGTTCCCTCATAATCTCTTTCCACTTAGATACTATTTTTTCTTGCTCGCCTTCAAGGTATTCTGACTGTGCAATCCAATATACTTCCGATTTAATCTGAGTAAGATTCTGCTCATAATAGAAGTATTCTGAATATTTATACCTCTTTCTATATGCTAGCTCAAAAAGCTCTGGCGTAAGCTCAATATTTTGATCCACCAGTTTAAACTGGTCAATTCCTTCCTCCATTGATTCCTTTACTTCTTCTTCTAATTCCTCTGGTGTAGGATTTGAATTCTCTTCCGAAATGTTTGAATCAAATAAGATAACTTTGCCAGGAGCGCAATTTTGCTGTTCCAAATAAGCTGCTATCTCCATTGCAAGATTTCCGCCAGCGGAGTATCCCATTATAGTCCACTCTTTCCCATCAAGCTGCTCTAGCATATAGTTAGCATATTTCTCAATTCTATCTTCCTCAATAAAATCAAATAAATATATTCTACCTGCTTTTAGAAGTTCTGGAAGCTTATTATAAATAACACGCCAGCCTGCAATAGGAGGTATACAAAACAATATATAGTCATTATTATATGCATATTTGCTAACTGGAACTTCATCTTCTTCGCTTTCATTTAAACCTTCCGCTATTCCCCTAATCGTCGGATTGGACAATATATACTTAAATGAGACTGTCTTACCTAAAATGTTTTGCAGCTTTGAAATAATAGAAATTACTTTTATGGAGTTCGCTCCGAGTTGGAAAATATCATCATTTCTATAAATTTTCCCATCTAGCTTAAGTACGGATTTTACTATATTGGCTATAATAAGTTCCATGTCTGTTGTGATTTCTTCTTTTAGCCTAGTAAATTCAACAGAAGGTAGGGCCTTTCTATCAATCTTTCCGTTACTGTTTAAAGGCAGCTTCTCCATAATTTCTATATAATCCGGTATCATATAGTATGGCAGCTTTTCTTTCAGCACATTCAGAATAGTACTTCTTAACTCTTCTTTATCAGCTACATTACTCTGCACATACGCTGCAATCATATCATCTTCCTTATTCTTCTGTATAACAGCAACGGCATCGGTAATATCTTTATTACTTGTTAAGGCACTTTCAATTTCACCAAGCTCAATTCGGAATCCCCTTACCTTAACTTGATAATCAACACGCCCAATAAATTCAATTGTACCATCTGGAAACCATCTGCCTAAGTCTCCTGTCTTATACAGTATTCTGTCATCCTCGTTTTCTGAATATGGATTTGGAATAAATGCCATAGAAGTTTTTTCTGGTTCTTTGATATATCCTCTTCCCACACAAATACCAGAAACATAGATTTCTCCTTGCACTTTTACCGGACACCTTTTCAAATTCTCATCTAATATGTAAATACGGCTATTGAAAATTGGTTTTCCTACTGGAACTGGATCATCTGCTGGTGCTTCCGTCATAATATAATGTGCAATATCATCTGACGCCTCTGTTGGTCCATATGCATTTATCACCTTCACCTGGCTTACTTCAAACCATTGTTTTAATACTCGGCATTTAACTGCCTCACCCGTAACAATAATATTTTCCAGAGTGTTCAATTCGACATTATTTTCTTTCATGTAATCCGCTAGTACACTCAAGAAAGAAGGTACTACTTCTAAATGAGTTACTTTGTCATTTTGAATAATTGAAACAAAATCTTTTAGATTGAACTGTGTCTCCCTTGTAACAATACGTGTACTTGCACCAGTTACGAGAGGCATAAAAAACTGTAATACTGAAATATCAAAACATTGCGAACTATTTTGTATCATTATAGATTCAGGGCAAAAATCCATTATCTTACATTTTGAAACTATATGGTTTAACATTCCTAGGTGTTCTACCATTGCACCCTTTGGTTTTCCTGTAGAGCCAGATGTAAAAATCACGTAAGCTAGACTCCTCAAATTAAGCTTAAACTCTAACGAATTTTTCTCATGAGGGTGTTCTGCAATTTCATCAGCACAAATCAAAGTACAATGTTCAAGCTTACCTGTTATCTCAGATTCCCATTGTTTCATCGTAATTAGTAACGGAAATTCCGACTGTTCTTGTATCACCTTAATTCTTTCCAGTGGTGTATTAATTTCAATTGGAACATATGCTAAACCAGCCATCCAGATTCCAAGAATGGATGCTGCCATATATGGATTTCTCTCCATATACAAAGCAACAACATTTTCTGGCTCAAGCTTTTCTGACATAATGCGAAAAGCAATTCTATGGGCAGTTCGTATTAAAGTCTCATAATTCCAAGTTCCACCATCAAAAATAATTGCTGTTTCCTGTGGCACTTCATATGCTTTTCTTTCAATCAGTTCTGGTATGCTTACATCAGGTAATTCTAAAGAAAAATCTGAAAAGCTATCAATTGTATGTATTTGCTGGGTGCTAAGCATCTCTAAATCTGAAAGCTTATCGTTTAAATGGGTTAACAGATAGCTTAAGATTATTTCATAATGTCCCATCATCTGCGTAATTGTATTCTCTTCAAATAATTCCGTAGCATAGATTATTTTATACCTATAATGATCTTCGTGGGGTTCAATAAGGAAATCCATATCTAGTTCAGAAGTCACGCCTTCTATATCAACAAGTTTGAACTCTTCATTCTCCCCCTCAAACATAACGTTAAAATCATTGAACCTGAAAATGATATCAAAAAATTGATTTCTTGTAGAACTCCTGTTAATATCAAGCTCATCTAAGAGTATTTCATATGGATAATATTCATATTTTAATGCCTTCTGTGTCATATCAAAAACTTCTAGCAGCACTTGTTTCACTGTCTTTTTCATATCAAGCTGAAAACGAAGTGGAAGCGTATTTATGAATGACCCATATACTGTATAAAATTCTGCAAGATAACGGTTCGCAAACGGACTGCATATTGTTAAGTCATGACTCATTGTATATTTTTCCAGCAGTACATAGAATGCAGTCAAGAAGAAACTATATGGTGTGATACCAAGCTGATTCAGACACTTCTCAAGTTCCGCTTTTGTAAATTTACTTATCTCACTAATAAAGCTTCCCTCATATGTTCTTTCATTCATTCGTTTCTTGTCATATGGCAATTCTAAATTAGAACCGAAATCTGCAAGCTGATTCATCCAGTAATCTCTTGCTTCATCCCAAGAATGATTTTGGATATGCTGCTCCTCCATCATTGCATACTGAATATAATCATAATTTGTTTTCTTAATCTCACCACCGTAATAAAGACGGAACATATCTTTTAACAACAATACAGTGGATACTCCGTCCATTATAATATGATGAAAATCCATAATAAGATAATACTTATCACCTTTCTTTAAGTATCCTATTCGGAATAATGGACCATTTTCTAAATCATATGGTCTGATGAATTGTTGAACAATATCTTTAAGTTCCAATTCTTCAGCCTCAAGAATCTCTATATTCACTGAAAAATTATGAAGCACCTTCTGCTGGACTTCACCCTCCTCAACTCGAAATACGGTTCGCAGAATTACATTATTCTCAATAATTTTCGATAAAGCCCTATTGATTCTTGCTTCATCTATCTTCTGATTTATTTCTATCAATAATGGAAGGCTGTAATACAGTGCATCTGGTTCCATAGCATGAAGCAAAAACATTCTTTTCTGCGAGGATGAAGCTTTATACCATTTCTCTTCTTCAATTTTCATTTCTGGAATTTTATCAGCAGTTTTCTCGTTTATCTTAAGTGCTATCTTTTCAATTGTTTTTAAGCTGAAAATGTCAGTAAGTGTTAAGGTGGCACCCAGGGCATGATTCATTTGATTTACCAATTCTACAGCACTCAAACTGAATCCTCCTAAATCGTAAAATGTATCATCCATACTAATTAAATCAACCTGCAATACATCTTTCCATATATCACAAATAATACGTTCTGTCTGGTTTCTAGGCTGAATCACATTGCCCGTTAACCTGTATTTCTTCTTTGGCTGATACTCCGATACAAAATTAACCTGCTGGCTGTTATTCATATACTGAAGAGAATAATAATAAGGTCGATGAAGTAATCCACATACATTCGATAAATCCATGTTCCAGCTACTCATCACTAAACTTTCCTGATTTCGTTTATGTCGATATACAAAATATGGATGCTGTTCGTTGCTATCGTATTGTTCGCTCATCAAGCTGATTTCTTTCGCCTCTGGACTTTTGGACTCATAAAGGTTTGACACCATAAAGATATTTCCTCTGTTTCTAACACGAAGTGTGCTTTTTGGAAGAATACTGAAGGTTGCATGACCAATACGAATCTGAGTACATTCGCTGTCTTCTGATATAACTTTTCCACCAATTATGGAAAGGAAGGCAGCCAATATATCTGATTTTGCTGCTGCCAATAAGATTTGTACTGCTCCTTCAGGTTTTTCCGTATACGTTTTCTTCCTCGTCCTCTCTACAAATTCCACCAAACCAAAACCGGCAATCGAATAAAACTTAACCCTGTCTCCGCCAAAAAGAATAGCAGGTTCTGCCTTGGTTATTTCTTTTGCCTGAAGGAACTCTGCCTCTTTTAGCCGATGGTCCAGTTGCTCAAGAGATGCTACTTGCAAACAGATATGATATGGCATCCTATTGTTATGTTCCACGAAGAATCTTGCACGGCTTTCTTCCTTATCTGCTCCTATTAATTCAATATCAGGTGCATTCGGATGCACTAACATAGCCAGTTCAGACTGTTGTATTGGGTCAAAAACTCTATGTTCACATTCATATCCGAATGCTTTCAGTTCATCCATCATTTGATCCATATCTGAAACAGCAATACCAACATGATGATACCCTATTCCCTGTGAAATCTCTTCTACACATTCCATACCTTGGAAGTCCTCTTGATATCGAATCTTTACATATGGAATCTCCTTCTGCCCCTCATCAAGACTCAGTCTAAAAGAACCATCTTCTTTCATATGGCAAATCTCTGATAAAAATCTTTCCATAGGCTCATTTTTTTCGCTTCGCACAAATTTCCCTTCAATGGCTGTTTTTCCTCTTTCACGTGCAAGACTTTTTAAACAATCTACAACTGCATACTCTATATTTCTGCCTAATACCCGACAGCTTAATAAAAATGTTTCAAGATAAATGGAATCTGCCCTGTCTTCTACTATTACTCCACCTGATATGCCGTAATCTCCAAATTTATCTTTTACCTTAACTGTAAATATATTATTCCGTTCAAGTTTGCCTATTTCAGCCTTACTTTTCCGCAAGGAAGACATATTGAATTGATTGGTTCGATAAGTTAATTCTGAAATACGGCTTATCTCTTCTTCTCGCATTGTACAAAATGCTAATTCAAGGTCGAGCATCTTAAGATATTCTTCCTGACTATCTGTCATTCTGCGGCTCACATTTCTCCTCTTTTCAGCCTTGTAGAGTTCACTCCTTGATTGTGCAGCATTCTGTTGGAAAGGTGTGTCAAATGCCCAGCAATTATGTAAAAATGATTGTATCTCCTCTTCTTGCTCTGGAAGCAGCAATGTCAATACAGACGGCTGAGCATTCTGTACTTCAAGACATTCTGCCTGTGAATCATCTATAAAAATAAAGCTGTCAATACCTAGATTTAATTCATCTGCCATTGATAATAAGTTCTCTGATTTTCTATTCCAATTTATTCTCCATGCAACGAAATCATCTTTCGCAAGCCGCATATTAGGATTTTCCTCAAATACCTTCCAAACATCGTCCTCTCGATTCTTTGAGCAGATCACTAGTAAATACCCTTTTTCTTTTAATTTTAGCAAGAACTGCTGAAGATACTGATGTGATTTTGTTACTTCCACCTTTTGATCCTCTGCACAGATGCCTTTCCATAAAGTATTATCACAATCAACGGCTACTACTTTAAATATTCTTCTCGTTACTCCCACGATACCTCTTGTAAAGCACATTCCAATGGTAACAAAAGAATTCTGTGTATACGGTATATGGGCAATCTTATCAGTATCTGCGTCAAAAAGACCTGGTACCTCATATTCTGATGCAATATTTCTCAAGTCCATAATCTCATACTGATTCATACTCTGGATTTCCGCTTGTACACGTTCATATATGTGATAAATTTTATCCTTTAAGAAATCAGTTAATTGATAATCAGATACTGGAAGAAATACAATATATACATTTCCTGCTGGCACAGCCTCTTTAAGTGCCTTAATATACTGTTCTGCAAATGTATGAAGCAGACGATCCTTCTCAATTTCATCTGCATCAGTATCCCGAATCCAGTCTTCAAGACGCTGGCATACAAATACTACTCCTTCACAGGTATTTACGATACTATCTGGATTCACGAGCTGCTGCATTACCTGATTATATGGTGCATACGTAACGTTGGTGTGAATATGGAAACGTTCACTCCATATGTTTATGTAGTCTGCAACAACATCTAATGTGCAAGAACTCGAAACAGCAATCTCCTGTTTTACCATGCTGGCCTCTCTCTTAGATCGAATTAATAACTTTTGATCTACGCTCGTTTCTGTTATCTCATCCAGTTTTCGCTCCTGTATACAGTCAATATCATTGACGATTCTAATAAATAAGTCTTTAAATAATGCGATCGTGTTCTCTGAAAATAGATTAGAATCATATTCTGTTAATATCTTATATTGTGCTCCATTTGAAAAAATATCTATCTTTAAATCAAGCTTATGTGAGCCGTTTTCTATTGTTTGCTCACCACTTTCATCTTCTTCATTTAACATGCTTGCATTTTGTATTTCATTATGGAAAATACACATTGTATCGAATATTGGATTCTGCCAAAAATCGCCTTTCCATGAACTCTGCTCCACGATTTCAGAGAAATTTATGTCTTTATGTTCTAAACAATTAAGCATCTCCACAGTAATGTTTTGTATTACTTCAGATAGATAAGTTGTTCCACTAAAGTCCACCTTTATTGGCAAAAAGTTAATAAAAAGACCAAGCACCCTCTCAAGCTGTGGCAAGTCACGATCCGAAACTAAACTGCCAATAAAAAACTGTTGTGTGTCCGATAATTTATGTAGTACTGCTGCAAATACCGAGAAAAGAATAAAATGATCCGTAACATTATGTTCATCCGCTCTTTTCTTCCATGCAGATACTTTGTCTTTATCCACAAAAAATTCTAATTGCTTGCCAGAGCCCTTTGTATCTGCCTTTCTAATTCCATCATGGGGCAGGTCAAGCTTATAGTTTTGTCCTTCTAAATAGTTTTTCCAAAACTGTCTTCCTAACTCATCCTGCATTTTTTTCTCTAACCAGTACGCGTAGTCCTTATACTGAATCAGTGGAGAATTCCATTCCTGATGATTATATCTTGCCAATAATTCCTGAAATAAATACAGTAAAGAGGTTCCGTCACAAATGATGTGGTGTACATCCAAAAAGACTGCATCTTTATCCGAATCAAGATGAATTACACTCATTCTTACTAAAGGACCACTCGCTAATGAAAATGGAAGGACTAAACTGTTTAAAAGGTCTTGCAGATTATTTACTCGGCAACTAAACTCTGTAATATGAATTTTTAAATCACTCAGTATTCGCTGCCTGATAGTGCCTTGATCGTTAACAAATACTGTTCTCAATACTTCATTTGCTTCAATTGTTTCATTCACTGCAACTTGAAGCTGTTGTATATTAATCTTTTCTTTCAGTACCTGCACCATAGGCATATTATAATTTACGCTTTCTTCATTCTTTGACTGAATAATATAAATCTGTTTCTGCATTGGCGTTAGTGGAGCATATTCTGCCTCAATAGGTTCGATTGGAATCACTTCTTCCTGAACCACTGATAATGGCATATCACATATTTTTTCGCTGAGCATGTGGACGGTCGGGCAGTTAAAAATATCGGCAAGTCTTAGTTTAATTCCAAAGCAATCTTGTATCTGCTTAATCAGCTGAATTGCCTTTAGGGAATCACCACCATATTCAAAAAAGCTTGCATGAATTCCAGGAACTGTTACTCCTAGAACTTGATTTATGATATCAAGAAGTTGTCTTTGCATTTCATTCTCTGGTTCAACAATCTCTTGTTCTCTAGATATTTCTTTCTGTATCTCTCTAAGCTTATTTAAATCCACTTTTCCATTTACAGTTACTGGTACCTCATCAATCTTTACAAATATTGATGGAATCATATAATTTGGAAGATAATTTTCAAGATAGTATCTCAAATCTGAAACACTAGAATCTTTTATATTGCCTGTTACATATGCGACAAGCATTGTGTCTTGTCCTGCAAATGACTCAGCACTAATCACACATTCTCTTACTTCTTCATTGCGGAGTAAAACTTTTCGAATTTCTTCAACTTCAACACGATTGCCTCTAATTTTAATTTGCGCATCTTTTCGTCCGATAAATAATAATTCTCCTGACGGTAATACTGAGACTAAATCCCCTGTTTTAAAATATCTTTCTTCCTTACCATTCTCTGTGAGCATTACGAAACTCTTTTGGGTTAACTCCTCTTCCTCATAATATCCGAGGCCTACTCCGATACCACCTATATAAAGTTCTCCAATACCAAGTGGACATATGTCGTGATGATTCTCATTTATGATCCTCAGTTTATAATTTCTCCATGGATGTCCCATAGGAAATTCCCTCTCAATTTTTAAATCATCTGGTCTCCTATAAATACACGTTGTGGTAGTGATGGACGCTTCAGACGGGCCATACGTGTTAATTAACTTAATATTTTCGAATCCACATTCATTCCATTTTTGTAAGATTGACGGTGAAATACGCTGACCAGATAATGTAATAACTCTAACTGACCTAGGTATCTTGCCTCCTGTTTCGTGTAGATGCAATACCCATTTTTCCCAATATGCAGCTGGAATTCCCACTACCGAGATCTGGTTGTTTTCTATATATTCTGTAAATGCATCAAAGGATTCCATTACTTCATCGTTTCTTACTACAATACAGCCTCCTACTGTTAATGTAGGCATTATCTCCTCCAATGTTGCATCAAAACCTAGTGCCGAAAAATGTATTGTCCTATCCGATTGTGTCAGGCCAAATTCCTCCACAGTATCTAAGTTATGGTTTAATAGGCCTAGATGTGTCCCCTGAATTCCTTTTGGCACACCCGTAGTTCCAGAAGTAAAAACAAGATAGGCTCCTGTGTCATAACGAATCTCATAAGGCGTAGATAAATATTCTGGCGATTCTCCCCCATCTTCCTCGTCTAAATTTATAATTCTGCAATCAAAATTCTGTTCGTTGCATACTCTTACTTCTTCATTAGATGTGAGAATTATCTTTGCATGACATTTATCGAGCATATAACGTATTCTGTCAATCGGATAACGGTCATCAATCAGAACAAATTGTGCATGTGCTTTTAGAATTCCATACATAGCTGCCACAAATCTGATTCCTCTTTTTAAGTAAACAGCACATATATCGCCACTTTGTACATTGGCTTTCTTCAACAGTGCAGCAATCCACGCTGCTTGCTTATTCAGTTCTTCGTATGTGACACTTGCTTCTTCTGTTATAACAGCCAGTCGGTCTGGTGTTTTTAATGCTTGCTGTTCAAATAAGGTCTGAACTGGAATACATTTGCGCTCGATATCTGGTCTTATAGACAGTCTTTCTGTATTTTTCATACAGTCTTCCTGATTCAACGGCAAAATGGTATCAACTTTTTGACTCAATGATTCTATAAAACGGCTACATAATTCCTTATAAAATTCTAATAGAATAACTGCACTTTGTTCTTCAAGATAATCTTTACGATATTTCAATTCAATTATAAATTCATCATGTCCTTCTACTATTGCAATAGAATAATCCATCTGCTGTTCACTCACTTCATGTTGATAAGGAGTTATCGTACAGCCACTCATTCTGTCATTTACATCTGGAAAGTTGTGAAATGCAAATAAGCCATTGAATAATTCTAACTTAGAATCCTTAAAGAATAATTTTCGATCTGCAAGTATTTCATCCAGTCCTGCCTTTTGATGTTGAAAATCATTTACCACACTTGTTTTTACATATTCTAATAATTCTTCACCAGTAATGCTTCCTTCACTTTGTAAAAAAACAGGAAGTGTATTCGTAAAGTATCCTATTTCATTTTCTAATTCCCGATAAGTTCTATTGGCAATCGGTGTGCCAACGCACAACTGGTTAACCCCCAATAGATTGTGTACTAATGTATAAAATACCGATAGAAAATATTGATACTTTGTTACACCTGTCTTTAGACAAAATTGATTTATCTTATCATATATTTTTTGCTCGACTGTAACTGTTAACATCGTCGATACATATTGATTCTCATTTGTCTTATTGAGCATTGTCGGGAAACGCAACGCTTTCACAGGCTCAATCAGTTTTTCTCTCCAGTACTGCATATCTTTTTCCAACGCCTGTTTATATTCTTCTTGCTGTCTATAAAACAGATAATCAATGAATCCAATTGCCTTTTTATGATGAAGCTCATTTGTCTCGTAATACTTTTCTATAATTCTGGAAAGGAAGATATTAATCGACCATCCATCTGAAATAATATGATGCATTGCAATTCCTAGTGTTAGCTCATCCCCATTACTTTTAACTACTACGGCTCTTACCAATGGGCCATTCTCTAAATCAAATGGCTCATCACAAATAGTCCTGCACTGCTTTAATGCTTCTGTTTTACGTTCTAAATATCTATAATCAAGTAGAGCCTTATCCTCTTCCCTAATTACAACTTTCTCATGAACATAATGAAATGTAAATTTAAATACATCATACTCATTTACTACCTCATTGATAACTTCTTCCAGTCTGGCAACATTAATGTAACCTCGAATACTGAAAAAATCTGTAAGGTGGAAAATGGTAGTTTCCTTATTATCAGCCCAAAACATCCACATCCTTTTCTGTTCACTTGACAAAGGAATAAACTCATACCTTTCTGGCCTGCGAGGCAGACCAGAAAAGATTGATTTATTGCTTTTTCCCTTTCTCAAAGCTTCTAAAAGCATTCTCTTACTTTCATTCGTTTTTTCCAAACCCATATAACTCTCCTTAATTACTCTTGCTCTTGCATTTTTTCAAGATATGCCAGTACTTCCTCTTCTGATAAGGACTCTACAAATTCTTCAAGCTTATTCTCAATCAATTCAGACATTTCATGAAATACACGGTTCTCGAATACCTCTTTCGCTGTGACTTGGATTCCATATTGTTCCTCAAGTCTTATAATCAGCTGGACAGCTTTCAATGAATGTCCTCCTAAAGAAAAGAAATCACTATTTAAATCAGGCTCTCTCTGCAAAATGTCACTCCATATGTGCATCAATGATATGTCAATATCCGTTAACTCTCTATCGATTTTCTCTACTTTCTCACTGTCTTGTATCATGGTTAAAAGACCGTTCTCATCGACTTTTCCATTCGCGGTAATTGGAATATGCTCAATGAAATTCATACTAGTCGGCATCATATATGCTGGGCATCTTTCTGCAACGTCATTTTGTAGCGATTTTATACTTATTTGATTCTCATCTTCTAAAACTACAAATGCATGTATGCTGACTGGGTCCTGTTTTGTCGCAATACATACACATTGCTTAACCGCTTTATTTTCCATAATAATAGTTTCCACTGTTCCCAACTCAACTCTATATCCACGAATTTTTACTTGTCTGTCTTGCCTTCCCATATAAATAATTTCATTACACTCATTAAGCCATCCACGATCACCTGTTCGATATGCTGGAATTTCATTACCACTCTTATCACTCCATGTAATAAAACTGCTTGCATTATCCTCTCCATAATATCCTGGAGATATATAATGGCTTATGATACAGATTTCACCTATTTCGCCTTCTTTACATACTTCTTTTGTATCAGGGTCAATTACAGCTGTCAAAACACCTTCAATAGGTGAACCTAATGCATAAAAATTCTCTGTCTCATTAGAAAACTGCTTGAGTAACATTCCCTGTGGTGTTTCCGTACATCCATAGAAACTATACACCTTAGCCTTCGGCATTTGCAACGTTATTTTTTCATACAAACCACGTTTCAATGTCTCCCCGCCTGTGAAGATTTTTTCAACATCTGATAAATCAGATATATGAGTTAATATCTGACAATAACTTGGTGTTGTATGTATAACATTTACTTTCTCCGTTCTCAGCCAAGATTCTACCTCCTTAATATCTAACAGAGAGATTCCTTCCGGGATACACAAAGTTGCACCACAGCACAGAGGGGTAAAGATATCTCTATAAATCGGATCATGGGATAGTCCTGATAACATAGAAAATTTTAATCCCTTATTGTAATTGAACTCGTTTATATACCATTTGATGAAATGCGAAATAGCACCTTGATTCGTAATAATTGCCTTTGGTCTTCCCGTTGTTCCAGATGTAAATGTAATATAGCCTTAAAAGCGTTATTTTAAATTAAAAATTTAGTTAAAAAATTTAATGCTTAATTAATAAATAATTATATAGTATTATCTAAAAAGAGTGTTAAAACCACTCTTTTTATACTTAGGAACATAATTTCCATCTTTATAGTTCTCAAAAATCGTGTTCAACTTAATAACTTGGCAAGAATCCACATTGCATTCTGTCTTTGAAATATTTACAACGATAGCAGGTTTCACAACGTTTATTCGTTCATTTACCACTGCATCAGGATATTCATCACTAATAATTGTAAATGGATGCCCTGTCTCCATTGCAGCCAGACAAATAATAGGCAACTGAGCATTTCTGTCTGAATAAAATGCAACTATTTCCTCCTCTTTTAAGTTGTCTACCATATATTTACAAAGCTTGTTCTTTTCTTCTTTGCATTCTTGATATGTGTATTTCTTTTCTGGTGTAGCAATGGCAATTTCATTACTATGGCAATCTGCAATTGCATTAAATCTTTCCCAAACATTCCAGTCATAGTCTGCTTGCAGTTTAATTACTTCTCCCTTACCTTCTTTTCCATCCTTAGATGGCTGACTGGAGATAAATCCTAAATTACCACTTAATAGTTCTAAATACTGAGTCACAATAGATTCCGCTCTCTCTCTAGTAAAGCGACTTCCCTTAAAAACAGAATAGATCATGAATTTATTATTTTTTTCTTTTACATAGAATGTAAAGTCGAATTTAGACTGTACTCCGTAAATATAACCGCTCTCTTCGATTTGGATTCCTGCTTTCTCCAGTGCCTCTTCTTTACCCATATCTGGGAATCGTAGCATGTTAAAGAAGATATTAAATAATGGTGTATTACCATATTCACGATTCGGCAGCACTTCTTCTACAATTTTCTCAAATGGTATATGACTATGTTCAATTGCATCTGCAACTTCCTCACTAACTTGTACAACTAGCTGAGTGAATTTCTCACATTTGCTCATATTTACCCTGATAGGAAGAATATTTATGAAACATCCAATTATATCTTCTAACTCCTCCTGATCTCTTCCCGCAAAAGGAATACCTATCGTAATCTCTTCCCTTTTTACAATTTTATAAATGTACGAGAATAAATTACCTAACATAATATCAAAGATACTTACGTTATTTTCATTACACATTTTATTCATCGCCGTTACAACTGCGTCATCCATGTCATGGACAACCATAATGTCTTCTGCGTCTTCTCGCATCATATAATCGTCATAACTGCTTTCAAAATATGTACAATCTTGATGAGCATCTAGCTTTTTCATCCAAAAGTTTAAATCATCTTCGAATCTGCCTTCTTTATAAAGCTGTTTCTGCCATGCAGCATAATCATAATAGGATATAGCTTCTTCGTTCATTGGAACATCTGATTCTATCCCCTTATCTATCTCATACATACTATTCATTATTTCTCGCATAAGAAGATTAATTGACCATCCATCAATGACTAAATGATGGATAACTGCAATCAATGTATATTTGTTTTTATCCACTTCTAATACTTTAAAACGCAGTAATGGATCAATATCTATTCGAAATGCCTTACTGATAAAATTATCTATTCTCTTTGCTTTAACAGACACATTTTCTAATACTTCATATTCCAATTTAACATTCATTTTATCTTGAAGCACGACTGTTGGAATTCCACTTAAAAATATAATATTAGTCCTTAATACGTCATGCTTATTAATTACCTTGTTAATTGCTTCTTCTAAGTTTTTAAGATTTAAATTTCCTGTAATTTCAAATACTCCAGGAATATTAAACATTTCTGTATTTGGGTGAACGTACTCATAAAAAGCCATTCTTTCCTGCCCGAACGAAATCTCTGGCTGTTTATTGGAAGAAAAACCTCTTATTGCTGGAAATAGCGTTTTGTCTTCTGCATGTTCAGCTAATAAGCTCATCTTGTCGAATTCAGGATTCGCAAAAATATCATGTAAGGTAATCTTCTTTTTGAATTGTTTTTCAATCTTACTAAGCAACTGGACGGCAACTAAACTATGTCCACCCATGCTAAAGAAGTTACTATGTTTTCCAGCATCACATCCTATGAGTTCCTTCCAGATGTCCGCAAGCTTTTTCTCATTTTCTGTTAACTCTTGATCATCATCTATCTCTTCCACTTCATCAAATACTGGCTCTGGCAGCTGTTTCAAATCAATCTTTCCGTTGTGACTTGTTGGTAACTGTTCTAAACGAATAAACGCTATCGGTATCATATACGCTGGTAAGTATTGAAGCAGATAAGACTTTATTGCTTCTGCCTTTATTTCAGCATTGCTTGCATAATAGAGTACAAGCTGCGTCTCATTTTTCTTATCCTGTTTGCCAACTACAACACAATTCGTAACATTTTCGTATTGCAAGAATACATTTTCGATTTCCTTTAATTCGATTCTGTATCCTCTGATCTTAACCTGAAAATCAATTCTGCCATTGAATACTAGTTGTCCCTCTTCATTGATTACTACTAAATCACCCGTTCTATAAAATTTCCTTTTTTCACCCGTAAATGGATTTTCCAAAAATGCTCGATTCGTTTCTTGTTCTGCATTCAGATAGCCTTTTCCAACTGCAATTCCACCAACATACAATTCACCAGGAACTCCCCTTGGTACTAACTGCTGTTTCTTATTCATTACATAAAGTGATACATTTGGAAGTGGCGTACCAATTGGCATATTAACCACTCGCTCATCAAAGGCTTCTTTTGACATATAGTGGGTTACATCGTCTGAACATTCTGTTGGTCCATACGCATTTAAAATAGGTATTCCATTTTCTAAAGCATGCCAGCGATTCACAATATCCGTTGGCAATGCCTCTCCCGTAAGTACGAGAACTCTTAATTTCTTGCATTCCATAAGATATTTTAGGCAAATTTCATCATCTAAGATAAATCTCAAAACCATAGGTACTATCTCAAGAATTGTGCATCCATATTCCGCAACAGTTTTTAACAGAGCTCTTGGATTTTTTGCTGTTTCATCTGATACAATATGACATCTTCCTCCTGCAATTACATTAGAAAAGAACTGCCAAATGGAAATATCAAAACATTGAGACGCATTCTCAATAATAAAGTCATTCTCAGTGATATTTAAATAATCAATTTTCGCAAAAAGATGATTCAGCATTCCCTTCTGTTCTATCATTGCACCTTTTGGCTTTCCTGTTGAGCCAGATGTAAAAATCGTGTATACTAGGTCATCCAGCCCAAGCTTACCTCCATATAAGTCACACTTCAAATTCGATGGAACGATTCTATTGTTCATATTGATAGTTTTGATACTATGTCTGTCATCCCAGGCTGCTTCAGATTCTGCATTGACGACTACAATTTGAGCTCCAGACCGATGAATCATTTCCTCCACTCTTTCAAACGGATAGTTCACTTCTAGAGGAATATAACTCATTCCACATTTCCATAAAGAAATAATTGTTTTCACAAAATCAATTTCTCTATCCATATATATCAGAATAGGAGCCTTTTTATCCGCTTCACTGATTAGTCTAGAAGACAGCCTGTCTGTCTCCTCCTTTAACTGCAAATAAGTTATGGTATTCTGCTCATCTGAAAAAGCTATTTTATTAGGATTAACACCCGCCCATCTGTCGATAAGCTGGTCAATTGTCAGTTCATTATTAAAATTCTTAATGTTTGAGTTAAACTCATTTAGCAGGTAATTCTTTTCATCTGGTGATATAGCTTCTATATATTCCAATTTTTTATCGTAATCTTTCATCTGTTTTAATACGTATAAATAATTGGTCATAAAACGCTGCATAAACTCCTTACTAAATAAGTCGGTGCAGTATTCTAACACAAATTGATAACTTCCATTTGTCTCTTCTGCCATAAGAGACAAATCCATTTTGCAAGTATCACTTTCAATAAACATCGGATTAAGTTCGATGGTTCCAATACTCATCTCTCCCAATGGCGCATTCTGTAAAGTAAACATAGTCTGATATAAAGGTGGCCTGCTCAAATCGGAGCGGTTTTCATAATCTTTTAACAGAATTTCTATTGGCACATCTTTATTCTGGTGAACCATCAAGAATGACTCTTTGCAGCCTTCTATCAGTTCCTTAACCGTCATGCTTTCATTTATATGGGTTAATACTGGTAGTACATTAACAAAATAACCAACGATTTTTTCAAAAGCACTCTTTTCCCTATTGGCAAATGGTACTCCGATCACATAATCTTCCTGTTCTGAATACTTCCATAACATAATTACATATGCCGCATATAAAACATAAAATTCTGTGACCTTTAACTCTTTGGCACATAATTTAATGTCTTTCAATAAATCTTGACTAGATAGTGCTCTAATGTGTTTTCCTCTATAAGACATTATATTAGGCCGTTTATAAGTTGTAGGCATCATGAGTACCGGCAAGCTGTTATTGAGCTGGTTGTGCCACCAGTCTATCTGTTTTTTCAAATCATCTTGTTCATTTTTGAACTTCTGATATTGTGCAAATACATTATATGGAAGTATTTCATCCTGTAAGGACGTTTTCTCATCATCCAAATAAAATCTTTTGATATCTTCAAGTAAAATTCCCATTGACCATCCATCACAGATGATATGATGAATACTAAATAACAGAAAATTCAAATCATCCTTCACATGTATGAGCTTCGTTCTAGCCAAAGGTGCCTTTGTCAGATTAAATGGAATATTTCCAAACCGCTTGGACTCTTCCATTACAAATGCTAACACATCATCCTTCGATAATGATTTATCCTCGATCGTTATTGTATCCAATCCAGCAGTAATTGCATTGTCTTTAACAATGAGCTTCCCTTCCTCATCTTCATGATAAGAATAATGAAATACTGAGTGGCGGTCGAATACTTTAGAAATTACCTGTTCCAATTTTTTTATATCAAGCTTTCCTGTTAATTGTACAGTAAAAACAACATTATAGAATGGATTATCCTCTTCTAGCTGATTCAGGAACCATAGTCTCTCTTGTCCAATACTCGGAATATTCTCTTCCTTAGAAAACTGCTTTAACTCGTCTGCCGTATCAACTGTTCTCTGGTCAATCATTTGTGCAAATGAATTTAACACTGGATTAGAAAATATGTCTTTTAACGTAAACTCCGAGTGATATTTTTCATTTACTTGGTTTACCAATTGCACAGCTAATAAAGAATGTCCTCCTTCTTCGAAAAAGTCAGAATCATAAGACAGATTATTACGGCCTAATAATTTACTCCATATAGCATACAGTTCTTCTTCTGTCTGTGTCGGCTGATAGTCCTCATCTTCCACCTGCTGTTTCTTCCATTCTTGGAACATTTGCACTAATAACTTAACATCAACTTTTCCATTTTGATTGATAGGAACCCTGTCTATTCTCATAAAATATGCTGGTATCATGTAAGAAGGTAATGTTTTGCCTAAGTTTGTTTTAAATTCTTTTTGATTTATTTCCTCTTTACTTTGATAAAAACCGCATAATTCTGGTCGTTTATTCTCATTCTGAATAGATAATACTTTTAATGGAATATCTTGATACAGGCTTTGAAATGTGGATTCAATTTCTTCAATTTCTACTCGGAATCCTCTTATTTTTAACTGTCCGTCTGTTCTTCCAATGTAATAAAGATTACCCTTTTCATCATAAAAACAATAATCACCTGTTCTATATACTCGTTTTCCATCGATCACATTATCAATGAACTTTGCCTTGGTCTCTGGCATGTTATGAAAATACTCATCTGCCAGGCCATTACCACTTAATATCAGTTCTCCCGAAAAATATGGTGGAAGTATCTGATTTCGAGCATTCACAACATACGATGCCATTCCAGAAATGGAGTATCCAATACTCATATGATTTGCGTAACACATCTCCTCTGTTAATCTGCAGATTGTGCAGCCAACAGTTGCTTCAGTTGGACCATATTCATTTATCATAACTGATTTTGGCATATTTTCATAGAAATCGCCAACCAGCTTCCTTGTAACCTCTTCTCCACCAACAATAGCCATTATTTGCTGATTTATAAAGAACTCTTTATCTATGGATTGGAACAGTATTTCCAAATGAGCAGGTGTACACTTTAATAAAAGTGCTCTCTGATTTTCCTTAATAAATTCTAATAGTCCAGGTATACCTCGACTATATTCTATATAGTGTATCTGACCTCCCTGTACTAGTTGAGGCATGATACTGGTAATTGTTAAATCAAATGATATGGATGTATGGAACAGCGAAACCATATTATCATATATGAAATAATTTTCTATACAGTGTGAAAGATAATTGCCAAGGGCCTTCTGAGATATGACAACTCCTTTTGGAACTCCAGTTGAACCAGATGTATATAAAACATACGCTGCATTAACTGCCTTCTTATGAGTGATTTTATTCGTAGACGCAACAAGGTGGCTGACATCTATGTCAGGTATTCCTTCAACCGAAATGTCGGAAATCTTGAATACAGAAGCATCATATAATATGCAGCTGACCTGTGCTTCCTTTAAAATTCCTTTCACTCTCTCTATTGGTAAAGATAAGTCTAACGGTACGTAAGTACAGTCATTTCTCCAAACCGCCAGAATACTATATAGGAATTTATCATTTCTGTCTGTTATAACAGCGACTCTACTTCCTGAAACAATCTTTTCTTCTAACATTTTTTCTAGGATATAGTCGGCATATTGACTCATTTTTTCATACGTCACGATTTCACCATTTTGCTGTATTAAGACATTGTCTGAATGGATGGAAATTGAATTTTCTATTAATTCATAGGCTGTCTGCTTAACCTCTACCTCTTCCAGAGGATTAATGGCGGCAAGCTGTTTTCTGAAATCTTCAAGTTCATATGGACTTACAGAATCCAATTTAGCTTCTGGAACTTCTAGATATGTAGATAAAAGCCTCACCATAATATCAAGAAATCTTAAGACAAAGCCTTTATCATATTTATAAACTGCATAATTAACGCACAGCTTATAGTTTCTTCCTTCCTTATCTACCATTAAAGTAAAGTCATTCTTGGCTAAACCATCATTCTTATTTGCAACCGTTATATCTACACCATCAAATATCGTATTTGGAATCTTCATATCCTGTAATAAAAATATAAAATCCGAAAATGGTGTATAATCCTGCTTGTACTTTTCAGCTATGTAATTTGTTACAATTTCATCATACGGAAATGCTTGATTATCATTTAACAGAAGAGATAATCTGTTCAATTCATGAACTAACGCTGCAAAGCTTTTGTTATGTATATTTGTCTGCACTGGAACATTATTCACAAAAAAGCCCATCATATCCATTAAATCACCATTTACTCTGCCAGAAGTAACCGTTTCAACCATTACTCTGTCTTTTCCAGTAATGTATGAAAGTGTACCCAAAAATGTGGATAGAAAAATAGAAAATGTTGAGCCATAGCCTTTTGAAATAAAATCTTCCAATTTCTCTGTGAGATTATCGTGCAACATTATTTCTTCATAACCGCTCAAAAAAATATTCTCGTTTTTCTGTTGGACTGGATAGTTAACCTCAAGCTTTTCATACCCATCTTGAAACATCTTATCCCAAAAAACTTTCGTTCTGTCCCTTTCCCCATCATCTAACCATTCTTCGTACCAGGCTGCGTAATCAGCATATTGTAGTTCTGGCATTTCAAGGATACTTGCTTGATTTTTACAGTACCCATTATAAGCAGAGGCAAGTTCTTTCATAAATAAGCTGATAGACCAGCCGTCCATCATAATATGATGAAACACAAGTAAAAGCCTATATTCATTTTCAAACTTAAATAGTCTGATTCTTAATAATGGTGCATTACTTAAATCAAAAGGCTGATTTACTGCTTCTTCACGCAGTTTTTCATATTCCTTTCTGTCTGATACTATATCTATGTCTTCATTTAACTTGATTTCCTCAAAAATAATCTGATACAATATACCATTCTTTTCAATAAGCCCAGTTCGTAGTGGTTCATTACATTGAATTACGTCATTTAATGCCTTCCATAATAGAGTTACCTTTAACTCTCCTATCATGTTTATTTCGATCGGAATATGGTATACAGCTGTCTTTGGATGTTTTTGCTCAAAATACCATATTCGTTTTTGTGCTCGTGAAGCAACCACTTCGTATTTATTTACTCCCAATCTTTTGCACCGCCTTAATATTTATCTTTATAGTTTACTTTTTCTCTCTTATAGACCTTCTTCTCTCGATTTCCACTTTGATATTTTAATTTGTCTTTTTTTATTCTTCTGCCTTTCACCCACAAAAAATCTTGTTCCTGTACAATTTTTTTATAGTTATCAAGTCTCTTCTGAGATAAAAGACCATTTTCAACAGCCTTTTTAACCGCACAGCCTTCTTCTTTCCCATGACTGCAATTACGAAAAGAACAATACTCTGCCCAGCTAAGAATATCATCAAATCCTACTTGCGCAAGTCCATCACTAAATATTACTCCAAACTCACGCATACCAGGTGTATCCAATAATAATGTTCCGTTATCTAGTACATTTAGTTCTCGCCTTGTTGTTGTATGACACCCCTTCCCCGTTGAACTGCTTATCTCCTTTACATCCATTGCATCATATCCTAAAAGAGTATTCATTATGGTACTCTTGCCAACACCACTAGCTCCAACAAAAGCAACTGTTTCTCCTGGAATTAGATAAGGATACAAAGATTCTAACCCATCCTTTCCCTGAATTGCTGCTATCTGAATAATTGTGCCTTCTGGATATACTTTTTGCGCTAGCTCTACAAATTCTAGTGGATTTTCTGCCAAGTCTGATTTTGACAGCACAATAATTAATTCAATTTTGCAATTTTTCGCTTGTGCAATATATCTTTCGATTCTTCTAGGATTAAAATCTTGATTCATAGAGGTTACCAAAAAGATTTTGTCTAAATTAACACCTATTACTTGGTTGTTAAATTCGCTTCCTGCACTTTTTCTAATAAATTCATTCTTTCTTGGAATAATTTTATCAACTAAGCAAATATCATTTTCTTTTTGCTGTACAATCACCCAATCTCCTGGAACTGGTATCTTGTCCTCAAATTTTAATATCTTAGCTGATGTAATACCTCTTGTAATACCTTTGGCTATTGCAATCTCAATATTTTTGGAATTGTAACAGGTTATTACTCTTCCCACTTCTTGATTATCTGATAAATTCACTTGATCGCACTCATATTTGCTTAAACCATATAATTCTTTATAATCCAATTTACTCTCCTTTAATAATTCGTCTTTCCACTCTTTTCATGCTCACTTTTTTCTGATGATTCTTAGGCTGACTCTGTAATTGGTCAATATAACTTGCTATGTCCTTAATAGTTTTTAAAGAATACACTTTCTCAAGAGCAATTTCTACATCGAACATTTTCTCTAACCGCATTTTCATCTGCATTGCCATCAGTGAATGTCCACCCGCTTCAAAGAAACTTGTATCACAGCTGATAGTTTCAACATCCAACATTTCCTGCCATAATTGATAAACCATCTTCTCCGTTTTCGTTTCTGGTAATATAATATTACCTTCAAAATTAATCTTTGGAAGTGTAGATGGATCGATTTTATTACTACTGCTGAAATTAAATTTTTCTACAAAAGTAATATAGGCTGGAACCATATAAAAAGGTAAGCTTTGGCTTAAGCATTCCCTAATATGGTGAATTGAAATGTTTTTGCTAGATTCTTCTCCTATTTTAATATAAGCTGCTATTTGCTTTGTTCCAAACTCATTTTCCACAGTTGTTACATAGGAGTCCTGTACTAAATCAATTGCATCTATACTTTCTTTAATCTCACTTAATTCAACTCGGAATCCTCTAATTTTAACTTGCAAATCCTTACGTCCACAAAAAACGATTTCTCCATTACTGTCTCTGTATGCCAAATCCCCCGAACAGTACACTCTTTCACCATCACAATTTACATGAAACTTTTTCTCAGTCTCTTCCTCGTTCGCAACATAACCTTTTGCGACACCAGGACCACCAATAATAATCTCTCCAACTACTCCCAATGGCAGATCTGAACCATCATATGTGTTCCGAATATGAACCACGGTATCCGATACTGGCGAACCAATTGTTATTTTCTTATTGTTAATGCAGTTCTCTGATATTTCCTTAAAAGTTGTAAATACTGTACTTTCACTTGGACCATACATATTTACCAAACGGCATTCAGGTAACTTTCTATATGCTTCACTTACACAATGCAGATTAGCACTTTCTCCACCAAACATTAACTGCTTGATACCTTCAAATGGTATTGGAACCATAAGGCTAAGCTGATTAAATAGTGATGTTGTAACGATCATAAGATCTATTTTTTCATTCGTTATTATCTTTCTTAACTCTTTTGGATTTAATAAGCTGAATTTATCAATTAAGACTAGTGTAGCTCCATTAAGCATAGCTCCCCATATTTCAAAGACAGATGCATCAAATGAGGTATTATTTGCCTGTGCAATTATATTGTTTTCAGTAATCCTGCAATAATTTGGATTATTAACAATGCGAAGCACTCCCTTATTGGCGACACTGAGTCCTTTAGGCTTTCCACTTGTACCTGATGTATATATACAATAAAGTTCATCATCTGCATAGACATTCTGACTTAAACATACATTGTCTTTATCTTTCACTTCCGCACTCTCTACACTTATCTTAGCGATGCTTTGCTCTACCTCTATCTCCTCAAGCTTACCCTTACTATCTGTATCAAATACTATTCCTGCAGGATTCAATTGTGCTATAATCTCTGCTATCCTTTGATTAGGTAAGGAATAATCCAAAGCGATATAAGAACCACCAGTTCTTACCACACCAATAATACCATGTAATGTATTTATTTTATTTTTACAGAAAATAACATATCTCTTTTTTTCTTGGCCACATTTATGCATAATAAGTTCCGCAATGGCAGCTGTAATTTTCCCCAGCTCATGGTAACTTTCACTAAGTTTCTCTTGTTTTACAGCTATACGACTGCCAAACTTCTGGATTACCTCTTCAAACTGTTCCGCAACACTACCTGCCAATTGGCTTTCAGAATCTTGCATATTCTTTACAGTAATAATCTCTTGTTCACAACATATTGGATGCTTCAGACTGCCAATCTCTATTTCTGGTTCTTCAGAAGTTTTTATAATACAGTTGATGAAAAATTCAATGAAGCTTTTCACAAAGTTTACTGGATATAAATCTTCCCTATATTGAACATTTCCAATAATCTTATCCTGAAATCTTTCAAGCATAATTGTGATATCACAAAGTTGATCTCTATTCTTAAGTGGAAATCCAGATACATTGTAATCTCCCAATTCCACATTCACTTCATTCATTCCCATTGTTAATAGCGATGCCCCTTCAAGAGACTTAATATTCGCCTTTTCTAATATAAACATCGTCTGATAGCAATTATTCGATTGGTTGAGATCTTTTGCATTCATGATTTCCTGCACCTTATGTAGGGTAACTTTCTGATTGGAAAATGCCTTTTTTATGCGTTTGTTTATACTAACCGCATATTCTGAAAAAATGGCACTATCTATCACCTTTTCCCGAATAGGCAGTGTATTTACATAATATCCCACATTATTTAATTCTTTTTTGGAATAACGCCCAAGAAAAGGAACACCTGTTACGATATCATTCTCACCGAAATAATAGGAAAGTGTGATATGATAATTTGCTAACAGAAAAGCAAAAGGAGTAACTCCTAGCTTAAGACATCTATCATAGAAACGATTTGTAATCTCTTCATTTATTATAATACTTTCTGTTTTCACTTGAGCTTTTTGGTCTGGTCGAGGAACAATTCCATATGGTGGCTTCAATGAAGGAACAGAGTCTTTTAGAACTTGCTCCCAATACTCAATAGAATTCTGAAATTTAGCATCATTTCTAAACTCCTGCTGCCTTTTAACTGAATCAAAATATCCATACTCTGGTTCAATCATTTCATGCTCAAATGATTCATTTCCAAGAAAGTCTTGCATTTCTTTTAATACCAGTATTAAGGACCAATAATCTAATATGATATGATGTGATAACAAAAGCATGTATTTTTCATAGGATCTGGTAACTGCTAAATATATCTTAGAAATAGGACCTGCTTTCAAATTAATTGCAGTATTAACCTCATCCTCAAACTTCTTCTTAACTTCTTCACTATTTTCTAAATGCAATACTTCAAAATGAATATTACTGTCTGGATTTAATTTCATCTTAACGGATTCTGGGGTTTCGCTGAATGTAGTACATAATATAGGATGCTTTTTGGAAAGCCACTTTGAAAATTCAAACAATTTATCTATTTCAATATCATTATTGAACTTAACAGAAAAAAAAGTGTTATATGCCGTTGACGAAGGTTCTTTGTTCTGAATAAGCCACAGTCCAAGCTGCCCCTCCGATAGATTACTTTCTAAAATTACTTTATTATTTATCTCCTCCATCTTTTCTCCCCTCTGTATTATACGCTTTCATTTTTGCTTTTATCTCTTGACATAAAGTACAATTACATTCCTCTCCAATCTCACTAGGCTGTTCATATTCCGAAGTAACTCCCTGATAACTACGAAAAATAACTTTGTTATCATTATTCGATAAAATATATTGAGGGCCTACAGGAATTTTTCCACCCTTAGAATCTATTACAAAGGTTGGTATGCAAAAACCTGAAGTGTATCCTCTCAACCCCTCCATGATTTGAATTCCTTTACTCACTTTCGTTCTAAAATGTGATATTCCTGCAGATAGGTCACATTGATATAAATAATATGGCCTAATCCTCATTCTAACTAATTCATGAACTAAATCTCTCATTGTACCGACACAATCATTGATTCCTCTTAATAAGACACTTTGATTTAACAATGGAATACCATTATCCGCCAACTTTTCGCATGCTTCACGAGATTCCTTAGTAATCTCCTGTGGATGATTAAATTGTACACTAATCCAAAGTGGCTGATATTTCTTCAACATTGCAACTAAATCATCCGTAATTCTTTGTGGCATGACAACTGGCATTCTTGTACCTATTCTTACTACCTCGACATGCTTAACATGAGATAGTCTATCTAAGATGTATTCTAATCTTTCATCTGATAAAGTCAGTGCATCTCCTCCAGATATTAATACATCTCTTACTACCGTCTTTTTCTCAATATAGTCTAATGCCTCTTCCATATTTTCTAGCGGCTTATCATGTTGTCCTGCAAACCGTCTTCTAGTACAATGTCTACAATACATTGAACACTGATCTGTGCTTAATAATAGGACTCTATCTGGATACTTATGTATTAATCCTGGAACTGGAGAGTAAATATCTTCGGATAATGGATCAACCATATCCTCTTGTGCTATAAATAATTCTTTTGAGGTAGGTACTGCTTGCTTCCTTATTGGGTCATTTATACTATTATTTTGTATCAACGATAAGTAGTATGGCGTTATAGACATTCTTAAACTTTTTAAACATTCCTGTATTCCATATATTTCTTCATCTGTCAGTGTAAGGTACTGTTGAAGTTCTTCTACAGTACTAATTCTGTTTTTTAACTGCCAATGCCAGTCATTCCACTCTTCATCCGTACATTTTTTATATTCTCTTATTTTTTCCCTAATGCTCATTTTTCCCTCTTTTAATATAAAAGTTTTTCTTTTTACTGTATTCCATCTAAAATCTCACTGAAGTTACTTGGATATTGATGGCCTACTCCCTCACTCCATTCAACACGTACTTTTATATTCCTCTCTCTTGCCGAAGCTGCAAATTTCT
Organism: uncultured Lachnoclostridium sp.; assembly: GCA_937903005.1. Taxonomy (GTDB): domain Bacteria; phylum Bacillota; class Clostridia; order Lachnospirales; family Lachnospiraceae; genus Clostridium_AI. The sequence goes on along the minus strand of CALFNR010000220.1, from coordinate 6,136 downwards.
CTGTCAAATACAAACAGTCCTTGTCTTCTCTCCCACATATAATTTCCATCCATATAGAATTATCATGAATAAAAGTTAAAATTTCCGTCATGTTCGTCTCTATAATTGGTATCCAGGGAGATTGAAGAATAATTCCTTCACACTTCATTTTTGCATATAGAATATTTTTTAGTATCTCGTTACATCCTGCTGAGAATCCACACAAAATGCGCGAATCATACTTATTCCATTGTATTGTTTTTACAACCTGCTCCAGTTGAATTGTTTCCTCATCATCCCATCGATATAAGTTATAAGAATCCAACGTTTTGGATTGTACATATTCTACTTGATATCCCTGCCCCTTGAGAGCTTCCCAATGTTTTTGACACATCTGAATATTTTGTTGATTTCCATGTAATACCAGTGCAAGTTTTTTACTCTTCACAGAATCCCATGTACAAACGGTCTTGGCATTTTCCAATTCTTTATAGTACCTTTTCTCGGAAATCTCCCTACATTTCTGAAATATACTTTCACTTCGCAGGCTATCCAAATCACTGTCTTCAAATACGGTTGGCCGATACCAATACCTTTTTACCTCAATTGCCTCTTTCATCCATTCTAATGCTTCTGTCTTCAACCCTGCCAATGCTCCGAGACAATACAAATAATTATATAACTGACTACCATAACTCCTTAAATTAGATTTATGACTCAGAATATATCGATAAGCTTCTAATGCACCAGATTCCTCCATTATATCCAATGCTAGATCCAGAAGCTGTTCTTCTTCTATACGCATGTTGTCATCCACATCTTCTCTACCACTTAATATGATTAATCCCCTCTCTTTCCTATAAAAACATTTAGCTAACATATGTATTTTTAAGTTAATTTTTCTTTATATGTTCCAGTATATTTATTGCACTATATGATTAAATTTTATATAAATTATATCAAAACACTATTAGATGTCAAGTTACATGCTTGACATTCCGCAGTGGTATATTCCATTCTTCTGATTGTTAAATCCCTCGTTTTCATTATTTCCATCGTCCACGTCCTGCTAGAACCATTTCCTCTATATTTTATTGCTTAGATCGAGACTAGTTAGCCACTGAAATACAATATTTTAAAATTGTAAACAATTGCCTTTTTCGTTCTCTCTGACCTTAATAACAACAAATCTTAAGATTATATTATCTCTATTTTGGAAATACTACTTATCACGAATCAAACAAACTGGAGGTAGCATGAGTAACTATAGCGTAATAGATCAGGCAATCAGAGACTCTTTAGAAAATGGATGTCATCAATTTATCATTTTCCCTTTTGGACAAGATGGAATGCTGGCAAAGCAAATATTGAACATGAGATATAATATAAGAGAACTGTTTTTAGTTGATAATCTACTAGCCAAATGGAATCCCAATATTTTAACCACAGAGCAGTTAAAGAAGTCTTCACTAACTGAACAAGTATGTATGCTGATAACAACAACAAATGATACTGTAATTGACCAATTAAAGGAACTTCCATCTGAGATTATTATGAAACGTTTATTTTATGCTGGAAAAAAAACAGCTACGATAGGCCGATATTGTTATGGTCCGCTGGCAAAGGGAAGTCTCTATGTGGAGAGTATTGGTTCGTTTTGCAGTTTTGCCCAAGGCGCATGTGTAGTTCCAAATCATCCACTTCATATGGTAACAACCCATGCATTTATTTATTCTGCTGATAAAAATCCTGAACTGGACGAACCTAAATTTAACATCTATGATTTTACGAAGAAAAGTGTCATTGGAAATGATGTGTGGCTTGGGAAAAATGTAGTGATTACAAATGGAGCGAAAATCGGAAATGGCGTAATTGCTGCTGCAGGAGCTGTAATTACGAAGGATGTGCCTGATTATGCTGTAGTTGCAGGCGTTCCAGCAAGAATTATACGTTTTCGCTTTACACCAGAACAGATTGAAAAGCTGAATGAAATCGCATGGTGGAATTGGCCTACTGAAAAAATTAAAGCCTGCTATGATGACTTTTTGAATATTGATACGTTTATTGAAAAGCATTCTTTGCATTAATGTATTTTACAAATCTGCTTTTTTATAATACTCCCCTTTGTCAAAAGATAAATCATATAATCTATTACTGTATTGCGGGTATATAAATATTTCGCACATCTTTATCTGTCTTCATCTTAAAATCATATGCTGGCTGATAGAAACCTTTCGAATCCATTAAGTATACAAGTTTTACCTCTTTTACTTTCATCTCTTTCACTTTCGGTTCAGCATAATAATTAAATTTTCCCTTCTGAATCTGCCCATATGCCTCTCGCTCGGATATAATAGCAAACTTTTTATATTTTTTATAATGTATCATCTGGTCATTAAAGCTTTCTACCTTCCCCTCTTTATTAATATGGCAAGTTAAAGTACCATCTATATAAGAATTTTTTACTTTTGCCATATTAACCTGCACAGTATATTGACCATCTTCTTCCTGTGTAATCGCAGCACTGTCTGGAATATTGATACCATATGGTTTCATGCATTCCTTTAATTCTTTTCGTGAATATGTAGCGGGATCACTGGTTTCTCCACTTTCTTCAAAGGCAGTAAACCATGTCGTTCCCCCCATGAAATTAACCCAGCAAGTGTACTTTCCATCTTTACTGTAGTAGACCATTGATTCATCATATGCCTTGGTTTCTTCTTCTTTTACACTAGTACCATGAACTTTGAAAATCCTATTCGCTTTCTCTAGTGTTTCTGCCTTCGAACTTTTTTTCGCCTGATATACATTTGCTTTTGTATGTTCTGTAGATAATGAAACTTCTGTACTCAATTTTATATGAGACATATCTTTCGTTACCTCGTAGCTCGTTGTCATATTGCCTAATTCCTTCATCTGATACGATACAAATATTGTTGTAAATAGACCTATTAACAATGCAAAAGGGATCTGATAAACTAACATCTGCCTAACCGAATATGTTCTATTTTCTTTCCTTGTAATCTTCTCATAAATGGTGTTACAAATAATCCAAAAACCATATCCAACCACGCATCCTGCTCCATTATGTACAATGTCCACAACTTCAAAAATTCCTTGACGACTTATATATTGCCCCGTTTCGATTGCAATCGTAAGAATCAGTCCAATTAGATAAGTAACCCAGCTTTTCTTACACTTAGAAAATGATAATGGTAACAGAAATCCAATTGGAACAAACATTAGAATATTTAATATGATAACGCTCCAATCCCTTTTGATAAAAGAATTCCATGCCTGTCTATAAGTTCTTAGCACACTAAGGTTCACAGCATGATTATAGTACGCCCCTCTAGAAAGAAACGTTGCCATTAGAACTATAGCTAAATACATAAAAAGCATTAAGATAAAGATGCCTTGTAGTACACTTACTGTCCGTTCCCCATGAAAAAACTTTTTGTATAACAGAAAATACCCTAACAGATACAGTGCGATTAAAGCTCCACCAACTATTAGACATAATCCAAACGAACTTCGTAATAAGTGAAATACTATATACATCTTAATCCTCCTCACTCGTTTTTCTAACCTCTTCCATTATACACAATCCCTTTTTTCCTGTCAAAAAGTCTCCATAGCACACAGGGCGATTATTCCAAAACGTTAGGATGGCTTTAACTTCTGATTGCCATTTCCTACAGCATAAAAAACAGTACGGAATTCCAAACTGAATTCCGTACCTTTTTATGCTTATACGTCATTATGCGCAATTGACTTTCTTTTTGCATTTGGGTTTTTATTCATATTTTCCTGTGTAATTGGAGTCTGTCCATTACACTTTTCCATTCTCGCCTTTTTGTTATCTGGCTGGCTATCCTTTGGCATACGAAAACCTCCTATCAGCTACTGAAATTTGTCACCTGTTTTATAATCATCTCGTGCCCAGTTCGGTGCACTTATCGGTCCTGCTTTCGCATTTCCCGTCTTTGCCTTTCCTTGAATTTCTTGTACGTCCACTGCTGCATTATGTGGCTCATCCGATCCTCCAGGTCGTCTCATTCCTTTTTTCGCCATAGAAACCTCCTACTCAACTTTTTGTTAGTATGTGCTTCTAATGTCGAAAATATTACGCTGATAAAGGGAATGGTTTTTACGCTTCTTTTTTACTTTTCTTACCAAAGATAAGATAGAAAATACCGCCTACAAAAATTGCTCCACCAATAATATTTCCTAATGTTACAGGAAGCAGATTTTTAACAAAAATATTTTGAACATTGACATCTGTAATCTGTGCATCTGTTAAGTGGAAAATTTCTTTCGCCTGTGCTACATATGTGTCGTTTTTTGATGCCAATAATCCTGCTGTTAAATAATACATATTTGCTACACAGTGCTCAAATCCAGATACTACAAATGCAAAGATCGGGAAGAAAACTGCAAAACATTTTCCTGCGATGTCTTTTGCTGCTGCTGCCATTAATACGGCACCACATACGATAATATTACACATAATACCAGATGCAAATCCCTGCATTGGTGTTAAGTGTACTTTTCCTGCTGCAACTTTGATTGTGTATGCACCAAGCTGTCCACCGCTCATGTCGAACTGACCTGACTGATATACTAAAACACTTACAATAATAGCTCCAACAAAGTTGCTAAAGAATATTGTAAGCCAGTTTAATAGCATTTTTTTGTAAGTAATACGGCCATCAACTGCTCCCATGAATAAAAGACAGTTTCCTGTAAATAACTGTCCACCGATAATCAGAATCAACATTAATCCTATTGGGAAGATTGTACCTGCTACTGTTTTCGCTAGTCCAGCATTGGTTATCGCATGTACCGCAACATTACTTGCCTGTCCGCCAATCGCAATAAATGCTCCAGCTAACATGCCAAGCAAGACTATCTTGTAAAATGGCTGTCCTACTTTTTTGGGTGCTTCATTTAAGTTGTTTTCAATAATTTCCTTTGGTGCAAAAAATCCTTTTTCCATTTAAATTCTCCTTTTCTCATCCTCACCATAACATTATACGGCATTGTTTCGACAATTCAAGCAAAAAACACTCTTTTTTGTTCGAAATTGAGGATTTTAAAGGATTTTTAATCTTCCTGACCGAATACAACTTTCTTGGCAATTCGTACAGCATCTTCAATACAGCCACTGCAGGAACGTAACATCTGCTTTGTTTCAAGTCCTTTTAAATCTTTACAGATAGAAGAGCCATTCATTTTTTCAAACTCGGCAATAATTTCTTTGGAAAGTTTATAAGTTGCTCCCTTTGTTCCAATATTATCTATTCCTTGGCTATTCTTTAAACCTGCCAGCATAACAGCACCTGTTACAGCACCGCAAGTTGCCTGCATGCCACCCATTCCAGCACCAAATCCTTCTGCCATACGAAAAACTATGTTTTCATCAAGTCCTAACTCTTCACTAAATGCACATGCAACTGCTTGACAACAGTTATACCCACTTTGATGTTTCTGTGTTGCTCTATCAACTAAATCTTCCATTGTTTTTTCCATGATACTCTCTCCTTCGTCTTTTTTCTGTACCATTTTATCATATTTGAGAACGAAAATATACATGCAAAGGACTTTCCTATAAGAATCAGTGGGGGTGTCGCTTTAACGATTGAAAAATCGTGAAGCGGCACTTTCATTTTGGCTATTTTAGAAGCAAAAGTCCTTATTAATTCCACGAACTCTAAAAAGCGGCGCACTTTAATAAGCCATTTTGCATGGCTAATTCATTCATTTTAAAGGGGCCAAAATTAAGCACTTTTCACTGGAAATAAATGTGTTGCCGTCCTGCCTTTTTGAATCTTATTATGAAGTTTATTTATATTTCTTGCCATAGCCAGAAGCACACTTTCAGCAAGAACATTTGTTGTTCCTTTGCTCAGGTATCTTCTGAACTTCATATCCTGTTTTATATCACCAAAGGAGCCCTCTGCCTGAATGCTTCGGTTTGTTCTGAAAAGGATTCCATCATCTGACAGGATTCGTTCCAAATCTTCCTGTCTGTATTTCAGAAATGTTTTCGCTACCTGAAGTCTTTTGGTTCTTTCCTCCAATGGTATCTTACAGTTATTGCCTTTCATACAGTCCTTTTTGTATGGGCATCCACTGCAGTCCTCACATTTATAAA
>CALFNR010000219.1:0-57570 GCA_937903005.1 uncultured Lachnoclostridium sp. | reverse complement strand
TTAAGTTAAAAATATGAGTTGAAACAATAATGGTCTTTCCCTGCTTCTTCAACTCAACAAGAAAGTCTGTTACAACCTTAGCAGTTAAAACATCCAATCCATTGGTTGGTTCATCAAATATTATAATCTCTGGATTATGTACTAATGATATAACAAGCGAAACTTTCTGCTTCATCCCAGTTGATAAATCAGAAACTTTGACTTCCGCAAATTTGTCTATTCCAAATTTTCCAAACAATGTCTTTTTTCTTGCTTCCCTTTCAGTAATAGACACATCATATAAGTCTGAGAAAAAATTATACAAATAGTTAGGTGTGAAAAATTCTTCTAACTTTAATTCACTTGTTAAGAAACCTATCTTTCTTCTTACCTCATCAGGCTGTTTTATAATACTTGCCCCATCAATCAAGGCATCTCCCTGATCGGGTTTTATTAAAGTTGAAAGCATTCGAAGTGTTGTTGTCTTTCCCGCACCATTTGGTCCTAATAATCCAAAGACTTCTCCCTTGCTTACCTCAAAAGAAAGTCCATCTACGGCAACCTTAGTTTTTGCTTTCGTCTTTTCTAACTTTTGTTGCTTCTTAGTTAGTGTAAATGTTTTTTTCAAGCCGTTAACGCTTATTATTTCTTCCATCTTTGTCCCTTTCTAATATTTTTTTCTATATTATTGCCCAATCATTTCATACTGTCAATTACTTTTTCTTGATTGTAAAAGTTGCACGAGTTGTATTGCCAGCACGATCCTTTACGACTAACTTATATTTTCCGTTCTTAGAAACTTTTTTCCCAGTTTTTATTGTCTTTCCATTAAGTGTTGCAGATTTAATCCCATATTTATCTGAAAAACGGATTGTACGTTCTGATTTATATATGACACCATTTTTTACTCCAGATATCTTAGGGCTCTGCATATCAATGTAAAACGTCTTTTTAGCCTTATTACCAAAATAATCTTCTGCCTCTATTACATACTTTCCATCTTTAAAAACAGTATAATCAGCAGGTACTTTCTTTCCATTACAAGTGACACTTTTAACTCCAAAATTATCCGTAACTAATATACTAATATAACCTGGATAGTATTTTCCATCCTTAACTGGATAAATGTCTGGCACCTTAGTATCCTTAGCAAAGACATCTTTTCCTGACGTAGAAGCTTGTAACAAGGTATCGTAATATTCACTTAGTTTTATTTTCCATGATGCAGTCTTTTTATCAGCACTTAATGAGCCGTTGGTATATGTAATTTCTTTATCAAATGTAATATTGATTCGCATAAAGATACTATTTTCCATAGCCTGATAATCCATAAAATCATTATCATTGACATAATCATTATAATCATCAATTTCTTGATAGGACGAATTAACAGATGAATAAACGGCTTGAAGATGATCTGCTCCAATATCCACATAAGAAAACAAACCTTCGTTTTCTTTATCTGTATCTTCTTTATCCTCTTCAATACTACCTGGACTAAATAGTTCATTAAATGTCCTACTGTCTGTCAGTATCTTCTTTAACTCCTTTGGAGAAGAAAATGGAACCTCCTTAGTATAACATACATAATAACAGTCATCGTACATTTCTTTTGTTTGTTTGAAATCAGTTAATCCACTTAATTCCTTCTTCAATTCTGGGTCACTCATAATATACTTATTTACCCCACTATCAATCATGTAACTATATGACATTACTCCACTTCCGTCTGACTTCATCTGAATCTGCATATTTGCCCCAAAACAGCCAGTAAGCGTTACTGCCATAATAACTGCAAGTAATAAATTCAATACTTTCTTCATAATAAAACCTCCCCTAGTAGAATTTATTACCATTATACACTATATTTTGAGGCAAACCAATTATTTTTTACAACCCCATAAGCCAAACACTTGCCACCACACCTGCTAAAGTTGCAACTAAAGCTCCTGCAAGTGTATACCTTGTTTTCTTTACCTTTGCAGTCATAAAGTAAATGGATAATGTGTAAAAAATGGTTTCTGAACAACTCATCAATATAGAAGCAAGCCTTCCCAGATAGGAATCTGGCCCATAGTTTTTATACACATCTAATAATAAACTTGTTGCCGCAGATGAAGAAAACATTTTTACAACAACAACTGGCACCAGTTCGGATGGAAAGTGTAAACGCTCCACCACAGGTTTTAGCACATTTGATAAAAGATCCAATGTTCCTGACGCCCGTAACACCCCAATTGCAACCATTAATCCTATAAGAGTAGGCATAATTCCTTTTACAACCTGAAAACCATCTTCTGCACCTTTAATAAATTCATCGTATACATTAGTCTTCTGCAGCAATCCATAACCGACTATGTAAATTATTACAAACGGAATAATAAAGTTTGATAAGTATAATAGAAAATCCATGCCATCCTCCTATTTCGTTTTACAAAGTTTACGAGCAACAACGGAAAAAACAACTCCCACAAAAGTTGAAAACAAGGTCGCTAGTATTGCCGTTGTAATAATATCTGCTGGATTAACCGAACCATACTGGCTCCTGTATGCAATTATATTTACTGGAATCAACTGTAAGGACGAAATATTTATAATTAAGAATGTACACATATCTACACTGGCAATTTCACTGTCATTGTTTAACTTTTTTAATTCTAACATTGCTTTTAATCCAAATGGTGTTGCTGCCCACCCTAATCCTAAAATATTAGCTATCATATTGGAACATATATACTCCCTCGCAACATGCCCCTTTGGAATATCAGGAAACAAAAGTTTTATCACAGGACTTAACCCTTTTGTTAAACCATCTATAATTCCACTCTTTTTTGCGATCTGCATAAGCCCTGTCCACATCGACATTACGCCTAACATGGTAATACACAAAGTTACTGCCTCTTTTGCCGAATTAATGGAAGCAACACTTACCTCCTGCATCTTTCCAGTTAGTGCACCTACAATAATACCAATTACAATCATAAATCCCCAAAGATAATTTATCATCTTAGTCTCTCCTTCTAACTTAAACTTTCCTTTTCAACTCCTATTAAAGTAGAATTGCTTATTTTAATATATTGTGCAACAACATGGATTATCACTTTACGAAAAATCAAATTTCACCTTTTTTATTTGATTTCCCCAAAAAACTGTTGTAGTATATATTGTTGTACTAATTAAATACAGTATGAAGTAAGTACACTGGATTTTTTTAATGAGTAAAAAACTGGGGATGGAAATTGTTTCGTCCAAAATATATTCAGTTATTCATAAATTTAACGCTTTTTGGCTATATTTTAGAGTCCAAATAATGTAAATTTTGTAATACCCCCACTATTTATAGCTTTTTAGACTCCTATTTTTCGATAAACTTTTTTGTAAAAATATTACATTTTACATTATTTACTGTTTTTTTACTCCTAAATGATTAAAATAGTCCTATATCGTCATAAGATATTAAATTGTATAATTTGCCCATTAGTGATATATTGGAATTATCAAAAAGAAAAGGAGCAATGATAAATGAAAAGTACAGGTATTGTAAGAAAATTAGACGAACTTGGACGTATTACACTTCCAATCGAGTTAAGAAGAACATTAGGTGTTGGCGAAAGAGATCCATTGGAAATCTACGTTGATGAAGACAAAATCATTTTAACAAAATATGAGCCAACAGATATCTTTACCGGAGAAAAAAACGAATTATTTGATTTCTGCGGAAAAAAGGTTTCTAAAGATTCTATCGTTCAACTTGCTAAAATCGCTGGAATCATCGACTAAGCCTAGATACATAGTAATCTAGAAGAAAGATTAAAAAATGCAGATAAGAATCCCTCTTCTTATCTGCATTTTTGTGCTACCAACTAATTTAATAACTGCTGGTATACGTCTCTCTTAGATATTCCTCGATCTAATGCAACCGCCTTCATTGCCTCTTTCTTAGTCATTCCTTTGTCCAAGTAAATGTTCATATGCTCTTCTAAAGTAATACTATCCCACTTCTGTATCTCTTCCTCTTGGAGCTCTACTTCTGAACGTCCCTCTATGACCAATACAAACTCTCCCTTTGGATCATTTTCTTCATAATACTCCATAGCTTCTTTTAGTGTTGTTCTGAAATTATTTTCATAACGCTTCGTTAACTCCTTGCAGATGGATAACTTACGGTTGCCAATATGCTCATGGAGCTCTGCCAGTGTTTTCTTCAACCTATGAGGAGCCTCATACATAATAATTGTTCTCGTTTCCTTTTGGAAAGATTCTAATACCGAACGACGTTCCTTTTTATCTGTCGGTAAAAAGGCTTCAAACACAAATCGTCTTGTAGATTGTCCAGAGATAATTAATGCATCTACAAATGCTGCTGGACCAGGCACTGAAGTTACTGTAATTCCTGCATCTAAGGCTCGTTTTACAAGTTCTTCTCCCGGATCTGAAATCCCTGGAGTTCCTGCGTCAGTAATTTCTGCAATATTTAGCCCCTCTAACAATTTGCTAACCAGGTAATCGGCCTTCTCATACTTGTTAAATTCATGATAACTAGTCATAGGTGTCTTAATATTAAAATGATTTAACAGTTTAATACTGTTTCTTGTATCCTCGGCTGCGATTAAATCCACTTCATTTAAAATTCGTACTGCACGGTAAGTCATATCTTCCAGATTTCCAATTGGTGTAGCACATAAATACAATGTTCCGCTCATAATTTTCCTTCCTTATTCATAACCATAGATTTCGTAGATTTCCTTGGTGTAAACATTTACATCTTCATACACAATCAGAGGTGGTTCAATTGTTACGCGTGACTTTCCGCCTTTTACAGCTTCAATTAGAACCATATTTGGCTCTTTATCCTTATAAGGATGTACAAAACGTATTCTTTTCGCTTCTAGTTTGTATTTTGACAGTGTTGTAATAATTTCAACTAAGCGGTAAGGTCTGTGAACCATAAAAAACTTACCATTCATTTTTAATAACCTTGCACTCTCTCGTACCACATCTTCCAATGTACAATATATCTCATGCCTCGCAATTGCCTTTGGTATATCAGGATTCACTAGTCCATGGTGTTCTGTCATATATGGAGGATTCGTTGTAATAACATCAAAAGAAGCTCCTTCAAAAATATGAGAAGCTTCCTTTATATCTCCTTGAACAATTGATATTTTTTCCTCTAACCCGTTGAGCTTAATACTCCTGGTTGCCATATCTACACTTTCCTCCTGCAGTTCCAGTGCACTGATATGCCCCGCCTTAGTCTTTGCTTCTACGAGAATCGGGATAATTCCTGTTCCAGTTCCTAAATCCAATACCTTTGCTCCACTTTTTACTTGAACAAATCCTGAAAGTAAAACCGCATCAATTCCGAAACAAAACTTCTCTGGATTCTGAATAATCTGATATCCTTTACGATGTAGGTCATCCAGTCTCTCATTCTGCTTTAATTCTACTCTCATAAATACCTCTTTAATCAATCTTTGAACCAGATTCTCTTCTTTCTAATGCTTCCAAAGCTTTTAATTCATCATCCATAGCAATTCTTTCCTTTTTACGCTTAGGTGTAAATTTAAGGTCAGATACCATGTATTCACGAACTTCCTTTTCATCATTATCTAACGTTACAATAACCTTAACAAGCTGTTTTAATACACTAACACTCTGTACTTCACCTTTTAACTTGTCTACAGTCTCTACCGTATCGCCAACAGCAGGAAGCTTGCTATTTAACTCTTCATATGCTTCCTGTTCATTTTTTAGACAACACATCAATCTGCCACAGACTCCTGAAATCTTTGTTGGATTAAGAGATAGATTCTGTTCTTTCGCCATCTTAATCGACACTGGTGCAAACTCACTTAAAAATGTGTTACAGCATAAAGAACGTCCGCATATTCCAATTCCACCAACAATCTTGGTTTCATCACGAACTCCGATCTGACGTAATTCAATACGTGTTTTAAATACGCTTGCTAAGTCTTTTACTAAATCACGGAAGTCAATTCTTCCATCTGCCGTAAAGTAAAATAACAATTTATTATTGTCAAATGTATACTCACAATCAATTAACTTCATTTCCAATCCATGCTTTGCAATTTTCTCAAGACAAATTTTAAAAGCACCGACTTCCTTTTCTCTATTGTGTGCCTCAATTGCATCATCTTCTTGTGTTGCAATACGAATAACTGGTTTCAAAGGCTGAATAATCTTGTCTTCTTCTACCTCACGATTACCTATTACAACATTGCCATACTCAATCCCCCTGGCAGTTTCTACGATTACGTTAGTTCCCACTTCAATTTCTAGCTCAGTTGGGTCAAAGAAATAAATCTTTCCCGCTTTACGGAATCTAACACCAATTACTTTAACCATTCCCATTCTCCTTCATTACGAGTAACATAAGCTCCATAGCAATATCGAAGTTTACATTTGCCCTTAAACGCTCCTTTGCCTTATCCATAGCCTTTATTACATTTTCAATCCCGTCGTAACCAATCTTTTCGGCTTGTTTCTTGATATACGGATACTCCGCACGAAACAATAGATGATTTGGATTACCACTGGCTTTATATACTAAAATATCTCGATACCAAAGCATCATGATATCAATATAATCATAAATCTCCAGCTTATGCTCTCCAAGCTGCTTGATTCCTTCTAATATTTCGTAAACCTGCATATTTTCAATATACTTTAAAAGATGCAGAATTTTGTCCTTTGTTTCATTAAATTCCTCAGATGTAGAATAACGCACTGCTTTTCCCAGATTTCCCTGTGAAAATCTCGCACTTATCTGGGCATTATAATCTGGCACCTGATATTCTTTCATCAAATACTCTGTAATTAAGTCTGTTGGTACAGGCTTTAAATTCAGTGTAACACAACGAGACAGAATTGTTGGAAGCAGCTTGTTCTTGTTTGTCACCAAGAGCATAATAATTCCGTAAACTGGTGGTTCTTCAATGGTTTTTAACAACGCATTCTGTGCCTGCTCCGTCATCTTATCTGCTTCATCTATGATATAAATCTTATACTTACTGCTATAAGGCTTAATATCGATATCTGCATTTAATTGTGTCCTAATATCATCTACACTAATACTAGCTTTTTCATGTGTAACCTTCAAAATGTCTGGATGATTACCTGAACTAGCCTGCAGGCAGGATTTGCATTTCCCACAAGGGGTTATCCCGTGCTCCTCACATTGGAGCGTTGCTGCAAATATATCTGCCAACATCTTCTTTCCTGAACCAATCTCCCCATTCAATATATATGCATGTGATATTCTGTCTTTCTGTATTGCCGTCTGCATATGTTCAATCACTTGTTCATGACCAATAACATCTTCAAACTTTTTCATCCTACCATCATCCCTCCTTATGTAAGGATATCTAAAAGTAGTCCTCGAATCTCATCAATCTTACCTAAAATAGCGATGTGATCCTTCTCATCTTTAATTAATTCCTGTGCAAGCTCATCAAGTTTATTATCCACTAGTTTTACAATTCCATATACACGATGACGCCCTTTCCGATCCAAAAAGTTTTCACGGCTGAACTTATGAGAACGGTTAACCACCTCATTCATAAATTCCTTGATTAAGGCACGATATCTCTTCATGTCACGGACATCCATGTGCTTTCCTAGTTTCTTACCCTGCTGCACAATATCTTCCATAACGAGAGTCAGTCTTTCCTGAAGCGTGGCATCTTCTATATTGCTTGCAAGCATAAATTTAAATGTGTCATCAGTCTGCTGTACCTGCTGTGGCTTCGGGGCCTGATTCACTTGTTGCATTTGATTAATTTTTATATCCATGCTTCTCAAACCTTTCTAATATTTCATATCCCTCTTTCATGGCTATTACTTTTCATTATATCATATCAAAGGCTCAATATCACTTAAAATATCATTTATACATTGTTCCTTATCATAATTACTATATCGTTTATCTATCTGCAGTCTCTTAAGATTTTCCTCTTTAAAATCATCCTGATCTGCAAGAAACCTTCTACACATTTCCTCATACTTTGGACTTGCCTGTGACATTTCCCTAGACAGTGCTCTTTGTAAGCGTTCGCCATCTTCTACCTCGATGTAAATAGGAACTACTTGTTCCCTTCCAAAGTATTTTACAAGACTCTCATAGCCCTCCAATGTTGAAATCATGATATAACTTTGCTTAGAAAGATCAATCTGCCCATCATCAGCAGTAAAGTAAAACCAGTCTCCAAGTACAGTATGATAAACTCTTTCTTCGATAATCTTCCCCTGTTTCTTTAATCTGTCTCTTTCTTCTCTTGTTACAAAATGATACTCAACCCCCTCTGTCTCGCCGGTTCGGATTGGCCTTGTTGTATATAAAATAACGGTATTAAGCTGTTCGCGTAGCCGTTTCATTATTTCCTTGAAAATAGTGTCTTTGCCCGTTGCACTTTTTCCCATTACAATAAATATTTTTGACATTTTTAGTCCTCTCTATTAATTACAAGCACATATTTTTTGTCAATTAATCCTTTTATTGAAAGCCCCGCTTCTATATAAGTACCAATATGCTCTAATATTTCATAAGTAATTCGTTCTCCTGGTGCTAAGATTGGTATTCCTGGCGGGTACAGATTAATAAAGTCTCCCGCAATTTTTCCCTCACTATCTTCTAGCAGACATTGTTCCTTTTTACATAAAAACGCTTCATGTTGCAGCATGGCAACCTCAGCTTCAACTGGTGCATAGGAAATACGATTCGTTTTCTCTTTTAACTCAAGTGCTGCATCAATTCTTTTTAGCGCATCAATTAACCTTACAAAACCTTCTTTTGTGTCTCCTATAGTTGCAATTGCTAAAACGTAGTCAGCTTCCGCCATTTCCATCTGTAACTTGTAATCCGTTAATAGTATATCATAAAGTTTAGTACCTGTCATATTAGTTTCCTTGGTAGAAATGATTATTTTCGATAGGTCTCTCCCCTCATAATTGATTACTCTTAAGTTCCTTAATGACTTTGCTTCCCTATAGAAATCCTTCAGATTAGTAATCAAATTATCAAAGAGTTTTGTCCCTTCTTTCTCTATCATATCAATACACTTATCAATCCCTGCCATAAGTACATAAGATGGACTGGTTGTCTGATAGATTGAGGAATATGTTTTTATTCTATCTAAATCAGCCAGATTACTATTAACATGCAGTAATGCTGTCTGTGTAAATGCTGGCAGTGTCTTATGAACACTCTGAATTACAACATCTGCTCCTAAATCCACTGCACTCGTTGGAAACGCCTCATGAAATGCAAAATGTGCACCATGAGCTTCATCCACAAGAACAGGAATGTTTCGTTCATGTGCAAGTTCGCAAATTTCCTCTATTTCAGAAATAACCCCTTCATAAGTTGGTGATGTCAGGACTATCAGACTAACATCTGGATTTTTTATCAACATTCTTTTTATATATTTGGCTGAATATCCACATTGTATACCCTTTTTATCATCATACTGTGGATACAGATAAACGGGTTCTAATTCATTGAGCAATACCGCATGATAAGCTGCCTTATGACAATTTCTTGCCATCAGTATCTTGTCTCCCTTATTGGTACATCCACTAATTGCTGTTAATATTCCAGATGTACTTCCATTTACAAGATAAAAGGTATGCTTAGAATGATACAGCCTTGCCGCACGATTCATAGAATCTAAAATTACATCTTCTGCATTGTGAAGATTATCGAATCCATCTATTTCTGTAATATCAATTGCATAGGGATTAAAATTCTTCATAAGTTCCAGATTTCTCTTATGCCCCGGCATATGCCAAGGATAATAATCCTCCGTTGCGTATTGATTCAATTTATCAAAAAGGTACATAATTTCCTCCTGTATTTCAAACCATATCTAATATATGCGTAACATTGTAAAGTTACATTCCTTAGTGTATAATATCAGTGCATATTTTGCAATTCCAGATAACTTATGAAATCGGAGGGGTCTTATGTTGAAAATTGGTTGTCACGTTGGAATGAGTGGTAAGGAAATGTTTCTTGGATCAGTAAAGGAAGCTTTATCTTATGGTGCTAATACATTTATGGTTTACACTGGTGCTCCACAAAACACAAGAAGAAAACCACTAAGTGACTTGAGAATAGATGAAGCAAAAGCGTTAATGAAGGCAAATGGAATTGAAGAATTCGTAATTCATGCCCCATATATTATTAATCTTGGTAACTCTGTTACCCCAGAGACATTTGAATTAGCAGTGGAATTCTTACAGTTAGAAATAGAACGTTCTGCTGCCATGGGTAGCCAAAATATTGTTTTACATCCTGGTTCTCATGTAAAGGCTGGGGAAGACGTGGGAATTCAGCAGATCATTAAAGGATTAAACGAAGTCCTTACTGCTGATACTCCTGTCAATATTGCATTGGAGACAATGGCCGGCAAAGGCAGCGAAATGGGACGTAGCTTTGAAGAGATTGCTCGAATTTATGATGGTGTCACTCATAATAATAAACTACGTGTTTGTTTTGATACTTGTCATACGAATGATGCTGGATATGACATTGTAAATCAATTTGATGCAGTTATTGATCAATTTGACAAAATTGTCGGTAAAGACCAGATTAGTGTATTCCATATTAATGATAGCAAAAATCCTGCTGGTGCTCATAAAGATCGTCATGAGAATATTGGCTTTGGTTATGTTGGGTTTGATGCACTTCGTTATATAGTAATGCATCCTGACTTTGAAAATGTTCCAAAGATTTTAGAGACGCCTTATATTCCTCATCCAGAGGACAAGAAGAAATCTTATGCGCCATATAAATACGAGATTGAAATGCTGAAAAAGGGTGAATTTAATCCTGAGTTGAAAAATATCATTTTAAAAGAGAGTGGTATTCTATGATTTTCAGCTAACTAGCAAGACAGGAGCAACACATAATAATACGGTGTTGTTCCTGTCTTATCTACTTAATCTCAAACTCAGCGGTCAAAGTGTGCTTATCACTCTCCTGCCCTTCTATATACTCAAAGAAATCCTTAACAATACGATACTTCCCTGGATTTAATTTTCCATAAATATAATCCCAATCATAGTTAAATTCTTTGTCTCCCTTATTTAAACAGTAAGCAACTTCATCAAAACCAAAATCGTCATGTTTATATGGTAATTCTGACCATGTATCTATCTTAGACTCAAGATACTCTATTTTATATTCTGCACCACATTCAATGTCTTTGTTAGACTGATTGTTAACATTGATAACCAGGGAATGATTAGTATTACTCTTTACTTCCATTTTAACGCCATTTAAGTCATTTTCATTATATGCAAATACATGCCACTCTTTATCAATTAGAATCTCAATGCGATTCTTTCGGAAACTATATTGACCTCCATATCCCTTACCAAAGTTTGTTTGAAGATTCTTGGTTGGCTTTCCCCTTTTTACAGATGACTTAAATTTAAAATCCTTTAAACCACATCTGCCCATCTTAGAAATTTCTCCAGTGTCTACATATAATTTATCTTTTAACATTACCATTCGCTTCTGTTGTTCTTCTTTTTGTACCTCTTTCTTATTTGTTTGTGCTAGACTAATACATTCCCATTTATACACATCAATAGATGCTGGGAATGTTTCACGTACGTCACCACTATAACTCACACCAATAATACTTCCCACCTCTATATCTTTACTGTCTTTTAGTTTTTCCTTACCAAATGTTATTCGATCTGAACTTTTTCTTATATTCTCTCCCTCTAGAGGTTCCACCAAAACATATGTATCTTCTACCTCTAAGACCCTTGCTTTAAAGTACTCTTGTGTTACCTTCTTTTCACTTTCTGAACATCCTGCTAGATATAATGAGCATACTGCTAATACAGCAGATAATAAGATTTTCCTTATTCTTTTAATGCCTTTCATAACATGCCTCCCTACTATACTTACTTAATTATACGTGTTCTATTAAGCCAAAAATGTTGCAAAAGAACTGAAATTTATTTTTCAGTTCTTTTGTATAGATACATTCTCCCCTGCTTTCCAATTCTCTCAATAGCCCCCACATGGTACAATACATTGACACCAGCTTGCGTTAACTTCGGAGAGATTTTTGCTTCTTTTGCAAAATCTTTCGTTGTAAATGATTCACCTAATGTTGGAGGGATTAATTTCTGATAATCTTCTAGTGTTTCAATCATATATTCTTCCACTATTTCTGTTGGTACTCTATCGTGCCTGGTAGAGCCCCTCTTCTTATCTTCACTCCATCCATTTAGCAGTCGATACTCTTCCATATTTATTAACATTAACCTAATCTTTAAATTAGAATCCTTTAAATATGGTTTAATTTTATACAATTCATGAAAGCAGCGATAATAACTTCCACGCACTGGAGACCTACGTTTTTTAGATATTTCCCCTGTCTCTTCGTCAACCCAAATAAGCCACTTGGTTGCTATCATGGGGTAAGCCACTGTTACTGTGTATTCAGGTAAAAAGACATCCAGTTTCTTTCTTAACAGATTAAAATTCTGAGTCTGTACTTCTACAATTCCAGATTCATTTAAAATATCAACATAAAAACGTCCTAACTTTATTTCTTGCTTCTGTACATCTGGCTCAATGTAATTCTTTACAACAGAGTGAAGGGTCTTCTCTTTTAATGTGCCAATTCGATGTAAACTCTCTTCCGTAATATCTTCCACTTTTATTCACTTCCAATCTATTGTATTTAGACAGATTCTCTCTATTCAGAATTACTATATCACAGTATATTTGCTTATACAAACTTCAAACTAAAAATCCTTCTGTACGATAAAACAATTTGTTATCGCCAGAAGGATTCTTATATTTAAGTATACTTTATAGAGTCTTTTTATTTAACAGAATAATTCATTAATTTACTTGCTATTTTACAAGTAGATTATGGAAATGAAGTACTTTTGCTTCTGCTGCATTATCTGATTTGATTCTTATCATCTGTGGAATAGGTAATACATAATTTGTAGTATTAGCACCCATTAACTCCTGTACTACATAAGTACCACACTCTAAATCATTTATGATAATCATTCCAAGTGCATCTGTTGTATATTCTGCACAGAACTGAGTGCCTTTATCTGTGTAACCAGTTACACGATAATTAAATCCTTCTCTTGCGTTATCTTCTGCAGTATTGATAATTACAAGAGTTCCTTTTACGTCTGCATCTGGTTTCTTACTTGGTTCTACACTTGGCTGTTCACTTGGCTCTACACTTGGTTCAACAGTTGGCTCGGTGCTTGGATCTAATAGAGCTTCATTTAGAACAACAATACTATTTGTATCATCGCTAGTTACACTTTCATTTTCATCAATTGTGCTTTGAACTGAACCGTCCTCATTTACTGTAATGCGAACAGTTAAGGTATTTGCTCCCTTGTATCCAGCTGGTACTTTAACTTCTGTTAATGTATAATTACCTGGATCAAGTGCTTCAAAGTTAACATTTCCATTCTCATCTGAAACGGCTACTTTATCAGCAATATTACTGTTTTCACTTGATAACTTAAATTCTCCACCACTAAGTAGTTTTTCATCTGTACCCTTTAATTTAAAAGATAAACCTGCGGCTGGAGTGTTTTCAAGTGTTATTCTTGTGAATTTAACATTAGGAAGTACCTGTATAGCTTCCTCTGGATAAGTGCTTGACTGTTCACCACTCTTTAAGAATACAACATATTTTGCTTCATTAGAGTTATTATAGCCTGCTGTTGCATTTACCTCTTCTAATTTGTAAAGAACGCCTTGTTCCAAATTAAAGAATACTGCATCTCCATTTGCTTTTGTAGTTCTCTTCTTACAATACCTTGATGTGTCTTCTTTCCAGCCATCTGATGACAATTTCATTGCTGTTAATTTAAATTCTGTATCACTTAATAAAATGTTCTGCTTGTTAGAATCATCCTTTGTTGAACTAACCTTTGTGATAAATAATGAAGATAGTAAAGATGAGTTAATGAATTCATCAATATTGAAGTCAATCATGTTACTTGGAACACTTATTTCAGATTTTCTGTATTGAACTTTTCCCTTGTTTAAAGATGCCTGGTTCTGTGCATCCTTTGCGGAAACATTATCTGTAACTGCTGTCTCAAATTGAACACAAATTGATGTCTCCTTATAGCTTTCTGGAATCTTTAACTCAAATCCTCTTGTCCCATTCTCAATAAGGCTTCCCATAAAATCATCTGTTACATCGATGAAGTCTGATCTTTCTCCTATTGGTGAAACATCAAAAGTACTAACATGGAATGTACTAAAGTCCATTTCAAATTCATTTCTTAAGTTTTCAACTACACTATAGTCTTGAAGATTAATGTGATCCTGGTTTATATACAAAGTCCAAGTAATAGTTCCTCGTTTTTCATTGTACCAGCCTTTTTTCTCTATTACATAAGGCAGGATAGAGATTGCATTACTCTTTCTCATGGAAATAATATCTTCCCCGTCATATTTTCCATAAACATTTACTACAGCTAGCGAAACAATTTTACGGTTAGCTGCTACCTCTTTACGATAAGACTCATCATATTTTGTATAGAATTCGTACTCTACTTTATAACTTACTGGATCTGAAAATGTTAACTCAAGTGTATTGTTAGAAATTTCAGTTGAAGTATTTTCAGCATACTTTGTTCCTTTTGTTTCTTTCCAAGTAATAACTTGTCCATTTGGTAATGTAAGAGCATATCCTCCATCTACTTCAGTAGCTGCTGCTGGTTCTCCATTAATTAAGAAGTCATTTCCATCTGTGCTAGTAATTCTATATAAGATAGAATCATCAGCTTTATAAATATTAATTACACTGATCTTATCAAGGCTTGAACCTTCTGGAAGTGTTTCTACTGCTCTAACATCTGTTAAAGTAATTCTGTTTTCATTAATTGTTGTTCTCCACTTTGTAGTGTGGTCTTTATGATTATAAGTTGTATATACTGTTTCACCACTAGAATTTTTAAATCCTTGTGACATACCAATCTTATTAATCATATTATTACTTAATTTTTTTGTAGCTGTTGATTCATTACCACAAGGCACTCCATTGCTTAAAGCAGAAGAAGATGCTGTATTAGTGAACTCAACTGGTGCAGTGCTTAAGAAGAAGGTTTTATTCTTAATAACTGTTTCTAAATGAATTTCATAACTTTCATCTTCATCCACATGTCCAATTACAATTTGTAACTCTTTCTTATTTGGATTAGATGTATCTGCAACTACATAGTATGGTTTACCATCTACTTTATTTGCCTCGCTAACTATTTCAATATCACTTGTTTCTTCTGCTTTTGTATAAGATGCAGTAATTGTTCCTGTTCCATCTAAGATATCATCCTGGAATTTTTGTAATCTTTGATCTAAAGAATCAGAGATTGTAACATCATCGAATGTTCCACCCATTTTGTTGATAGATAAATTCCAAGTTATTTCACTCTTAGAAGGTTCATAAGAATTAAATGTCTTCTGTAATACGTTAGCTGCAGGCTGAATATTTCTTTCTGCTGCTACATCAAAATCAGAAGCAACTGTTTCTTCATTTAAAACAAGATTATCCCAGAATAATTTTGCTTTATTATTAAACTGTGTTCCAGAAGTAAGAATATCATCTTCACTGCCAGACTGACTTGCATTGGCATTCACTGTATAATAAGTTAAATTAATTTTTTGATTTGGGTATTTATTAGCAGGGATTATTAAAACACTCTGTTTCATTCCATCAGAATCTATATAGGTATAATAGATACTCTGTTTTTCTGAGCCTGAGCCAGATACAGCAGTTAATCTATTTATAGCATCTAATGTTAAATCTTCATAAGCTACATTAGACTGCTTTTCTACAGGGTGAAGGATCTCAATTAGACTATCATCTGCTCCTGTTACTTTAACGCCTGAAGTGAAATCATATGTGTGTGCAGATGCATTGATGCCATCTACGATAAATGCATTTGTACCCTGATTAAAATATGAGTTAACGCTTACATACCATTTAAATTTTGCTCCATAAAGGTCTTCCTGCACTCCCTTTTTATCTATGTAGTTTGCTCTAACTAGGGTTGTTGCGTTGGATGGAGGAGTTAACTGCTCATTTTTCTGTAAATTCTTTAAGTATACTGAATTGGTAAAGCTTTGTTTGAAATTATTTTCTTCCATTAATTTTTTGTAGTTACTTGCATTTAAGTATAGTCTAATGTCAAACTTACAGCTTGTCATAGCATTACTCTTATCCTTTGTTAAGCTAGGGAATGTATAGTTAAAAACTCCTTCTCTTACGCTATACTCGTTTGTTCCTAATACATTACCATCTAATGCAACAGAGTCTACAAATAATCCTTCTGGAATTATATCAACAACTGTCTGTCCGTTTAAATATCCATCTTGTGATGCAACATTAACTGTAAAATCGATATAAGGAGTATCAACATTTGGTAGTGAACTTTCCTTGATCTGATAATCAGGATCAAGTTCAATTAGACCTTCTGTCTTTTCAACAATTTGAGCTGTTACCATTTTATTGACATCATCCCAAACTGGTACTACTGTTTCATTATCCCCATATTCTTTTACTAGTATATAGTTAAGGGAAAATTGTAAGTCAACATCACTTCGATTATATACAATTTTGCTAAATTTACATGTAAATACAGGGTTACCATCTGTATCCTTTGTAAAATCACAAGAACCAATTTTTTCACCAGTAGTAAAAGTATATAAAGGTACTTGTGTTTGACCTTCTGGTATATCATAATACTCTTTGTCATATGTAATCTGAACTTCTGGTGTTGGAAGAACTGAATCCTCTAATGTTGGATAGTAACTATCGAAATATTCTTTTACAGCATTATCATACAACGCCGTAGTGTCATAATTCTCTGCTACTGGAAAGTTTTCAAATGATAGTTCACCGTTATCTTTTTTTTCTGTAATAATGTTACGATAATCGTTGAGGTAATCATTGCTTAAGTTCATTGTATACTTAATACTTGCATTACCATCACTTAACAATCTTAGTTTCATTGCCATTGATGAAAATTGGTCTGTTGGATCAATACCTTTTTCTTTTAGGTCAATAACGTTACTGAGTTTTGATTCGGTATTTTCCTCTGCATATGCAATGTTAGTACCGAAGCTCTGCATTACAAATATCATGCAGATTAAAATGGCTAAAATTCTTTTTCTCACTGTTGCAACATCCTTTCTATCTTTTATTTGTTGAATAAGATAGTGTACCTCTCTATTCCCGTTTTGTTTATGCAGTAGACAATTTATTTTCCCCCCCTTGTCTAATTCATAAACCAGTACAGTTTTTTCTACTGTGCAATAATATCCCTTACTGTTGTTATCGACATAGATATCGATTCTTTTTACTCCCTTATTAAGGTTTTCTCTAAATTAGTTATTTATTACGAAATAACTTTAAAATATAAGAGGTCGGTAGATCATATATTCATCTACCGACCTCTTAATTATTTATTATTATTTTCCGTATAAAATGACGTTCCCAGTAGGAATCGAACCTACAACTGAGACTTAGGAGGTCCCTGTTATATCCATTTAACTATGAGAACATGCAACCAAATTAATTATACCGTAATTTCAGAAAATGTCAATGTAAGAACACTACATATTAGGAATTACGGCATACAAAGCTTCACTGTCATTCATTACCATCCTGGCATACTAGCATATCCCTGCATCCAGATGTTTCCCTTAAAACGTCTTCCTGGCTTTGGTTCGCCAAGTAAATCAAGCTTGTTAATACCAACATCATATATAAGATCATTACAATTAACTAATATCTGATAAACCTGCTCACCTGTCATCTGATTTACTACCAGCTTACTTTCTAAAATAGTACCTATAATGGTATAATTATCTGACTCTGATCCATACGGTATAAAACTACTTTCTACAATTGTATAAATATCCTCTGTACGAGCTCTTCTTGAAATCATCGAATACATATCTATATCATCAATTGTCAGACTATCTATTGCTTCCTGATTACCCATCTTAGCTTCTGCAATAAGCTGTCTTCGAATCTTAGCCTCTGCTGCCATAGATGCCTTCTTCTCTTCATTTACAGCGATTCCCAACATAACAATCCCTTGAACCGACAAAGCCGATAACGTTACTTCAAGATATTTTCCTTCGCGAGAAGAAGTGTAATTATGCTTCACACACTCCATGCCATTCTGAAGATAAAAGATAAGGGATACCCCTAATCTCACATCATCACACATGCCTGTATAAGCTTCCGTATCAACTCGTTTATTAATGCATACATTTTCCTTAATTGAAACTCTTGATCCCTTAAAATATGGAAAGTAGTGATCTAAATGAAAGAAGCCCTTCTCATCATACTCACCACGAATTGCCACTCCCATATTCGGAGCAAAATCTAATTTCATTTCCGTCAGAGTGGTTGTCTCATTCACTTTATTCATTCGTTTTTCATTCGGCCTGTCCATAATACGACCAAGAATCTTATCCAACTCTGCCCTTCTTTTTACATTACTAAAACCAACAGCACGTAAATAACTATGCACGCAACCACCTTCCTTCCATTACAATAACTTTTTTCTTATTATACTTCATTCATTATATTAGTTCAAATAAAAACTGCTATTTTACCCCCCATTTTAGTAAGCAAAATAGCAGTTAATTATTTATTATTTTGCAAAATCAAGCATAGCTTTTGTTAAAGCTTCAAGTTTTTCATTTGCATCTTCAAAACTTGTTCCTTTTACGCCAAAATAAAACTTAATTTTTGGTTCTGTACCAGATGGTCTTACACAACACCAAGCGCCATCCTCTAGATCATAGTAAAGAACATTTGAAACTGGTAAACCTGTAGGAGAAACTTCTTTTGTTGCAACATTTGTGATTTCTTCCTTCAGATAATCTCTAACTTCTTTTACCTTATAATCACCTAAAACTGTAGGTGGGTTATTACGAACTCTTTCTAAGATGTTCTGAATTTCCTGTGCTCCAGTAATACCTTTTAAAGTCATTGTATGAAGACCTTCACGGAAATAGCCATATTTCTCAAAAATGTTAATCATCTGATCCCATAAAGTTAAGTTCTTTGATTTGTAGTAAGCTGCTGCTTCACATAAACACATAACTGCCACAATCGCATCTTTATCACGTGCGTGTGTACCAACTAAACAGCCATAGCTTTCTTCAAAACCAAATACGTACTCGTAATCTTGATTTTGTTCGAATAATTTAATCTGTTCACCAATGAACTTGAATCCTGTAAGAACTTCGATTAACTTCATATTGTAGTTCTTAGCAACCTCATCAGCCATATTAGTAGACACGATTGTTTTAATTAATGCACCATTTGCAGGAAGTGTTCCCATTGCCTGTTTCTGTGACATTAAGTATTCACAGATTAACATACCAGACATATTTCCTGTAAAGGACATATATTCGCCTGTTTTAGAATCTTTTGCGTATACACCAAGACGGTCAGCATCCGGATCCGTTGCTAATACAATATCAGCATCTACTTCTTTTGCTAACTTAAGGGCTAATGCAAAAGCTTCTGCTGCTTCTGGGTTAGGGTAACTTACTGTTGGAAAATCCCCATCTGGAAGTTCTTGTTCTTTTACTACGTAAACATTTTCAAAACCTAACTCTTTAAGCACTCGTCTTGCTGGTATATTACCAGTTCCATGTAATGGTGTATAGACGATTTTTAAGTCCTTGCCTACTTCTTTTATAATTTCTGGATGTACTACTTGTTTCTTTAACTGTTCGATATATTTATCGTCAATTTCCTTACCGATTACTTGATATAAACCTGCTTTTTCAGCATCTTCTTTACTCATAGTTTTAACTGTATGGAAATCTGTCACATTATTAACCTCTGTGATAATCTCTTTGTCCTTAGGGAATGTAACCTGTGCACCATCTTCCCAATAAACCTTGTACCCATTATATTCTGGTGGATTGTGGCTAGCTGTAACAACAATACCTGCTGTACATCCTAACGTTCTAAGTGCAAAAGATAACTCAGGAGTTGGACGTAAAGATTCGAATACATAAGCTTTAATTCCATTAGCGGCTAAACAAAGAGCTGCTTCATCTGCAAACTCTGGTGACATGTGTCTAGAGTCATAAGCAATTGCAACGCCCTTGCTCTGCGCACCTTCTTTTATAATAAAATTAGCAAGGCCCTGAGTTGCTTTACGAATTGTATAAATGTTAAGTCGATTCGTACCTGCACCAATAATGCCTCTCATTCCACCTGTACCAAATTCAAGATCCTTATAAAAACGATCCTCTATTTCCGCTTCATTTCCCTTTAGTGACAATAATTCATTGCGAGTAGCCTCATCAAAATAGGAATCTTCGCACCATTTCTCATAACTCATCTTGTAGTCCATAGCTATTTCCTTTCTAAATCGTTATTAATATAAACTTTATATAGTTGCAAAAGGTGCTACTGGGAAACCTTCTGCATTAAATAAGTTTACTATACCATAATTGGTCCAACCATATCTAGCGTATTTTGGATTTTTTACCAATTTACTAGAGACTTCAATTGTATCACCTACAATCACCGCATCTGCTTCCACAAATACTTTATCACTAGACGCAACCTCAAATAATTTTATCTTATCGTCCCCTCTTACTTGAAAGCCTCCATACACATTTTCAAAATACAACACAATTTTATCATCTTTTAAGTCCCTTTGTAAATACTTTGGTCCCTCAACATATAATTCTTTATATTTATAATTATATTTTAGTATCTGTATTGCCAATCTATGACCTACAATTTCCTTATCTAGGGGATGAATGTTATCAAATTCACCACAATCAATTAGTACGGTTAAATATGTATTCTTAACAGTATCTACTACTTTCCTCTGTTTATCTCGAATTACTGCCCAAGATTTATCGTCTTCAGCACCTTTTTCAATCCACATTGGTAGTTGTACAATGTAAAATGGCAAGCTATCATCCTTCCATTCTGTACGCCATTGTTCAATTAGCTTATAAAGCATCTTATCATAAATATCTGCTTTACCCGCATCCTGTTCCCCTTGGTACCACATGAAACCTTTTATTGAGTATGGTGCTACTCTTTGTATCATGGTGTGATAAAGTCCTGCTGGGCGATATGGTGACTTGTATCCCACTGGTCTCTCCCAAGGACAATTTCCAATCAGTTCAATGATATCCCTCATTGTAATGTCTGGATTCTCTTGCCTTAGACTTTCTGATTTTTGAACCCACCTTTGAAACTCGTTGTTAAATGTCTCCACTTCTTGTTCATACTCTTCAATTGACTTTTCACCCACTAGTTCCTGCCATTCTTCAAAGTAAATTTGTGCATTCATATCACTCTCTAAATATTCTTCACTCATCCAACAAGATATGGAACTCCCACCCCAATAACAATCAATAATTCCAATTGCAATTTCTAACTCTTTTTGTAACTCCTTCGCCATATAATACGCTACTGCTGACATTTCACCTGCCGTACACGAATTTACAATCTTCCAGCTACTCTTCTTTTCCTCTTCTAAATCTTTTTCCTCTAAAGTAGCAATATGCGCTGTATTATAGAAACGAATCAGCTTATTATCTGCCTTGTGTGCTTCCTCCATTCCATTTAAGGAATTTTGAAGTTCCATTTCCATGTTAGATTGGCCACCTGCAAGCCATACCTCACCAATCATAACATCATGAAAAGCAATTTCATCTACTCCATCTGAAATTGTGAGAATATATGGACCACCAGCTTCCATTCTAGGGATTTCTACACTCCAGTTATATTCTATTGTCTTTGTCTTTACCATATGACCATTTATCGTAACTGTAATAATGGAATTTTTACGCCCCTCTCCCCATACAAAAACATTTTGATTTCTTTGCAACACCATGTTATCACTAAATATTTGAGCAGCCTTGAGACACTTCTTCATATTTCCTCCCTTAATTGAAACAGGGGCAAGCATACACTTATTATACAAGCCCCTCTTAACCTTATTATTTATTTAGATATTCTAAGTTTCTTTTAATTAACTCGCAACGCTGCTCCACACATTTTACCGAACGTAACGGATCACTTGGTGTGTTGAATACATAATCCTTTAATTTATCAATTGTAGTTGTTGCAACATGCATTCTAGTATCAGAAGAAGCATAATAAATATAAACATCTCCCTTTTCATCCGCAATTGCTCCATTGGTAAATACAACGTTTGATACATCCCCAACTCTTTCTTCTCCAAGTGGGGCAATCAAATATCCTGATGGCTCAGCTATTACTTCCCATGGTTTATCCAACGCAGTTGCAAAAGCATAAATAACATATCGAAGTCCTGCTGCCGTATTACGAACACCATGTGCAATATGTATAAACCCTTTATCGGTTTTTATTGGAACAGCCCCTGCCCCATTTTTGGCTTCTGTTATTGTATGATACTTTCTCTTACTAGTGATTAGTTCCTCATCAATAACTGCATTTGTAATATCCTCACATAAGCCAAAACCAATTCCACCACCAGAACCAGTCTCAATAAAATCATCCATTGGTCTTGTATAAAATGCATACTTTCCATCTACGAACTCTGGATGAAGCACAACATTTCTTTGTTGAGGACTGTTTTTTGTTACTAGATTTGGGAGACGTTCCCACGTTTTCAAATCCTTAGTCCTAACAATTCCTGCTGCTGCAACTGCTGCTGAAAGATCATTTGATGTTGTATCCTTACTCTCAGAACAAAATACTCCATATATGTAACCATCCTCATGCTTTGTCAGTCTCATATCGTATACATTGGTTTCTTCCTTACAGGTATCTTCTAGTAAGATTGGATAGTCCCAGAATTTAAAACCATCTATACCATTGTCACTCTCTGCTACTCCAAAAAAAGATTTTCTATCATTTCCTTCGATTCGAGCGATTAAATAGTATTTACCATTCAACTCAATAGCACCTGCATTAAAGACTGCATTTACTCCTAACCGTTCCATAAAATATGGATTTGTCTCAGGATTTAAGTCATATTTCCATGTAAGTGGAATATGTTCATTTGTTAAAACAGGATATTCCCAACGATCATAAATTCCGTTGTAAAAGTCACTTTTTATGTTCTTTCTTGCAACTAATCTATCATACTTTTCCTTCTCAATATAATATCTTTCATTAAACATCTAGATTCCTCCGTATAATCTCCATACACATACGTCCATTATGATAAGGACATTTCCAAGGCTCTACGATAGGCTTTATGATTCTATTATTCTTAATTTCTCCCAACACTGGTTTTAATGATTCTACTTCCTTATCTGACAACTCAACTTCCACAGATTTACCATTGTCGTCAACCAGCCAGAACCATTCAGAACCTGGTCTCTTATCAACAAAATGCTCTTGAATGTATGACCAGATATTTTTCGCAGCCTCTAAGTACTCTGTCTTTTCTGGTTCCTTTTGATAACCGTTTAAAAAGCCTAATACAGCCTCTGCCTGTACCCACCATACTCTCGTTTTATCTGGAACACCATTTTCACATTCATTCCATAACGAATGTTTATGGTATGCCAGTTCATAAATGTTCCTTGTTAATGCCTTTGTAATTGGTGTCATTTTATCAATATAGGTTTGGTCTCCAATAATTTCACAGCCCCTATCAATCAGCCATGAAGTCTCTATATCATGTCCATAGGAAAGTAAGTCAATCATTGTGTTCATATTTTCATCAAAAAAAACTTCCTGCCTATGTAATTCCTTATTATACACCTTATCTGCAAACTGGTCTAATATCCAGCATAACTTTTCCTTTACATCTTGTCTTTTGGTTACACGGTAAAATTCTGTATATGCCTCAAATACATGAAGTAAGGTGTTCATTGTTTTCTTGGCCACTATGCCATTTTCCGATAGCTTTTCATTGCTTTCTGGCTTAAAGTCTTTGGTGAAAGCCTCTAAATATCCAACTTTATCTCGACACTTAGACTCAATTACCTCGTATAAACCAGTCGCTAATTTGATTGCTTCCTTATCCTTTGATGCATCGTAATAAGTAGATAATGCATAAATTGAAAAAGCAATATTATATGTATGTTTTGTACTATCCTCTACTTCGCCATCATAACGCATTGCCCAATATACGCCACCATTTTCTCTATCTATACAATAATCTTTTATAAACTGGTATGCATGCGTTGCATTTTCCAAACAAGTTTTATCACCCAAAGTTAAGTAAGCATTAGAAAAGAACCATAAAATTCTGCTATGCAAAATAACACCCTTTGTAAACCTCTTATACACTTGTAAATTGGAATCCACTAGTCCGTAGAACCCACCATTTTCTTCATCCTTTAACTTAGACCAGAACGGAATAATTACCTGTTCCAAATGTGTTTTAACTTCATCCTTAAGCAAATTACCACTCCCAATCTTATTTATCGAATTCCAATCTCCTTATCTGCTTCTGTTAGCACACTATGTTCTTTAATGTATTCAACAACATCTTCTAACTGTGTAAATGCTAATCCAACATAGCTATCTGCTGCACCATAGTAAATTGCAATTCTACCCGTATCGGCATCTTGTAATGTAGCACATGGGAAGCAAACATTTGGTACGAATCCACGTTCTTCATACCACTCCTCTGGTGTGAGCAAGAAATTTTCACAACGGTATTTTACAATTGAAGGATTATCAATATCTAATATGGCACCTCCAATGCTATATACAAGACCATTACAAGTTCCACTTACTCCGTGATAGAACATCAGCCAGCCCTCATCTGTTTCAATTGGAGCAGCTCCTCCACCAATTTTCACACACTCCCACCATTCTGAACCCTTGCTCATGACATGTCTATGTTTTCCCCAATAAGTCATATCAGGACTTTCACTTAAGAAAATATCTCCAAATGGTGTATGTCCACTATCACTAGGTCTAGAAAGCATTACGAAGTTGCCATTAATTTTTCTTGGAAATAGAACAGCATTACGGTTAAACGGTATAAATGGATTTTCTAATCTTGTAAATGTCTTAAAATCTGTTGTCTTAGCAAGCCCAATTGCTGCTCCATAAAAGTCTGTACACCACATGATATAATAAGTATCTTCCACCTTAACCAGACGAGGATCATACGCTGACTTTGGCATAAAGTCATTTCCGTTCTCATCTACAAAGTGAATTTTTTCTTTTTCAATATCCCAGTGAATTGCATCCTCACTGTATCCGAGATAAATATGTGGAATTCCATTTACCTGCTCACCACGGAATACCCCAATAAATTTTCCCTCATAAGGCATAACAGCGCTATTAAAAATACGTGCAACATTCTCAACTGGATTTCTATTAATAATTGGATTTTCATTATATCTCCATACAGGTGCATTTTTTAGTCCCTCTGGTTTCTCCTGCCATGGTATGTTTGGTAAAGCCTCTCCTATAATTCTCATAATCCCTATCTTCCTTTCTGACTTAGCCTTTTACAGATCCCTGTGTTAGCCCACTGTATATCTGTTTCTGACATAAAATAAATATAATGAGTGCTGGCAATATAGTGATTAAAACCCCGGCACATATATAATTGTACTGACTTCCCAATGGTCCAACAAATGTATAAAGAGATGTTGCAACTGTTGTCAGCCTATCTTTTGACTGCAAGTACAAACTTGCCATGTAATATTCATTGTATGTTCCTACACCTTTTAAAATCATACAAGTAATAATAGCTGGTTTTAAAAGTGGAAATAAAATTCTGAAGAATATTGTAAAGTAACCAGCACCATCCACTATCGCTGACTCATCAATTGATATTGATATATTTTCAAAGAACTGTATGAAGATATAAATTGAAATAACATCTGTTCCCATCATTAATATCATATAACCGATTAAGGTATTTACCAGATGAAGTGAATTCATAATCTGATAAACGGTTACCTGAGTCGCTACTCCTGGAATTAATGTAGCAAATAAAAATAAATTTCTGATTAACTTATTTCCTGGAAAAGTAAATCTGTTTAAAACATAAGCTATCATAGTTCCACACATAATTGAACCAATTAATACTACAACAAGTATTAGGAATGAGTTACGAAATCCCAAAAACATATTTGCCTTAGTCCAAGCAAACTTAAAGTTCTCAAAATTCGTCCAGCTCTTTGGCAGCGTCATAACGTTTGTATTCTGATACTCTGTCTTTGTCTTAAATGCTGTAATGATACAAACTGCCACTGGAACAATAGAAATAAATGCACCTAAGCAAAGAGTAAAGTACTTTAGAAATACAACAATAACTTTTTTTATTTTCATAAATAGGTTCACGTTACGCCACCTCCTTACTATACTTAGATTTTTTTAACTTTCTCTGAATCCTCTTTGAATTGTTTTCGTCCCCATCATTAAACAATGCATTCATAACAACCTTCTGAATAATGGTTGCAATAATAATAATCACTAATAAGACAATTGCCATCGCAGATGCCAAGCCCACCTTATAATTTACATGAGCAAGTTTATGCATAACAAAGAAATAAGTACCAGTTCCAAATGTTCCTTTGGTAATAACAAAACATGGTTCAAATGCACTGATAGAGCCTGTTACTGATAGAATTAAGTTAAGTACAACGATTGTCTTAATTCCTGGTAAAATAATATATTTAAATTGCATCCACTTATTAGCTCCGTCTAATTCTGCTGCTTCATAAAGTTCTTTATCTACCGACATAATAGCCCCAATAAACAGAACCATATTCTGCCCCATATAGCGCCAAACAGACGTTGCAGCTAAAGATGCATTATTTATTCTTGTATCCTTTAACCAATAAGGTAACTTATCTAAATCAAACCCCAGCCATGATAAAAGGGTATCTAGTACAAAACCTCGTGTATAAAAGAATTGAAAAATAAATCCTACCGCAATACCACATACTAAGTAAGGAAAGAACATGGCTCCTTTAAAAATTCCTCCTAATTTAACCTTAAAACTTAGTATGGTTGCAAAATATAACGCAAGCATCAACTGAATCAATGCACCCACTAAGTAATACAAACTTAATCTTAACGCACTAAAGCAGTCATCCCTCTTAAATACATCAATATAATTTTGAATTCCAACATACTGTCTTGGTCCTATATACTTCATTTTATAAAAACTAAATTGCACCATTTTTGCAAATGGTAAATATGTAAACATAAATAGCAGCATAAGCGGAATAATTGAGAATGTCACAATTACTATTGCTTTTTGCACCTTTCTTTTTCTAAGCCACTGGACAAAGTTAAACGGCTCTTTTGCTGCTACTTGTTTATTGCTGCTCTTCTCCATATTAACCTCCTATGAAATAAGCCAGGGGACAAGCCCCTGGCTTTATAATCACTACCATATGACTTTACTCAGTAATTTCAATATTATTATCTTTCTGTGCTTGTGACCACTTCTGATTCCATTCGTCCATGATCTGATTCAATGTCATATCACCTGCTAATGCATGTTCTACGATTTTACAATCTGGAATGTTATCTGTGTTTAATCCTACTTCAGAATCTGTATTAATTTTATCAAAGTAATCTTCTTCACCCTCTTTAGCTGGATTATTAATTACTAATTCTACATCACTAAAGGCTTTTAATACTTCTGGATACTTAGCTCCCTGAACAATAGGAATACCACCTTGATCAAAAGCAAAGTTAGATTTTTCTGTTAACCACTTTACATATATCATAGAAGCAATTTGGTTATCTTCAGAAGAATTTACATTGATTCCATAAGTATAATCAGGTCCCGCAGATGCATATTGTTTTCCACCAATTGTAATTGGGAAAGGCATATATCCAATATCATTAGGATTATCACCTGCCTGCTGCATCTGTGCAACAGCCCAAGAACCAAGAACCATTGTTCCAATTTTACCATTATTGATCATACTCTTACTGCCTTCCCAGTCAGTTGTTGTAGGGTCATCTTCAATTAATCCTCTTGCAACTGCTTCATATAAAACATAATAAACTGCATATGGGCCTGTCATGTCATCATTTTTACTAAATGGATTTTTTCCATGAACAAGTGTCTTAGAATTAAAATCTGGATCACCGTTAGATGAACCTCCGATATAAGCATCCCAAGCTCCCATTGTCCACTGCGCATTAAAGTTTGTATATAAAGGAATTGCATCTGTCTTATCTTTTATCTGCTGCAAAGCTGCTAAGAAATCATCTGGCGTCTTTGGAATCTCTGTAATACCTGCATCTGCAAAAACTTTTTTGTTATATACAATACCTTGTGCATTTCCTACTGAAGGAATTCCATATACCTGTTTGTCATATGTCTTATCATTTAACATTATGTAATCCTTACTTAGTGTCTCATTATCACCGAAAGAAACGAAATAATCTCCCAATTCTGACTTGCTAATGGATGTAGGTATCATACAGATGTCTCCCCAATCAGAAGATGATAATCTAGTTGTTACGTCATCTGCATAATTTGTAATTCCCTCATATTCAATAGATATATTCGGATAAAGTTTCTGGAAATCCTTAACATAATCTTTGAATACATTATCAATTAAGTCTGTTCTATGGGTCAATATCTTCAAATCTGCCTTTAAATCCTTGTAGTCTTCCCCCAACTTAATTTGATCAATTGTTGGCACCGTTTCCTGAGATGTTTCTTTACTGTTTTTGCTACCACATGCACTTAACGAAAGAGCCATCGAAAGTGCTAACATCATGCTAATTACTTTTTTACTTTTTTTCATGATATACCTCCTCATTCATATACCAAAATGTACATTAGTTAAAAATTATAGCCTTAAATAAAGTATTAACTTTACTATAATAATAACTTAATTTAACTTAAATATCATCCATTTATCTTGCTAAAAATCGTACTATCTTGTATTTATTTTGTTACATTTATTTAATTTCGCTGACAGACTCTCTAATAATTAGTTTACTTTCCACAATCCTCATTCCACAGCAATGCTTTTCTTCCTTAATTTTCTTTATAATTAAGTCTGTTGCTGATTCTGTCATTGCTTCAATATTTACATCAACTGTTGTAAGTTTAAGATCAGGTATTACGGAAAGAATGGTATTGTCGTATCCAATGACAGATATATCATGAGGTACACGATAACCTAACTGATTTAACTTCTTAATTAAAATGTAACTAATGTTATCACAATTACATATAAATGCTGTTGGCATATTATACTCCGGCAATACAAGTGGAATATACTCACCATCTTCATTTCGATCCTCTATAAGCCACTCTGGTTTTATCTCACACTTCGCTTCTAACATTGCCTTATAATATCCTAGGTATCGATCCATAATGCTATTTGTTGAGAATATACTTCCTACAAAACCTATTTCTGTGTGTCCCTTGCTAAGTAAATAGTTTGTCGCACGATAACTGCCATATACGGAATCACTTATTACAGAATCTAGATTCAACCTTTTATCATAATAATCTAAAAGAACAATAGGTACCCCACATTCTTCAATCATCCTAATATAGTCTGATTGAAATTGTCCTAATATAATTAGACCATCTACCTTTTTATCTTCTAGCAACTTTGGTAATACCATACCTCTTTCATTGTGAGAATCTATAATTTCCAATATACCATAGTAGCGAAATCTTGCTAGAGTCTGTACAAGGCCTTGATACATCTTTAGGTAGAATGCATTAGCGTCATCTCTAATAAACTTCTTTGCTACAATAACTCCGATATTACCACTCTGCCCTATTGTATTTTGCGATGAACTCACTTTATAACCTAATTCGTTAGCGACCTCTTTAATTTTTTTACGAACATCATCACTTACTCCCTCTTTATCAGTAAGTGCCTTAGAAACTGTAACTGCACTTACTCCGACCTTTTCCGCAATATCTTTTAGTGTGATACTTTTCTTCATCTC
This sequence comes from uncultured Lachnoclostridium sp., assembly GCA_937903005.1. GTDB lineage: Bacteria > Bacillota > Clostridia > Lachnospirales > Lachnospiraceae > Clostridium_AI. The sequence goes on along the minus strand of CALFNR010000219.1, from coordinate 27,637 downwards.
GTTCCCTCCAAATACATATTTTCTCTATAAACTCTAGTACTTACTGTATTGCTATTCCATATAAAATGACTTATAATTTTCTTACTATATTGTGACACAAGGAGTGTGAACTATGTCCCTTTTTGAACTAGTCTATCAAAATGCAACTTTGGCATCTCATAAAAATAAGGATACTTTTACTCTATGCTCAAACTACTATCCAACAATATCCTCTGATGCCAAAAACAACTTATTTTACATATTAAACTATGGATATATAGAGGCAAAGTACCCTTACTCATTATCCGCTAACTCACTCGAATCTTATCTTCTTCTATATACTACTAGTGGAGAAGGACAATTTATTTATAATAATAAAACCCACTCACTTACCAAAAAGTCTCTTGTATTTATTAATTGTCTAAAAGGGTTTCACTTGAAAGTAGCTGGTTCCAGCACATGGTCTTACCAGAGACTTTATTTGAATGGTAGCCATTTACCCTTTTTATACTCTAATTATATGAAGTCCAGTAACCCTGTTCATCAATGCATACCATCATCCAATCTTCCAGACTTCTTTATGAAGTTAACAAATTATATTAAACTGGAAGATCCAGATGAACTAGTATGCTCAGTTCTTATTGATACTTTATTAACCAACCTTGTTGTTGAAAAAAATTCATGTAGCTTGGATACCTCGATTCCAAAATACATATTACAAGTACGCGAATTATTTGATACAGAATATTTTAATAACTTTGATTTGGATGACTTATCTATTCGTTTCAATGTAAGCAAATATACTCTTTCAAGAGAATTTTCAAAGTGCTTTGGTATTTCACCTATAGAATACTTAATTAGAAACCGAATAAAAATAGCCAAAGAACTTCTCGTTGATACTAATTATACAATTAGTGAAGTTTCTTTTCGCATCGGTATTTTTAACACAACTCATTTTATTAACTTATTTAAAAAACATACAGGAATTACGCCGCTCCAGTATAGAAAACAATTAAACAAAGAACTCAATGTATTTGATTCGTTTTAACTCCTTTTTAAGTATATAAGCTTTCCCTTGAAATCCCCTGACATTGGTTCTAGTAATATCCCTGCATGCATTAGTGCGCCACCAGATAGCCCTTGGTCTTGTCCTTCTATCTTGTACATGCCTGTTTCATTAAGTCCCTTTAATCTAAGTCGTGTACTATGATAATTTGGCTTATTTAGAACCTGTATAACAAACACTACAGATTCAGACTTATCCTTTGACACGACTTGCCATGCATCAAATGTCCCCTCTTTCGTATAACTTAGTAATCTATAATAATCTCCATTTCGAATTATCTCATTATATTTATGATATAATGCCACTTGTTGTGGAATTAACTTTTTATCTTCCTCACTTATTTTTGTTACATCCAATTCATATCCAAATGTACCTGCAAGTGCTACATATCCTCTTGTCTCAAAAGGCGTTACTCTCCCTACCACATGATTTGGACAATCACTTACATGTGCACCAATTGTCGATAGTGGATATACCATTGCAGTTCCTTCTTGTATCTGTAATCTTTCAATAGCATCTGTATCATCGGAACACCATATTTGTGGGCAATAATATAACATTCCTGGATCAAACCTTGCACCACCACCTGAACATCCTTCCAAAAGAATATCAGGAAAGTCGGTATTGAACTTTTCTAACATTTCATATAATCCTAAAACATATCGATGAGACAATTCCCCTTGCCTATCAGAAGATAATGCACTACTTCCAAGATCACTCAAAGGTCTGTTCATATCCCATTTTACATATGATATTGGGGCACTATTTAAAATGTTCTTCATCCGTTCATAAATAGTGTCTCTAATTTCTCTTCTTGAAAAGTCTAACACATATTGATTTCTAGCCAATCCAGCTTCTCTACCTTTAATTTGAATTGCCCAGTCTGGATGTTCACGATAAAGATCCGAGTCAGGTGAAATCATCTCTGGCTCAAACCATATTCCAAACTTCATACCTAATTTATTTACTTCTTCTACTAAGTATTTTAGGCCACCCTTTAATTTATCTTCGTTTATAAACCAGTCTCCCAACGCACAGTCATCACTATTACGATTTCCAAACCATCCATCATCCATAACAAGCATTTCAATACCAAGCTTTGCTGCATCTTCTGCTATTTTTAAAAGTTTTTCTGTATTGAAGTCAAAGTATGTTGCTTCCCAGTTATTTATAAGAATTGGTCGTTTCATATCCTTATATTTACTTCGAATTAAATGTTTACGATAAAAATCATGATATGTATGTGTCATAGATCCAATACCTTCGTGCGAGAATACAGATATCACCTCTGGAGTTGTAAACTCTTCATGAGCCTGCAGTTTCCACTCAAAATTTTCTGGATTGATTCCCATAACAAATCTAGTATTATGAAACTGTGTTCCTTCGACTTCAGCAAGAAAATTACCAGAATAAACAAAACTAAATCCATACACTTCTCCACTATCTTGATTTGTTTCACGTGAAACAATCGCCATAAAAGGATGTTCCTGATGACTTGATTCTCCTCTGATAGAGCTCACCGAGTACTTTCCAAGATCTACATTTCTTCTCTGTATATGCCGTTCTCTTGCCCAAGAGCCATGTAACGTAATAACATCAAAATCCATTCCCTCAAAATCAACACAAGTAGATAATGCCTTTTCAATATAGCATATCTCATTACCAATGTTTCTTATCTTTACACTTCGTGCAATAACGTCCAATTCTTCAAATACCGTATATATTAAAATAACCTCGATACCTATACAGTCATCACTACATACAATCTCTAATGTAGTGCAATCTTCACTACTCCCAAACGACGCTGGTAACCCCTCAAGTTTTGGTTTTCCTGCATATATTTTATGTTTCTTATAGCTTAAATTACACGCTGAAGTGCCATCGTCCTTTCTTACCTTTAAGCATGACTCTCTGTAATCTCCCACTCCATGTGTAGAGTATTCAAAAGGAAAGTTGTCCATAAAAGAAATTCTTTCTCGATTATTAATGGATGGTATCAGTGGCTGCTCTCCTGTCTTTAATAAATAAGACATATCCTTATCACTAATGTATTTTCCATAGTAAATGTGCCCGATAAAACCATCTTCATCTACTATTCCTATCATATATGTACTACTTTTACTATCAAGTTTAAAAACTCTACTTTTCTCTTCAAATGTTATTCCCATATTTCTTCTCCTATTAATCATATTTTCATAAATTTTAGGTTGTTTTAAGTTAATAATTATTTAATTTTAGTCTATCTTACTTAACATTAAAAGTCAATAGCATATCATTTGGGATATAACGAAAAAAACGTGAAACTCTGTGAAACCAATACTAATAAATACTCATTTCACATCATTTTCACGTCTTTTTACAATTCTAAATATTAATCAGTTAACTCTTCAATAAATAATGATAACTCTTCTAATAAATTCTTTTCGATAGGCTTTTCTAAAGTTCTTCCATCCTTATCTTGCATGATTCGTATTACAGGTCTTGTTGGAAAGTTTACATTCTGTCTTACAACTATTCCAATATCTCCTTGATTGGTTATAATTCTTATTCCATTAGGATACCTTGCAACTGATGCACTAAATGCTTCTACTACATTAGGATCAAACATTTTATTTTTCTGCGTTATAATAAACTCTACTGCCTCATGACTTTTTATCGTTTTATTAACATTATTATAAAGCGCTTTGTCAAATTCATTGCATATGGTCACCACTTTAGTTTCAATATCAATCTCATTACCCGCTAGTTTTAAAGGATAACCTGTTCCATCAAAAAACTCATGGTGAGACAGAATAATGTTTTTTGCCTTTTTACTTAACCATGTCTCATTTTCAACCTCTGTATATCCATATACAACATGCTTTTTTATTAATTTTTCATTTATACTCAAGAAGTCATGAATCGTGTCATTTGTTCCTGGATTCTCTAAATACATATAACCTATATCATGAAGTAAACTTCCAATTGCAATATCCTCAATTTGATTTTTATTTAGACCAAGTTTTAATGCAACTAGTACGGATAAAGCGCATACATTTAAGCTATGAGAATAAACTGTTTCATGTTTTTGGCGCACACTTTCAACGCTATAAAGCACATTTGGCTCCTTCAACACTTCAAATATTACCTTATTAGCCACGGATGTTAATTCCTTCAATTCCACGTCTCCGCAATAAGAGTATCTTTCATATACGCTTTCAACTGTTTCTTCACATTTTTGCTTAATTCGTGCTTCTATCGTTCGTTGTTCTGAAGATTCTCTTGAGAATCCATCCTCTATGTACACATAATCGACATTTAACTGCTTTAATCTTTCAATATATTCTTTTTTTAAGACCATGCCGGATACCATTAAAATGGTATCCGTACTTCCATAAATATCTCTTGCTAAAATTTCATTTCCTTTAATCGCATTTATTGACTTTCTCTTCATTAATAACCCTACTTCTATTTACTCCATAAAATTAGTACTATTGATTGCTTCATCCAGTGTCTTCTTTTCCTCTTCAGACAATGTAATGAAAGACTTACCATCAATAATTTCCTTCACATAAGTAAAGCATCCTTCTCTGCTACTATGCATTGAATTCAAAATAAAACCATTGTTTTCTTCGTTGAGTAGTGCTAAAACAAAGCTTAGCTTTCCTCCCATTTCTTTGAAGGCATCATATTTTAAAATAGCACTCTTTTTATAAACGGTAAGCAGTGTCTCATCTATTTTGTCTACTCTTTCCTGAACAGAAGCAATACTTTCCTTAATGCCTTCAAATTGGTCTAATCTTTCTTTTACAATTCCTTCAAGACTCTTTGCATCAGAGCCCTCCATAAATTTAGCTAGACGCTTTTTTTGTCTTGATATTTTTATGCCTTGTACAATCTGGATTATTAACAGAAGTACAATAACTCCTGCCATTCCAAGTATGACATAATCAGTACTTATTCCAAGCTGATCTAGAATATTCATTGCCCTATCTCCTCTACCTCTTAGATAATAATATTTCTGTTAATCGTTCTAAATCTTCTTGAGAATAGTATTCCATTGTAATGAGACCTTTATTTTTATTCTTTTTTGCTATCATTACCTTTGTCCCCAATGCCTCCGTCATTTTATCCTCAAGTTCTTTTAAAACTAATTTTTCTACCTTCTTCTTATCGTTATTACTATCTACTTTCTTCTCTGGTTCTGTCTTCTTTTGCTTTTGTGTGTTCTTAACCAGTTTTTCTGTATCGCGCACGCTAAGTTTTTGGTCCAATACTTGCATGGCCAACTCATCTTGTGCCTTTCGGTCCGGTATGCCCAATAGTGCTCTAGCATGTCCACTAGTAATCAATTCATCTATGAGCATTTGTTGAACATTTTCTCCAAGCTTTAATAATCTCAGTGAGTTAGTAATTGCAACCCTACTTTTGGAAACTCTGTCTGCTACCTCATCTTGTTTCAACTCAAATTCTTCTATAAGTTTCTTATATGCATAAGCCTCTTCAATTGGATTTAAATCTTCACGCTGTATATTTTCAATAAGTGCTATTTCAAGAACCTCTCGCTCACTATAATTTTTAATAATTGCTGGCACCCTTTTTAACCCAGCAATACGTGCCGCTCTCCATCTTCGCTCTCCTGCTACAATTTCAAATATTTCATTTCTTTTTTGTAGTATTAATGGCTGAACAATTCCATATTGTTTAATTGACTCTGCCAGCTCAAGTAAACTATCTTCATCAAACCTTCTTCTTGGCTGCTCTCTATTTGGTTCTATTTCATTGATATTTACGAATGTTTCACGTGAAACATCATCTATCTTTATTGCTTCCTGTTTTACCTTTTCCCTCTTGGCAGGAATCATTGAGTCTAAGCCTTTTCCCAATCCATGTTTATTCTTAACTGTCATTAGGAATCCTCTCTTTCCATTACTTCATTAGCCAGTTCCCTATACGCCTCAGCACCAGCTGACTTTGGTTCATATACATTAATTGGTATTCCATGACTTGGTGCTTCTGCAAGACGAACATTTCTTGGAATAATTGCTTTATAGATATTTTGATGTAAGTTTTCTTTTACGTTTTCTACAACCTGTAAGGATAAATTAGTTCTAGCATCATACATTGTAAAAACGACTCCCTCAATTTCTAATTCAGGGTTTAATCTTTCTTTTACTAAATTAATAGTATGTATGAGCTGAGATAATCCCTCTAGCGCATAATACTCACATTGTATTGGAACTAAAATCGTATTTGCAGTAGTCATAGCATTAACTGTCAGAATATTTAGAGATGGAGGACAGTCGATAATTACGTAATCAAACTTGTCCTTAACTTTATCAATTTCCTTTTTAAGAATATATTCTTTTTCATCAATATCAATTAATTCAATTTCTGCCCCTGCCAGGTTCACGTTAGATGGAATAATTGAGAGTTTTTCATAGATATTCTCAATCATACATTCCTCAAGTAAACACTCACCTACCATAAGTTCATATACTGTACTTTCAGTATTATATTTATCAATACCAAACCCACTTGTAGTATTACCCTGAGGATCTATATCAATGACAAGTACCCGCTGCCCTTTTTCAGCTAGACAAGCAGATAAATTAATAGCTGTTGTTGTTTTACCAACTCCACCCTTTTGATTTGAAACTGCGATTATACGATTCATTTTATCACCTTTCTAGATTCTTATTTACTCGAATATTATATCATTTAATACATAAGATATCTATACTTTAATAAAAGAATCTTAATGTTTCACGTGAAACATTTTTATATTTCTACCAGATTATTCTTTATTGCATACACTGCTGCTTGTGTCCTATCTGATACATTTATCTTTCTGAATATACTTGAAATATGATTTTTTACAGTCTTTTCACTTATATTTAGAGTATCTGCTATTTCCTTATTATATAAACCACCAACTAAGAGCTTAATAATTTCGAGTTCTCTCCTTGTAAGTGCTTCTACCCGATTTTGTTGTTCAATAATTTTACTCTGTCGTAACATTGCAGCAATAGAAGGCTGAATATACCGTTCTCCACTTGTTACAATATTAATAGCCTTTACAAGTAATGTAGAATCCGCTTCCTTAAGTATGTATCCATTTGCCCCACTTCTAACTGCATCCTGTACGATTCCTATCTCATTATAAAAAGTAAGCACAATAATTTTACAACTAATATTGGTTTCACGTATTTTTTTCAGTACGCTTAAACCGTCCATCTTGGGCATATTTATGTCTAGTACCACAACATCTGGTCGTAACTTATAAATTGCGTCAATACACTCAATTCCGTCACCAACCTCCCCTATAACATTAATATTATCTTCTAATTCAAGCAGTTGATGTATGCCTTCTCTTACCATCATATGATCATCTGCTAGCAGCACATTAATCTGAGCCATTCTTATCACCCTCATCACTATAAACTTCTGGTACTTCTATCTGAACTGTTGTTCCCTTGCTTTCACTTGACTTAATCATAAAGTTAGCATTCATTAATTGAGCACGTTCCTTCATAATTGATAACCCAAAGTGTTCGCACTGGCTTACTTTTTCTTCTACATATTCACAATCAAAGCCTTTTCCGTCATCTGATATAATTAATATTAACTTTTCATCTAAATATGTAACCTTTACTTTGATAAGCTTTGCATCTGAGTGATTGACTGCATTTTGGCATGCCTCTTGTACTATTCTTAGCAAGGTCAAACAGTATATATCTTTTATCTTTTTTTTAACACCATTTCTCATATACTGAAAGGTAATATTTGGATACTTTATCTTAAGATTATCCATATGCATTTTAACTGAGTAATCAAAACTTTTTTCACTTACCATTGTTGGTCTAAGATTATATATTGTACTTCTCATCTCTTCAATAACTGTCTTTAATGATCCTATTATTATCTGCAATTCCAATCTTACCCTAGTTGGATCTTTCTCTAACAGTTTTGTACACAACTCTGTTTTGTAAATCAATCCAGTCAAACTCTGTACCGCCGAATCGTGGAGCTCTCTTGCTATCCTTTTTCTTATTTGTTCTTGTGTCTCTAACACTTCAATGCCTGAATTTAATTTTTTTGCAGTATTCTCATCTATGTTATTAATGGATGTAATAGAGTTTAATTCCTCTATTACATCGCCGAATAATTGGATTGCCTTATTATAAGACTTCTGTTCCTGTTCCAATAATTCAATAGTCTCTACAATCAAATTTTCTCCCTTACAGTTCTTTATCTCGTGCAAATAATTTTGCAACCTCTCTATATATGCAAGGATATGACACCTTTTTTCCTCATACTCATTTGCATACTCGAGAAATCGTCCCCTTAAAATTTCAATATTCTCTATAATATCACAAAATTCCTTCATATTAGCCCCCACTGTATAATATAAAAACATTATATAATAAATTAACTTTAAAGTAAAACAAAATAATATCTATTAATTTCCAATGTTCCTAAGTAAATTATCTAAAATTTAATTGTTTCAACCTGCATTTTAACATATAATATTAGTAAAGCTAATTCGTTGAGAGAGGAGTGTTAAATTGAATAATAACAAAAAAATAATTTCTACTATAAAGGTGCTAGTTTTATCTACAGCAGGTATATGCTTTATTAATAAATTAGTACAATTGAAGTCTACAGCAAAGGAATATCTTTATACGAGTAATAATGAATACTATAACTGGAAATTTGGTAAAATCCACTATTCTATTCATGGAAGCGGTTCGCCTATTTTACTCATTCATGATCTTTCTTGTGAAAGTTCTAGTTTTGAATGGAAACGAGTCATTAATGCCTTGTCTAAAAACAACACTGTATATGCCATAGATTTAATTGGATGTGGACGTTCTGACAAGCCAAACATAACTTATACAAATTACTTATATGTACAGCTCATAACAGATTTTATTAAAAATGTAATAAAGCAGAAAACTCATATTATTTCGTCAGGCTACAGTTGTTCTGCATCAGTTATGGCTTGTTATATAGAACCACAGTTAATACAGAAATTAACTCTAATAAATCCGACATCTTTGGATACACTTAATAAATTCCCTAATAAATTTGATAAATTACGAAAACGAACTTTAGAGATTCCTATTCTAGGAACCCTTATATTTAATTTGCATCATTCCAATATAGCAATTAGTAATAGATTTAATAATATTTATTTTAATAATAAACAGTTAGTCTCGCATCACCAAATTGAAGCATTTTCTGAAGCATCTCATCTTAATGGAGCTTCATCAAAATATTTAATGGCAAGTATCTGTGGTAAATTTGTTAATATTAATATTTCGCATGCTTTGAAGGCAATCAATAACGATATTCAAATTATTTTAGGTTCAAGCATTAACAATGCTGATTTAATCAAGCAAACCTACCTAGACTTAAACCAGAGTATTGAAATTAGCATGGTTCCTAATACAAAAATGTTTCCTCATATGGAACAACCAGAAGATTTTATTTCAGCAATATACTTCTAGCAAAAGGCAGATACATTTTATCTTGTATCTGCCTTTTAAAAGAATTTTTTTATACCCTACAGTGGTTCCTTCGTTGGCTTACCTGCTAATCGCGGATAAGCCTTAGAAGTCTTACTCTTTTTTTCTATAAATACAAAATTTCTTTGAATATCTGATTCAGGTAATGCAAAAGGCTGCACTTTTTTTAACTTTCCACCAAGCTTAAATATTGCATTTTTAGAACTTTCAAGCTCCTCTTCTAAGTTTCCTGCTTTATAGGAAATAAATCTTCCATTAACCTTTACTAATGGCATGCAATACTCACTCAAGGTAGAAAGATTTGCTACCGCCCTTGAAACACAAAGATCAAAACTCTCTCTGTACCTAACATCACGCCCAATATCTTCCGCCCTACCATGAACTGCTGTAATATTTTCTAATCCCAGCGCTTCTATTACTTCATTAAGAAACTTGACCCTCTTATTAAGTGAGTCCACTAACACAATTTCTAACTCTGGAAAAGCAATTTTTAATGGAATACCAGGGAAACCCGCTCCTGTTCCAATATCAACAACCCTTTGACTTTTAAGTTCGTAATATTGATTAATCGAAAGACTATCTACAAAGTGCTTTAAAACTACCTCACTCCACTCGGTAATTGCAGTCAGGTTCATAACCTTATTTTTCTCTACGAGCATTTCGTAGTACTTAACAAATTGATCGAATTGCCTTTCTGTAAGTTCTACCCCAATATGCTCTAATAACTCTTTAAAATATGTTAAGTCCATATAGCTCCCTTTCTATCTCTTTCTTCTATATTGTTCTAAATATACAAGCAATACTGAAATATCTGCTGGAGATACTCCTGAAATTCTTGATGCCTGTCCAACTGAAATCGGGCGAATCTGAGAGAGTTTTTGCTTTGCTTCTATTCTAAGACTGTTCACTTCTTCATAATTAATATCATCCGGAATTCTCTTATTCTCAAGTTTCTTGTACTGCTCTACCTGGCGAAGCTGTCTTTTTATATAACCATCATACTTAATATTAATTGTAACTTGATCGGTAACCTCTCTTGGAAGATCAACACGTTTCTTATCTATATTTTTAATACTTTCGTAATCTAGTTCAGGACGTTTAATTAATTCTGCTAGTGAAGATCCAGAATTTAATGGTGTACTATCATGTTTGCAAAGTTCTTCGTTAACAGCTTCTGAAGCACCTACTGTTGTGTTTTCCAAACGTTTTATTTCTTCATCGATCAATCGTTTCTTTTCTTGTAAATGATCGAATCTCTCTTGATCGATCAATCCAATTTTATAACCAATCTCAGTTAATCTCATGTCCGCATTATCCTGACGTAGGATTAAACGATACTCCGCTCTAGAAGTCATCATTCGATATGGTTCATGTGTCTCCTTTGTTACCAAATCATCGATCAGAACGCCGATATATGCTTGTGATCGATCAAGAACTAACTGCTCTTTACCAAGTAACTTCATACTTGCATTAATACCGGCAATCAATCCCTGGGCTGCCGCTTCTTCATAACCTGAACTACCATTAAACTGACCACCACTAAACAACCCGCTGATCTTTTTAAATTCTAAGGTTGGCTTTAATTGCATGGGATTGATACAATCATATTCAATTGCATATGCATTTCTTACAATTTTTACATTTTCAAGCCCTTTTACTGATCGATACATTTTATATTGAACATCTTCAGGTAGTGATGAGGACATTCCCCCAATATACATTTCATTTGTATAATTTCCTTCTGGTTCAATAAATACCTGATGTCTGTTTTTATCTGCAAAACGTACTACCTTATCTTCAATTGAAGGGCAGTAACGTGGACCTGTTCCTTGAATATTTCCCGAATATAATGGTGATCGATCAAGATTATCCTTTATAATTTCATGTGTCTTTTCATTGGTGTATGTTAACCAGCATGAAATCTGATCTTTCTTAATATCCTCAGGCTGATTTGTGAATGAAAATGGTACTATTTCTTCATCACCCTTCTGTTCTTCCATCACACTAAAGTCAATTGATCTTCGATCAATTCTAGCTGGTGTTCCTGTTTTAAATCGATATAATTCGATACCAAGATTACGAAGAGAATCGGATAAGTGGTTTGCTGCCGATAAACCATTTGGACCTGTATAATTACTTACATCTCCATAGACGCATCTTGCTTTTAAATACACACCAGTACACAAAACAACTGCTCTACATCTATAAATTGCTCCTGAAAATAGTTCAACACCTGTTACTTGATTGTTTTCAACAAGAATCTTACATACTTCACCTTGTCTTACAGTAAGATTTTCTGTATTTTCAAGTACGTGACGCATTTCTCTTGTGTAATCCTGCTTATCTGCCTGGGCACGTAGAGAATGTACCGCTGGCCCCTTTGATTTATTTAGCATTTTTGATTGGATATAGGTCTTATCAATGTTTTTACCCATTTCACCACCCAATGCATCTATCTCTTTTACTAAATGACCTTTCGAACTTCCCCCGATGTTAGGATTACATGGCATAAGTGCTATGCTATCTACGCTAACTGTAAATACAATTGTGTTAAGTCCTAGTCTTGCACATGCAAGTGCTGCTTCACATCCTGCATGTCCCGCTCCAACTACAACTACATCGTAACTCTCATACTCATACGACATCTCTTTCGTCTCCTTCTACTTAACTTATTTACCCATACAAAACTCTTTAAATATTGTATTAATTAAATCTTCACCAACTGACTCACCAATAATTTCACCTAATCTCTCGTATGCGCTCATAAGATCAATACTAAGGAAATCTTCTGGCATCTCATCCTCCATTGATTGTAAAACCTGTTTTAGACTAATAATTGCGTCTGCCAATGCTTCTTTATGTCTAACATTTGTAATGTAAACTTGATCATTAAAATTAAGTTCGCCCTGGAAGAACATATTTTTAATACATTCTCTCACCTCTACTAACCCTTCATTACGTTTTGCTGAAATAGCAAATACCGGCTTTTGGGTCATATCTTCTACTTCTTTTTGTTCTACAACCCTATTAAGATCAGTCTTGTTTAGTAAAATAATTGCCTTCTTATCTTTGATCTTTTCAATAATAGAAAAGTCATTTTCATTTAATTCTCTTGAGCTATCAATTACGTATAATACAAGATCAGCTCGATTAATGCATTCTATTGCTTTTTCTACGCCAATTTTTTCAACCACATTTTCAGTATTTCTAATACCCGCTGTGTCAATGATATTAAGACATACTCCATCTATCTGAATTGATTCCTCAATAATATCCCTAGTTGTTCCCTCTATATCTGTTACAATGGCTTTTTCTGTTCCCACTAAAAGATTTAGTAAGGAAGATTTTCCCGCATTAGGCTTGCCTACAATTGCGGTCTGAATTCCCTCTCTTACAAACTTCCCATTATCCGCTGTCTTCAGTAATTCTTCAAGATCAGTAACCTGTTTTATTAATCTCTCTTTTAACTCTGTCTGATAGTCTCCAAACTCATAGTGCTCTGGATCATCTAATACTGCTTCAATAAATGCTACATCCAAAATCAACTGTTCTCTTATTTTAACTATTTCTTCATGAATACTGCCTTTTAACTGATTAACCGAACTCATTAATGCGTACTCACTTTTTGCATTAATAAGATCCATAACTGCCTCTGCCTGGCTAAGATCAATTCTCCCATTTAAAAATGCACGCTTTGTGAATTCACCAGGATCAGCTGATCTTGCTCCATTTTCAAGACATAACTCTAGAATTTTTTTTGTGACCAAGGCACCACCATGGCAGTTTATTTCAACCACATTTTCCATTGTATAGCTATTTGGTGCTCTAAAAATACTCACTAGTACTTCATCCACTGTTACACCTTGATTTTCGATGTATCCAAAATGTATTGTATGGGATGCGTAATCTTTTAACTTTTTTTGTCCACCTTTTGATATATATATTTTGTTAACAACGTCTAATGCCTCATCACCACTAACACGAATAATTGAAATACCACCATTACTTACTGCAGTTGCAATAGCTGCAATTGTATCTGTCTTCATATATTTCCCTTTCTATTTCAACGCAGACGCCATACTACTACATCTAAAAGTAGAATTCAAAAAGTAAAAAACGAAAGTATAACAGAGTCACTACTCTATAATACTTTCGCTTCTATTTTGGCCCTGCTTTATAACTAGATGTTACTATTTTTATGCTCAGGTTTATAATTCTTCTTATATCCTGAATTACTGTTATTATGATAATTTCTGTTGTAATGCCTACTGTGATCTCTAGAGTTGTTCTTTAATGTAACAACAACTCGACGATAAGGTTCTTCCCCTTCACTATGAGTATCAACAAATTTATCATACTGTAACGCAGAATGAATAATTCTTCTTTCATATGGATTCATTGGTTCCAAAGAAACGGAATGTTTACTTCTTTTAACCTTATAAGCAATGTTTCTTGCAAGGTTTTCAAGAGTCTCTTTTCTACGTTCTCTATAATTTTCAGTATCTAATTTAACTTTAACATAAACAGAACTTTCTTTATTCACAACCAGGCTTGTCAAGTACTGTAATGAGTCTAAAGTTTGTCCTCTTTTTCCAATAAGTACACCCATATCCTCACCGACAATGTCGATGTCTAACTGGTTGCCCTCTTTTAATTCAACTTTAACCTCAGCATTAACATGCATTTCCTTAAGAACATTTAACATAAACGTTCTTGCAACTTCTGCAATATTAGAATCCACTGTTGTTGAAGTTATAGTTGAAGCTGTAGTCACTGTTGTCCTAACTTGAGGTTTTACAACTACTTCTTCTTCCTTTTTTTCTTCCTGCTTTACTCTAACCCTAATTCTAGCAGGTCTACTAAAAAGACCAAGTACGCCTTTACTTTCTTTCTCAATTACTTCCCATTCTACCTTATCACTTGTTGTTTCCAATGAAATTAATGCCTCTGTTAAAGCATCATCAACATTTTTTCCTGTAAATTCAACCCACTCCATTTGAAATCCCCCTTGCTCTATTCCTTTTTACCACCTAGCATATTTGCAATCGAACTAATACTATTTGGATCATAATTTGCACTACCCTTTTTATAATCCTTTACCTCGTTTGAGCCTTTTATCTTTTTATTACTTGTCTTTACTGCTTCTGACTTATCCTTTACTGTTGTAACCTTCTGGTTTGCATATTGCTGTAATGTCTGTTCAGAACTTATACCCCTACGTTCTCTTTTCTTTTGTGCCTTTGCCCTATTCTTTTCAATTAATTCATCAATATCCATTTTTTCAAAGTATTTGTTAAAGAATATTTGCTGAATAATACGGAATACAGAACCTGCAACCCAATATAAACCTACACCAATTGGTAAGAAAAGTCCCATAATACCTGAAACAAGTGGCATTGTAACATTCATAGACTTCATCGTTGCTGCCGCTGGGTTATCTGGATCAATTGGATTATTCATAGTCATTAACTTTGTACTAATCATCTGTGTAACAACCGCAAGGATTGGTATCATTACAGAAATAGAAGCTAAGGATGGAGTTGATGTAATATCCATGCCTAAGAAACTATTAACATGCTTAATACTCTGATAATGATTCTGAATCTCCCCTGCAATCTGAGGAAAATCATTTTGTAGAGAAGTCCACTGATCTGGTGTAAGTTTAGCAAGTATGTCTATAATGTAATTCACAGAATTTCCATTAGCTGTTGAAAGAGCCTGACTTATATTGCCCCAGCCCTTAGTAGACACTTGAACATGTTGTAAATATGTCTGAAGGGTATCTACATAGCCATTAGAACCTTGAATTAAAACTGCCACCTCACTATAAAGCGCCTTGACTGAATCAACGTACGCAGGAATGTTGTAAATTACACGATATAATGCAAACAAAATTGGCATAGTAATTAACATAGGTAAGCATCCACTCATCATGCTTGTCCCATATTTCTCATAAACCGCTTTTGTTTCAGCCTGTTGTGCTAACATAGACTGCTGATCTTGTTTTCCTTTATACTTTTGCTGTATAGCAGTAAGTTCTGGCTGCATACGTGACTGTAGCTTTGAACTCTTTTGCTGCTTCATTGTTAACGGAATCATAAGACCATTTACGATAAATGTCATTAAAACAATAGTCCATCCAGAACTTTCAACGCCAAATAAGGCGAGGAACTTATATAATGCATTTATTATAAAACCCAATAAAATAGCAAACGGACCTATAATCTTTCCTTGATCTTGTGTTAAGAATAACTTGACCAATGTTTATCCTCCTTTAAGCTACACATAATTTATTTATACTAGTAATACATATCTCACTAAGGTACAGGATCAAATCCCCCCTCATGAAACGGATTACATCTTAGTATTCTTCTTATCGCTAAGTAGCTGCCCTTTAGGGCGCCATACTTCTCGACTGCTTCCATGGCATATTGGGAACACGTCGGCGTGAACCGGCAACACCCACAGCGCTTCAACGGAGATATATACCTTCTGTAAAACTTTATCATAAGTATAATAATCTTTTTCAAACACATATCTTCATCAGCTCTTTACTTAATAATCTTATGAAGACTTCCTAAATGCATAAATGCACTACTGATTTCATCATATCCTTTTCCATTTGCAGAATTTCTTGCAATAACTACTATATCAAATCCGGTTTTCAATTGTTGTTTATTTAACCGATAACTTTCTCTTATCAATCTTGTAACTCTGTGCCTAACGACACTATTGCCAACCTTCTTACTAACGGATATACCTATTCTATTACTTTCTAAACCATTATTAATTATATACATCACTAAGTACTTATTAGCATAAGACCTTCCAGTTTTATAAACCTTCTGAAAGTCTGTATTTCTTTTTAATGATTCTGACAACTTCAAAATCTCCTATCTGCAAAATAGAAGAAAAGGCCACATAACTGCGACCTATGCGGATAATTGCTTTCTTCCTTTTGCTCTTCTTCTAGCTAAAACTTTACGTCCGTTTGAACTGCTCATTCTAGCTCTGAAACCATGAACCTTAGATCTTGATCTCTTTTTAGGTTGAAATGTCATTTTCATGCTAAAGCACCTCCTCAATTTAATTCCTACAAAAAATAGTAGGCGTATTTCTTCTATTTTAATTGAAAATACCAAACATAATTATATTATCATTGCTACATTTCGTCAAGTAAAATTATTTCTTTGTCCTCCGTTACGCTGCTTGTAAGTGGGTAAATATCCAATTATGCACATAAATTTAACACAAATACAACAAAACCATGCTATTCACATTTCAGTTTTTAAAAGTTATCCACAAATTGTTGATAAAATGTTGATAACTTTTCTGACTCGTGTTAAAATTCTATACGCACCATGTCCAAAGGTGTGTTTTTTGGCTTATTTGGACCGTTGTTTATATTTTGTATTTTTTATCAACACATATGTTTATACCTTTTGTTCTATTGTGTATAACATTTTGTTTTTGTGTTAAAATAGCGTTTTTATAACTAAAATTATAAAGATGATTTTACAGAATATCCAATTTATCCACCAGATGTGGAAATGTATCATTGAAAAAAGCACTGAAATGATATAAGATATACGTATGTATGTTTTTTTATTATTGGGAGGTTACAATGGAAGACATAATTCGTGAAAAATGGGACGAAATACTCGAATATCTAAAAGTTGAACATGGTATTACAGATGTCTCCTTTAGGACTTGGTTACAAGCACTAGAAGTATATTCAGTTGTTGACCATCTTATCACTATTTCTATTAATGACGGCAAAATAGGTGATAGCCGTAAGTATATCATCAACAAGTTTGGTGTTCCACTACAAGTATCAATTGAAGAAATTATTGGCGAAAGTTTTGAAATTAAGTTTGAGTTGGCAAGTGAATTAAAGCATAAGCAAAATGTAACCCCTTCTCCTCAAGCAAACAAACAAACTTATAAGGATGACAGCAGGTTTTCTTTTTTAAACCCAAGATACACGTTTGATACATTCGTGGTTGGTAATAATAATAGCTTAGCGCATGCTGCTTCTCTTGCTGTTGCCGAAGCTCCTGCTGAAGTTTACAATCCTCTTTTTATATATGGTGGTGTTGGACTTGGGAAAACCCACTTAATGCATTCAATTGCACATTATATATTAGAACAAAATCCTTCAGCAAAAGTTCTGTATGTTACAAGTGAAGCTTTTACCAATGAGCTAATTGAAGCAATTCGTAATCGTGCGGATACTACATCTGTTGCTGAGTTTCGTAAAAAATATAGAAACATTGATGTTTTATTAATTGATGATATTCAATTTATAATAGGAAAGGAAAGTACTCAGGAAGAGTTTTTCCATACATTCAATGCTCTTCATGAATCTAAGAAACAGATTATTATATCGAGTGATAAGCCACCAAAGGAATTTGAAACACTTGAGGAACGATTAAGATCAAGGTTTGAGTGGGGGCTGCCGGTAGACATTCAATCTCCTGATTATGAGACAAGAATGGCTATATTAAAGAAAAAAGAAGAACTTGATGGCTTATCGATTGACAATGAAGTATTAAAATATATTGCTACTAATATTAAGTCTAATATTCGAGAACTAGAGGGTGCCTTAACCAAAATAGTGGCACTAAGCCGATTAAAAAATAAAGAAGTAGATGTTGTCCTTGCTGAAGAGGCGTTAAAGGATTTAATTTCTCCTAATAATAAGAGAGATATCACAGTTGAGTTAATTACAGATATTATTGCTGATCATTTTGGTATCCAGTCTTCAGACATAATATCTAGTAAAAAAAGCAGAAATATTGCATATCCTAGACAGGTCTGCATGTACTTATGTAGAGAACATACAGAGTTATCTTTAAAGGATATTGGTAAAAAGCTTGGAAATAGAGATCATACTACTATCTTACATGGTATTATGAAGATTCAACACGACCTTGAGACAGATACCTCCTTACAAAATACAGTTGAGATACTAAAGAAGAAAATTAATCCTCAATAGTATGTGTATAACCATGTGATTTTGTTGTTAACTTCTTAAAATTAATTTTGGTTTGTGGATTTATACACATTTGGTTAACACGCAATCTTTTAAAATTCAAACGAGTTATACAACTAGGATCTTCTTTGTTTTAGAGGGTTAAGAGCACTTATTAACATCTTAACATACCCTAATAAGACTACTGCTAATAATTATATATATATATTTATATAGAGCTGCTTGAAAGGAGTTATCAACATCATGAAAATTGTTTGTAATAAAACAGATCTTTTAAATAGTGTAAATATTGCTTTAAGGGCTGTACCATCAAAAACTACAATGCCTATACTTGAGTGTATTGTAATTGAAGCTGAAAACGAAAAGATAAAACTTACAGCTAATGATATGGAACTTGCTATAGATTCTTTTGTAAAGGGAGATGTTCATGTAGCAGGTAAAGTAGCTATTAATGCTAAAATCTTTTCTGAAATTATTCGAAAACTACCAGATAGTGAAGTAACTATTTCAGTAAATGATAATTATGAAATGACCATTCTTTGTGAGAAAGCTAAATTTAAACTTTCAAGTAAAACATGTGATGAGTTTCCAAGCTTACCTGATATTGAAAGAAGGACTTGTGTTAAGTTATCACAGTTTACTTTAAAAGAAATTATTAGACAAACAGTATTCTCTATTGCTGATAGTGAAACTAACAAGATCATGACTGGAGAGTTGTTTGAAATAAATCAAAACGAACTTAAAGTTGTATCTCTAGATGGTCATAGAATTTCTATTAGAAAAATTGAATTAAAGGAAAGTTACGAGCCTGTTAAGGTTATTGTTCCTGGAAAAACACTTAATGAAATTAGTAAGGTGTTACCAGGAGATACAGACAGAGATGTATCTTTATACTTTACGGATAAACACATTGTTTGTGAATTCGATCAAACAACAGTTGTTTCCCGTCTTATTGAAGGGGAATACTATAAAATAGATCAAATGCTTTCAAATGACTACGAAACAAAAGTAAGAATTAATAAAAAAGAATTTCTAAGCTGTATTGATCGAGCTAACCTATTAGTAAAAGAATCTGAAAAAAAGCCTATCGTTATTAATGTATCAGATGCTCAAATTGAGCTAAGCATGACTTCATCTTTAGGATCAATGAAGGAAGAAATTAGCGTTACAAAGGAAGGAAAGGATATATTGATCGGCTTTAATCCTAAATTCCTAATGGATGCATTAAGAGTTGTTGATGATGAAGAAGTAGATATTTATCTATTTAATCCAAAAGCTCCATGTTTCATTAAAGATAAAGAAGAAAGCTACATTTATTTGATCTTACCAGTAAATTTTAATGCGGGAGTGAATTAATATGGAGACAATTAGCATTCGAGATGAGTTTATAAAATTAGGCCAGGCATTAAAACTTGCCGGGTTAGTTAGTAATGGTGTTGATGCTAAAATCGTTATTCAAGACGGAGAAGTTAAGTTAAACGGTGAAGTAGAAACACGTCGAGGAAAAAAAGTCTACAATGGTGACGTTATAGAATTTAATGGTTCCCAAGTGAAGATAGTAAACGAATAAGATTTGATAGGTGTGACGAATGTTTGTTAAATCACTAGAATTATGCAATTTTAGAAATTATACGGATCTCAGTGTTCAGTTTTCCAGTGGGGTAAACATTTTTTATGGAGATAATGCTCAGGGAAAAACCAATATACTAGAGGCGATATATTTAGGCGGAACAACAAAGTCTCATAAGGGAAGCAAGGATAAGGAATTAATAATGATGGATAAGTCAGAAGCTCATGTAAGGCTTTTGATCGACAGAGATGGTTTTACCCATAAGATTGATATGCACTTAAAACGCAGCAAGTCCAAGGGGATAGCCATAGATGGTATACCGATCAAAAAGTCTTCAGAGCTTATAGGACTTGCCCATATGGTCTTTTTCTCACCAGAGGATTTATCCATAATAAAAAATGGTCCAGGTGAGAGAAGACGTTTTATTGATATGGAACTGTGCCAGTTAGATAAGTTGTATTTACACAACTTAACGAAATACAATAAGATACTAAATCAAAGAAACCATTTACTAAAGCAGGTTGGTTTGAATCAGAATTTATTGGATACACTCTGTATATGGGATATGCAATTAGTAGAATATGGAAAAATGATCGTTGAAAGACGTAAACATTTTATCGATCAATTAAATACTATAATATTTGACATACATAAAAGGTTGTCAGGTAACAAAGAGGAACTTTTTATTCAGTATGTACCAAATGTCAGTGAAGATGAATTTGAAGCTAAATTATTAAAATCTCGTAACAAGGACATGCTCATCAAAAATACAAGTGTTGGTCCTCACAGGGACGATATACAATTCTTAATTAAAGGTGTTGATCTTAGAAAGTACGGTTCACAGGGACAGCAGAGAACATCGGCCTTATCACTCAAACTTGCAGAAATAGAAATGGTAAAAAAAGTAATTGGTGAAAAACCTGTTCTTCTATTGGATGATGTTCTATCAGAATTAGACAGAAACAGACAGAACTATTTACTTGACAGTATTAAAGATATTCAAACCATAGTTACTTGTACAGGACTCGAAGAGTTCGTTAACAATCGAATGATTATGGATCAAATATATGAAGTTATAAATGGAACAGTCTTAAACAAAAAATAGGAGGATGTATATGAGTACAGAATACGGTGCTGACCAGATTCAGATTCTAGAGGGTCTAGAGGCAGTAAGAAAAAGACCAGGTATGTATATCGGAAGCACTTCCGCAAAAGGGTTACATCATCTTGTCTACGAGATCGTTGACAATGCAGTAGATGAAGCTTTGGCAGGATACTGTAATCACATAGAGGTAACAATCAACGAAGATAACTCTATTACTGTAATTGATAATGGTAGAGGTATCCCAGTAGGTATTAACCATAAAGCAGGTTTACCAGCTGTTGAAGTTGTTTTTACTATCTTGCATGCAGGCGGTAAGTTTGGTGGCGGAGGATATAAGGTATCTGGTGGTTTACATGGTGTTGGTGCATCTGTTGTAAATGCTTTATCAGAATGGCTCGAAGTAACAATACACAAAGATGGAAAGATGTATAATCAACGCTATGAAAGAGGTAAAGTAATGTACCCTCTAAAAGTGATTGGTGATACGACTCACGTAGGTACTTGTGTAACATTTTTACCTGATAAGGAAATTTTTGAAGAAACAGTCTTCGACTATGAGGTGTTAAGACAGAGATTACGTGAAATGGCATTCTTAACAAAAGGATTAAAGATTGTTTTAACAGATAAAAGACTAGAAGAGCCAAAAGTAAGAGAGTTCTATGCAGAAGGTGGAATTAAAGAATATGTAGAGTATTTAAATCGTCATAAAGACCCTCTATATGAAAACATTATGTATTTTGAGGGACAAAAGAATGACGTATTTGTAGAAGTAGCACTGCAGCATAATAATTCTTATACAGAAAGCTGCTATAGTTTTGTGAATAACATTACAACACCTGAAGGTGGAACCCACCTTGTTGGTTTCAAAAATGCGCTCACAAAAACATTTAATGACTATGCAAGAAGTCAAAAGTTTTTAAAGGATAACGAAGTAAACCTATCAGGTGAAGATATTCGTGAAGGTTTAACAGCTATTATCAGTATAAAGATTGGTGAGCCTCAGTTTGAGGGACAGACAAAACAGAAGCTAGGCAATAGTGAGGCACGTGGGGCAGTTGAGAGTGTTGTCTCAGAACAATTGAAATACTTTTTAGAGCAGAATCCAGTTGTAGCGAAATTAATCTGTGAGAAAGCTATTGTTGCACAGCGTGCAAGAGATGCAGCTAGAAAGGCAAGAGATCTAACAAGGAGAAAGACAGCGTTAGATGGAATGAGCCTTCCAGGTAAATTAGCAGACTGTTCTGACAAGAATCCTGAGAATTGTGAAATATATATTGTTGAGGGAGATTCTGCCGGTGGTAGTGCTAAGACTGCAAGATCAAGAGCAACACAGGCTATTCTTCCATTACGAGGTAAGATTCTAAATGTCGAGAAATCCAGGTTAGATAAAATTTTAGCCAATGCTGAAATTCGTGCGATGATTACAGCTTTTGGTACTGGTATTTCAGAGGACTTTGATATATCTAAACTCAGATATCATAAAATTATCATCATGACAGATGCTGATGTCGATGGAGCACACATCAGTACACTATTATTAACATTCTTCTATCGCTTTATGCCAGAGTTAATTAAACAAGGATATGTATATCTCGCACAGCCACCACTTTACAAGGTTGAGAAGGCTAAGAATATCTACTATGCATACAGTGATGAAGAGTTAAATAATATTCTTACTGAAATTGGACGTGATGGAAATAATAAAATCCAGCGTTATAAAGGATTAGGGGAAATGGATGCTGAGCAGCTTTGGGATACTACGATGGACCCAGAGAAACGAGTTCTGCTTAAGGTTATATATGACGAAGAATTAGACGCACAGATTGATGAGACATTCAATACTTTAATGGGAGATAAAGTAGAACCAAGACGTGAATTTATCGAAGCAAATGCTAAATTTGTTAGAAACTTAGACATCTAATATATTTTAGTTCTAGCTATTGATTCATAAAGATGGAGGAAGTTACATGGACGAAAATATTTTTGACAAGGTTCATGAGGTCGATCTGAAGAAGACAATGGAAACATCGTATATCGATTATGCGATGTCAGTAATTGCCTCAAGAGCCTTACCAGATGTAAGAGACGGTTTAAAGCCGGTACAAAGACGTATTTTATACGCAATGATCGAGTTAAATAATGGACCGGACAAGCCACATCGTAAATGTGCCCGTATTGTCGGTGATACAATGGGTAAATATCACCCTCATGGTGATAGTTCTATTTACGGTGCTTTAGTAAATTTAGCACAAGACTGGTCAACAAGATATCCCCTTGTTGATGGACACGGAAACTTTGGTTCTGTAGATGGTGATGGCGCTGCAGCTATGCGTTATACAGAGGCACGTTTAAGCAAAATTTCAATGGAAATGCTGTCCGACATTAATAAAAATACAGTTGATTTCATACCGAACTTTGATGAGACGGAAAAGGAACCAGTTGTATTACCATCTCGTTTTCCAAATCTTTTAGTAAATGGTACATCCGGTATTGCTGTAGGTATGGCAACAAATATACCACCACACAACTTACGTGAGGTTATAGATGCTGTTATTAAAATCATTGATAACAATGTCTTAGAAGATAGAAAGACAGAAATAGAAGAAATACTTCAAATCATTAAAGGGCCAGATTTTCCAACAGGAGCAACAATTTTAGGTACAAGAGGTATTGAAGAAGCTTATCGTACAGGACGTGGCAAAATTAGAGTACGTGCAGTAACTGATATTGAGGCAATGCCTAACGGAAAAAGCCGAATTGTTGTAACAGAACTTCCTTACCTTGTAAACAAGGCAAGATTAATTGAAAAAATTGCGGAGTTGCATAGAGATAAAAAAATAGATGGAATTACAGAGTTACGTGATGAGTCTGATAGACAAGGTATGCGTATTTGTATTGAGCTTCGTCGTGATGCAAATGCAAACGTTGTATTGAATCAGCTTTACAAGCATACTCAATTACAGGACACATTTGGTGTTATAATGCTTGCATTGGTAAATAACGAACCAGTTGTAATGAATATTCTCCAAATGCTAGAGTTCTATTTACTGCACCAAGAAGATGTAGTAACAAGAAGAACTCAGTATGATTTAAATAAAGCAAGAGAGAGAGCCCATATTTTACAGGGCTTATTGATTGCACTTGACCACATTGATGAAGTAATCAGTATAATTCGTTCTTCCAGAAATACAGCAATTGCAAAAGAGCGTTTAATCGAGAGATTTGCCTTAGATGACGTACAGGCTCAGGCAATTGTAGACATGAGACTTCGTGCATTGACAGGTTTGGAAAGAGAAAAGCTAGAAGGCGAATATGCAGAATTAATGAATAAGATAGCAGAGTATGAAGCTATTTTAGGCGATAAAAAGAAATTACTTGGGGTAATCAAAGAAGAGATTACTGTAATTCGCGATAAATATGGAGATGATCGTAGAACATCTATTGGTTATGACGAATTTGACATTTCGATGGAAGACTTAATTCCAAAGCAGAACACATTAATCGCAATGACAAGTTTAGGTTATATTAAACGTATGACTACAGATAACTTTAAGAGCCAGAACCGTGGCGGTAAAGGTATCAAGGGAATGCAGACAATAGAGGAAGATTATATTGAGGACTTGTTTATGACAACAACTCACCATATGATATTATTCTTTACCAATAAAGGACGAGTTTATAAACTAAAGGCCTACGAAATTCCAGAGGCAAGTAGAACAGCAAGAGGAACTGCCATTGTTAACTTACTTCAATTACTGCCAGAAGAAAAAGTAACAGCAGTGATTACTCTTAGCGAATATAGAGAAGACAAATATCTGTTTATGGCAACTCGTACAGGTATTGTTAAAAAAACTTCTGTTAAGGAGTATGCAAATATTCGTAAAACAGGCCTTCAGGCTATCAATTTACGTGATGATGATGAGTTAATTGAAGTAAAAGAGACTGATAATAACAAGGACATTATACTAGTCACTAAGCTTGGACAATGTATACGTTTCCATGAAACAGATGTAAGACCAACAGGCAGAACATCCATGGGTGTTATTGGTATGAATTTGTCCTACGGAGATGAAATCATAGGAATGCAGCTAAATACTCAGGGTACACACTTACTACTTGTATCCGAAAATGGTTTAGGTAAGAGAACAAAATTATCTGAATTCGATCCTCAACGTAGAGGTGGCAAGGGTGTTAAATGCTACAAGATCACTGAAAAAACAGGAGATGTTGTGGGGGTAAAAGCTGTCAATGAAGGCAATGAAATAATGATGATTACAACAGAAGGAATTATTATTCAATTACCAGTAGATCAAATTTCTGAAATTGGAAGAATAACTTCAGGTGTAAAACTTATGAATTTAGACAATACAAAGGATATTAAAGTAGCTAGTATTGCAAAGGTTCGTGAAAAAGAAGTTCTAGCTGAAAATAGTGAAGAAGCAGCAGAGTCAATAGAGGAATCTGTTGTTGAGGCAGCGGAACTTGACAATAAAGAGGAAAATTAAATAACAGCAAACACAAATACACTTATGATCTGTCATTTAGATTATAAGTGTATTTGTACTGTAATAGAGATTTACTTAAAAGTATGAAAGGTAATATAATTATGAGAATAGTAAAGGCAGAAGACATTACAAGAAATATTAAAGAAATGTGTATTGAAGCTAACCTTGTTTTATCAGATGATGTAAAGGAAGCAATATGTGAGGCAGGAGAGAAGGAAACATCTGAACTTGGAAGAAAAATTATTAAGACATTAGAAGAAAATATGTCTATAGCAAAAGAAGAACAAATACCAATATGTCAAGATACTGGTATGACTGTGGTATTCGCAAAAATAGGGCAGGACGTACATATAGATGGCATGTATGTAGAGGATGCAATTAATCAGGGCATTAGAGAGGGCTATGAGCAAGGTTATTTAAGAAAATCCGTAGTGAGGGATCCAATTAATCGAATTAATACAAAGGATAATACTCCAGGAGTAATACACTATCAGATTGTAAAAGGCGATCAAATAGAACTTACAGTTGCGCCAAAGGGATTTGGAAGCGAAAATATGAGTAGAAGCTATATGCTAAAACCAGCTGATGGTATAGAAGGCGTTAAGGATGCTGTTATTGAAGCTGTAAAGCTTGCTGGGCCAAATGCCTGTCCTCCTATGGTTGTTGGCGTGGGAATAGGTGGGACATTTGAAAAGTGTGCACTGCTTGCAAAAAAAGCCCTAACCAGAAATTTAAATTCTTCATCAAGCATTCCGTACGTAAAAGAGCTAGAAGCAGAATTATTAGAAAAGGTTAATCAGCTTAATATTGGACCAGCAGGTCTTGGGGGTAGAACGACAGCTTTAGCTGTAAATGTAGAAACTTACCCAACACATATTGCAGGACTTCCTGTTGCAATTAATATATGCTGTCATGTAAACAGACATGTTACAAGAACAATTTAATAAGGGAGAGAGCATAATTATGTATAAAGATATATTAACACCAATAACAGATGAAGTAATAGACACACTTAAAGCAGGAGACTTTGTATATATTACAGGAACTATATATACTGCACGAGATGCAGCACATGCACGTTTATATACAACAATTCAAAATAAAGAGTCAATACCGTTTAAGCTTGCCAATAATATAATCTATTATCTTGGCCCTACTCCAGCAAGACCAGGTCAGGTTATAGGTTCAGCAGGACCAACTACCAGCAGCAGAATGGATAAATACACACCATTGTTGCTCGAGCAAGGAATGAAAGGGATGATTGGAAAGGGAAAACGAAGTAAAGAAGTAATTGAAGCTATGGTAAAAAGTCATTCTGTATATTTTGCAGCAATTGGTGGGGCAGGTGCACTTCTTTCTAAATGCATTAAGGAAGCCGAGGTTATTGCATATGATGATTTAGGAACAGAAGCAATTAGAAAATTAAAAGTAGAAAGACTACCAGTTATAGTGGCAATAGACTGTAATGGCAACAACATGTATGTAAGATAAACAAGCGTTTTATATGCACAAAAATAAGAAAATATGACGAATTAAAAAAAAAGTTAAAAAAAAAGTTGACATACACTTACACTACTGCTATAATAAATCTTGCGTTTGACGCATTAACTAAATAAACATTAATTGTTCAGTTAGTTCGGAGAAGTACTCAAGTGGCTGAAGAGGTGCCCCTGCTAAGGGTATAGGTCGTTTACGCGGCGCGAGGGTTCAAATCCCTCCTTCTCCGTTTTATTTCTTTCGAAGGTTTAAAAACTTTCAGAAAAAAATAAAAAAAGTTGTTGACAAACAACAAAACATAATTTATAATAAGTAAGCGCTTTGAGATAAGCGATGAGGACTTTGATAATTAAATAGTGAAACAACCTTGAAAATTCAGAGAATAAATTCGTTTTGAAACTACGGTTTTA
>CALFNR010000218.1:0-58174 GCA_937903005.1 uncultured Lachnoclostridium sp. | reverse complement strand
AGATATAAGGAATATGCTCATTGAGAGTGTATTCCTTATTTTTGGTGTTAGCGAGCATTTATCGAGCATTTATAAAGAAACGAAATGTTTCGATATAAATATTGTATCAAAAAAATGCTTGGACTCAGAACGAGGGAGCAGAGCAGTCATGACTGACAGATTGACTGCAGAAAGGAGAGAGTATGTCAATAGCAGGGTTAGGAAGCTTTGGTAGCAAGAACATTTACCAAGTGTCCGCAACAAAAAGCCAAAGCAAAACAGTTTCCAATTGCCAAGGATTATTCGAGAAAAAGGAGCCAAAGAACACAGAAGAACAGTGCAAGCAAAGAGAAACTTCAAGTCATGCAGTGTTTGCACCGCCTTACTACGGATGCAAAAACGTTACCATCAAGACAGAAGAGGAACAAGTAACCTCACTTGGAATGGGATTTGCCAATGCCGGCTCTATGGGCTATGGCATGAGTGCATCACTTGTCAAGAAACCAGGATGTAACGATATCATGATTCGCGTAAAAATCGCTACAGAAAATGAGGATGAATGCGTAGACGTGAATCTATCAGAGTTTGACCCAAAGAATGCAACAGCAGCAGAGATGTTTGCCTATTGTCAGTATGTAGATTCTATTGGGGAAGGGGTTAACAGCAAATGGGGAAGCTGGAATGCCATGAAGCTTGTGATATCCCCAACCGATGGAATGGATTTTGGTTCACTGGATCACATTAAGAGCCAAAAAATGAATTGGACCAAGGCACTTGGAGAGTCGCAAACCATATTGGAAAATGAGACTACGGGAGTGAGTATCAGTGCTTCTGATTTGCTAAAACTGTTTGAAGAGTTACATAAGATTACAGCAAAAGAGTTAAAAGAGGACAAGGATTGGCGTGAGATGTCTTCAGATGAATGGGAAGATATGCTGGAAGAAATTGATAAGTATATTGAAGCTTATAAAGAGCGACTCAAAGAGCTTAAGGAAAAGCAAGATGAAGCAGCGAAAAAAGCTGCGTTAAAGGCATCACCTGAGATGAGGGCAACAGCCGCTTCTTCGGCAGCACTTAATGTTGCGGCAAATGGCTTTGCAGGTGGAACCTCTTACGATGATGAGACTCAAGGTGATGCTGCAGACAAGAGAAATTGGACTAAAAATCTGGTAACAGAGGATCAAGTGATCCTTCGGACCGCCAAAGCGGCACAGGAACTGGAAAGCAAGGCTATGTCTAAGTACCAGGAAGTAATGCTTGTCAATGATACGGAAGTGGGAATTGACAGAATGGAAGGGGCTACGGAATGTGCTTCGGTATCAGAAGATGAAAAGAAGGAAAAAGTTTGGACGATTACAGCCTTTACAGAACAGGGAATTGTGAGTAAGAAAATTAAGGATGGTCAAGTAATTAGTCAGTGGGAGCTAACGTACAAAAATCCGGAAGATGCACAAAAGGTGTGGGATTTTCTTGAACATTTCGATAAGGATGCGGACTTAAAATTTGCTGGGTTACAGGAGTTTTGGGAGGAATTTTTATAAGAAGTTTATCAAGAAGTTAATGAGTGGGAAGCATTCGCTTCCCAATATATTTGTAGGGTATGACAAAGAACTGCTGAAACTGACAGTGTCTGGGTTCCAAATCTTTGCACTTTCCTTTTAATTATGGTATTTTTTCTTAAATGCCCTATGAAAATAAGAGATACAGCTCAGAACTATTTTAATAATGAATTTCTATGACAGGAGGCACGAAATGAGTTATGAATCCAAAGAAGTTACGCTTTGAGGATTCATAATCATAGTAAATTTATCAAAGCCCTAAATTCGCGTTCCTTTTCATGCTTACATACAAAATAGTAAGTCACAGTTGCTTCATCGTCTGAAATCGGAACATAAATGCGACCAGGAGGTGTTTGGCTATATTTTTCAGATAAATCCGTGACAAAAGATGGCAACGAAGATGCCTGAATTAGTTCATTAAAACTGAATCGGTCATTTTGCGTCAAAAAGCGGGAGTCTGGCATTTTGTCCATAACAAAAGACCAGAAACCGATATCTGGCATTAAGAGCATATTTTCCCCGTTCATGTCCGAAAAAGAAAGCTTTTTTCTCCTCGCATATTGGTGACCTTTTGGAAGTGCGAACATTAATGTTTCCTGTCCACATGCTTTGCAAAAGTACTGGTTTCCAGCAGGTTTTTCGGGAAGAGCAATCATTTGGTAAATATCATTGTGAAGACCCGCAAGGAGATGATCTTTTTGAGCCGTTTCGGTCTGTAAAGACATATGAGGATAAGTATTGGTGATAAGTGGGGCAAGTGTCCATATTGGGGCAGGCGCACAGACACCAAGAGAGATTGTGCGGTTCTTTCGGTCAAAATCACGGACTTTTGAAATAAAAGCATCAGCATCTTTCAATAGATTTATTGCCATATCAAGCACGTATTCTCCATTTTTGTTTAGTTCGATCCGGTTCTTTTTACGTTCAAAAAGAGTTATTCCGAGATCATCTTCAAGTTTTTTCATATTTCGGCTGAGTGCAGGCTGGGATAAGTGTAATATTTCGGCTGCTTGCGATAAAGTCCCTGTTTCTGCGAATGTCACAAACTGACGTAATTCATATAATTCAATCATTGAGCTCACCTATTTCAGTATAAAAAATATTTATAGTAGTATTAAGGATTGGCATTGTACTTTTTTCTCTTTTTATAATAAAATTCACATCAGAAAGAAGAATAATTTCCGTTTATTCATCAAAACCAATTATAGCATAATAGGTTCTATTTTCAATTTAATAAGTGAGGTGAGAAAAGTGATTTTCTATTTTACGGCAACAGGAAACAGTCTCTACGTTGCAAAACAGTTAGAAGAAAAGCCAATCAGTATTGCACAGGCAATTCATGATAAAAATATGTCTTACAAGGCAGAGAAGATTGGAATTGTGTGTCCTGTCTTCGGTCATGAGGTTCCGGCTTTAGTAAGAGAGTTCTTGGAAAAGGCAAATTTTGAGACGCCATACTTTTATATGATATTGACATATGGAAACCGACACGGAGGTGCTGCCTGGCTTGCAGAAAATATGCTAAAAGAGATCGGTATCAATCCATCTTATATCAATGTACTTCTGATGGTGGACAATTTCCTTCCAGGATTTGATATGGATGAGCAGAAAAGGCTCGACAAAAAAGTGGATGAGCATATTAAAATGATCCGGGAAGATATTACAAATGACAGGCAGTATATATCACCTGTAACAGATAAAGATCGAGCAGCACACAAAGAGTATCTTACGCGAATGGCACATATGCCAAAAGATGCTTTTTCCAATATTTATCGGATTACGAATGAATGTATTGGATGCGAGATCTGTACAAAAGTATGTCCGAAGAATTGTTTTACCATGGATGGACAAAGAAGTGTATGGCATTCGGAAGGTTGTATTACCTGTATGGCATGTATCCATGCTTGTCCGATGATGGCGATTCAGATGAATATGCCAGAGAAAAATGAAAAAGCTAGATACAGAAATGAAAATATCAGTATCTGTGAGATTGTAGGTGCCAATAACCAGTTAAATATCACAGAATAAAATAAGGAGGAAGAACAATGGAATTTATCACATTAAACACAGGAGCCAAAATGCCACTCGAAGGATTTGGAGTTTTCCAAATACCAGATGCAGCAGAGTGCGAGAAAGTAACTTACGAGGCAATCAAAACAGGATATCGTCTGATCGATACAGCAACTGCTTACGGCAATGAGGAAGCAGTCGGAAAAGCTGTTGCAAGAGCAATTGCAGACGGAATCACAACAAGAGAAGAACTTTTTATTACAACAAAAGTATGGGTAACTGATATGGGAACAGAGGAAGCTGCATATGAAGCAGTTAAAGCCTGTCTTAAGAGACTTAATATGGACTACGCTGATCTGATCCTTTTACATCAGCCAATGAGTGATTATTTCGCAGCATACCGCGGAATCACAAAAGCTTACAAAGAGGGACTCACAAAGGCAATCGGAGTATCAAACTTCTATCCAGCAATCCTTACAAACCTTTGCGAGACCGTTGAGGTTATTCCAGCAGTCAATCAGATCGAACTTCACCCATATTTCGTACAGCAGGCAGCTATTGAAAATATGAAAGCTTACGGTGTCGTACCACAGGCTTGGGGACCACTTGCAGAGGGAAAACACGGCATCTTCACAGATCCTGAGTTTACAGCAATTGGTCAGAAATATGGTAAGACAGCCGCACAGGTTGCCCTCAGATGGAATACACAGCGAGGAGTATCAATCATTCCAAAATCTGTTCATGTAGAGAGAATGGAACAGAATATCAATATCTGGGATTTCACACTTACAGATGAAGAGATGCAGACAATTGCTGCAAAGGATCTTGGACACAGTGAGATCGTAAACCATGATGATCCTGCATTTGTGAAATTTATTCATAACTATCATTAAAAATGAAAATTTTGTTTAGAATATCAGGAGGTAATTCAAAATGAGAAAAGATTTAGGAGTACAGCCAGCAATATTTCCAATGCCTGTTTTAATGGTGGCTGCATATGATGAGAATGGAACAGTAGGTGTTTTGAATGCTGCATGGGGAATGATCAGCGGGCATGACAAAATTGCATTATTTATCAATGAAGATCATAAAACAACGAAAAACATAAGAGCTGTAAAGGCGTTTACCGTGAGTCTTGCAGATAAAGAACATATGGATGTGGCAGATTTCTATGGTATTGCTACCGGGAATAAGATGCCGGATAAATTTGAAAAATCAGGTTATCATGCCGAGAAGAGCGCACATGTAAATGCACCGATCATCACAGAGTTTCCTGTAGCACTTGAGTGCGAGCTTGCTGAGATTGTAGAAACTGAAAATATGCATGCAATCGTAGGAACAATTGTAAATGTCAGCGTAGATGAAAAAGTGATTTCAGAAAACGGCAAGATTGATCCACTGAAATTAAATGCACTTATTTTTGACCAGTTCCAGGCTGGATACTATGTGGCAACCGAAAAAGTCGGACAGGCTTGGAATGCCGGTAAGGCACTCATGGAAGCTGCACAGGCAGATAAATAAGTAACTGATTTTCAGGCACATCAGATTGAGCATCAGCTTGGTGCATATACGAATTGCAATCACGGAGCAGGACTGGCAGTAATCCATCCTGTCTTGTATAAACACATCTATGATGCCGATCTTAATCGTTTTGTTCGATTCGCAAAAAATGTCTGGAATATTGAGGAAAAAGAAAGTAATAAGGCGATTGCATTAGCTGCATTTGTGAAAGAAATCGGATTACCGGCAACATTCAAGGAATTAGGAATACCAGAAGATACCGATTGCAGGGCAATCGCAGATTCTGCAAACATTACAGCGGGATGTTGCAAGGAACTGACTGCAAAAGAGATATATGAAATTTTATTAGAATGTAAATAAATGGAGAGAAAGAAAAAGCTATGAAAAAAATAGCAGCCTTACTATTAGCATTAACAATGACTTTTGGACTTGTAGCCTGTGGAAATAATAATACCACTGTAAATACTTCATTAGAACAGGATACAGCTGAAAGTATATCTGAAACAGAGACAGGAAAGGTACTT
The DNA here is from genome assembly GCA_937903005.1 of uncultured Lachnoclostridium sp. Taxonomy (GTDB): domain Bacteria; phylum Bacillota; class Clostridia; order Lachnospirales; family Lachnospiraceae; genus Clostridium_AI. Next base: position 52,581 of record CALFNR010000218.1, on the reverse strand, counting down.
GTAGTATATTTTTCTGGCTCTGGTAACACTGCCAGAGTAGCAGAAGATATTGCAGACGCAGCAGGAGCAGATCTGTTTGAAATTACCCCGGCCCAGCCATATACGGATAAGGATCTGGACTATACGAATAATAATAGTCGTGTCGTGAAAGAACACGATGATGAAAGTTTTAGAAATGTAGAGCTGACGACCACAGAAGTCCCAGACTGGGATTCTTATGATACAGTATTTCTTGGCTATCCAATCTGGTGGCAGATTGCGGCATGGCCGGTAAATATTTTCGTGGAAAATAATGATTTTACAGGAAAAACGGTAATACCATTTGCCACATCAGCTTCTTCTGGTATGGGAGAAAGCGCAACATTATTGGAAGAACTGGCTGGAGCCGGTGATTGGCAGGAAGGACAGAGATTTCCATCCAGTGCAGCCACAGAGGATGTTCAAACATGGGTAAATTTGTTAAATACTAACATTTAATAAAAGTAACAAAGTGGTACTGCTCTGTATCATACTTGTTTTGTGAAGATAATCCAATGTTTTTTCAAGGCGTTAAAAGTTTCTTCGCTTATGTCGTGCTCGATTCTGCAGGCATCCTCTTTAGCTACTTGCTCACTTACCCCAAGGCGAATTAGCCAATCAGAAAGAAGAGTATGCCTCTCTAAAACGATTTCAGCCTTTGAAAGACCGCTTTCGGTCAATGTGATGTATCCATTTTCCGCCATAGTGATAAGTTCTTTTTCACGAAGGTTTTTCATAGCGACACTGACACTGGCTTTCGTAAATCCTAATTCAGTTGCAACATCAATAGAGCGTACAAATCCGTTTTTTTGTTGTAAAGATAGAATAGTTTCCAAGTAATCTTCCATAGATTCATCTGATTTATGTTTTATATAGTTCATTGTATGTCACCTCAAATTCATTTTCTTAACTATATCATTATTGGTTTGGAATGACAAACTCTTTTTCAAAATATTAAAAGAAAGTTATTGACATATCCAGTTTGTGTCTGATTGGAGACTGAGGCTTTTAAGCTTGGTTTCAGTGGCTATTGCATCTTGACGGCAGGATGGAAAAGAAATAAAATAAAGCTGTTTATGAATAAACTTATTTATTTTTCTACTGTACTTATATTCTTGTTCACAGCACTATCGTCTGGTGGTGCAGTTATCATCAGCCAGTATATCGGAAACAAAAATAACAAATCGGCTTCACGTTCTTCGGGACAGCTTTTGATGATTTCTACTGTTGTTTCCGTTATTATGACGGTTTTGATTCTGTTGTTTGATACACAGCTTTTAAAACTTCTATTTGGCAAGATTGAGCCTGATGTAATGACAGTCTGTGAATCCTATCTTATAATCACAACACTTTCCTTACCAGCGCTTGCTGTATATGATGCCGGTGCGGCACTTTGCCGCAGTATCGGTAAAGCGAATGTGACGATGTACATATCCATTATCGCAAATGTCATTAATGTCGTTGGTAACTGCATTGGTGTATTTGGGTTAAAATTAATAATATCTTCAATGGTCTGGCTTATCCATTTGCTGGTTCACTGGGCAATGGACTTCGTGCTGCCGGCGATGTGAAGTTCACTATGATCGTATCAATTACGCTGACTATTGCTGCACGACTGCTGTTTTCGGCGTTGTTTGGCTTGTGGCTGGGATGGGGTGTTCTCGGTGTTGCAATCGGTATGAGTATTGATCTTGTGTTCCGTGGCGCAATTTTCATCAGGAGGTTGAAGTCACAGAAATGGACGCAGTTCCAGATTATTTAAATTTCTTTGTATTTCACAGCGGAGTCCCGTTTGGCTTTTTTTGTTGAGTAAGCATAGACATTCATTGTGGTACTTACATTTGAGTGTCCTAACAGTTCCTGCACATCCTTTGGAGCAGCATCATTCGCTAAGAGGTTGCTGGTATAGGTGTGTCATAACTGGTGGAAATGAAATTCCTGAAATCCAATGTCAAATTGACTTTATTCAACCAGCATAGTACAATAAACATATACCCCTTATAGTATGGAGGATTCTAATATGAAGCAATGTATGGATGCAGACAATTTACATCGTCGTTTAAAAAAGATAATTGGTCAGGTACAGGCAATTGATCGCATGGTTGACGAGGATGTTCCGTGTGAAGATATTCTTTCTCAGATTAATGCAGCGAAATCTGCTCTTCATGGATGTGGAAAGGTTGTTTTAGAAGGACATATCAAACACTGTGTCAAAGATGGTATCGAACATGGAGATGCGGATAAAACAATTGAAAAATTTACAAAAGCGGTAGAACGATTTTCTAATATGGGATAATTGTTTTATTCAAGTAAAAAAGTGGATGATCCATTTTGTGGTAAGTCCACTTTTTTTCTTATTGTAAAAAGATAAAACACTATTGACAACCCATACCCCTATGTGTATATTATACCAATACCCTGTTGGGTATAGAAAGGAGTATTGCTAATGAAGCAGATTATAAAAAAACTAGAAGAGTTAATGGAAATAGGTGGTATTAGGAAAGATATCATCTTACTTGCAATCTCTGGTGTGTCAATTATCTGTAGTTTACTTAATGTTCAGCTATTTCCTTTTGATTTGGCGTGGGTTGCTATTATTTTATGTGGACTTCCTATTATTCTGGAAGCCATTATAGGATTAGTTACAGCTTTTGATATTAAGGCTGATGTGTTGGTTTCACTTGCACTTATTGCTTCTCTTTGTATTGGAGAAACATTTGCAGCAGGCGAAGTGGCTTTTATAATGCAGTTAGGTGCTCTATTGGAGGAAATGACTGTTGCAAAAGCCAGAGCTGGTATTGAAAAACTGGTACATCTGACTCCGCAGACAGCCAGGGTCTTACAAATGGATAAAGAAGTAATAGTCCCGGCTGAGCAAGTCAGGGTTGGTGACAAAATTCGTGTTCTTCCAGGTGAGACAATTCCTGTTGACGGAATCATTATATTGGGGCAGACCTCCATCAATCAGGCAGTAATGACAGGTGAATCACTTCCTGTTGATAAAACGGTTGGTGATGAGATATCCAGTGGTACGGTAAATCAGTTTGGAACTTTTGAAATGGAAGCAACCAAAGTGGGGGAAGACAGTTGTATTCAACGTATGATAAGACTGGTCCAGTCAGCGGATGCTGGAAAGGCAAAGATTGTTGGAATTGCAGACAGGTGGGCAACCTGGATTGTAGTAATAGCATTGAGTGCAGCTGTGGTAACATGGCTCATTACGGGACAGATTATCAGAGCAGTGACAATACTTGTTGTATTTTGTCCTTGTGCATTAGTGCTCGCTACACCGACAGCAATTATGGCTGCTATAGGGAATGCAACAAAGCATGGGTTTCTTGTTCGACAAGGTGATGCATTGGAACGACTGGCAAATACAAAGATAATAGCGGTTGATAAAACTGGTACGCTTACTTATGGTACACCTAGAGTCATTGCGGTGCAAAGTGTGTCTGAGTTATTAACAAAAAAAGAACTGTATCAAATTGTGGCTTCTGCCGAACAATTTTCGGAGCATCCGCTGGGTAAAGCAATTGTTCATTGTTTCAAGAAAGAAAAAAATGATTTTGCAAAAGTTGATAATTTTCAGATGATCCCGGGAAGAGGTGTGTGTGCAGAGATTGAAGGGAAAGGGGTGCTTGCGGGTAATCCAGAATTATTAAAGGCGTATAATGTGAAGATACCGGTTCTAGAAGATACCAAAGACTATGTCAGACAAGGATGTACAATCGTTTATGTATCTATAAACAACATTTTTGCCGGTTTCCTTGCATTATCAGATACTGTGCGCAAGGAAAGCGGAAACATGATAGATGAGCTATTAAAACTTGGTATATGTCCAGTTCTTTTGACTGGAGATCATGAAAATGCTGCAAATACGATAGCAAGTTTGCTTCATATCAAAGATGTAAAGGCAAACTGTATGCCAGAGAATAAGCTTGAATACATTGAGAAATATCAAAAGAACGGAATGCCGGTGTGTATGATTGGTGATGGTGTCAATGACGCTCCAGCATTAAAAAAGGCTGATGTAGGAATTGCTATGGGTGGTGTAGGAAGTGATATAGCAGTGGATGCTGCCGACATAGCATTAGTGGATGATGAGGTTAAAGAGTTGCCACATCTTGTGGCACTGTCTAAGCACATGATGGTTATAATCAAACTGAATATGACTTTTTCAATGACTCTAAATTTCATTGCAATTACATTGGCAATCCTGGGAATATTAAATCCTGTTATCGGCGCACTTGTACATAATGCTGGTTCAGTATTTGTAATTACAAATTCAGCATTCTTGTTAAAATGGAGGAAAAAATAATGGCTGTTAAGATTATTGGTTTAATTATTAGAATTCTTATACAGTTAGCAAAACCAATGTTTCGAGATCTATATGTCTGTTTCTATGGTACTGCGGAATGTTACAGCGGTTACAGTTTTGGACCCGCTGTGCGCCCAAACTATATCATACATTATATTACATCGGGAAAAGACATTTATCAGGTAGGAAATTAAAAATATGAATTTCGGGAAGGACAAGGCTTTCTGATTAAGTCATAGTATAATCAAGAAAAATTAGAAAATATGGGGATAAATGACATGAAAATATATGAAGTTCAAGAAAGAAATACTTTATTGCTGACAGCACTTTTAAATGTTTGGGAAGATTCCGTTCGAGCAACACATCTCTTCCTTTCGGATGCAGAGGTAAATCAAATTAAGAAATATGTTCCACAGGCTTTGGATAGTGTTGAACAGGGTGATTATATGAATATTTGAATAGAAGCCAATGAAATTTTTTCAAATATGTATGACATTCGTTGAGTGTTAAAAAAGTTTAGAAATATTTTAGGAATTTTATCTTTAGAATTTAAGATTATGCTCTATGATTTCATTAAATGGCAGGAGAGATAATCATATTTTCCTCATAATCAAGTATTTCAGGGAAGTTTAGCGGCGCATTGTTCATATGAAAGAGAACTTCATGAAAAATTTGAAAGTATGCTGCAAAAACCAAAAAATGCATTTCAAACAGAAGCGTTAATTGGAAGTTTTCGTAATATAGAAATTTTGCACGAGAAATATATGCATGAGGTGGGAACTTGTGAATGTGATTGTAGATATATTATGCAAGCGACTAGACAAGTATGTAAGATTAAATATCAAATAGAATATTACAGGGAAGCAATCAAAACCGAAGAATTAGTTGGATAGGGGATATTAATGATGATTATGGCAGCAATTGTGGAAAAATAATAGCGGATAGTATAAAATAAAAATTGTATCGGGAAGGTGACTGAAAAAAGCCGCCTTCCCTATTAGAAGTTTGGGAGGGCTTGTTTATGGGCAAGAAAACTGTTAAAAGGCGTATTTTTTTGTCAAATACATGGATGGTTCTAGTAACACTGCTTATTTTTTTAGCTATTAACATTATGGTTGTAAGAGTATATGCAGAGGCTATTGAACAGGAGTTTAGAATTTATATGGAGCAGACGGTAGACGATGATGCTTTGGAAGAATTGTTTGAAGATTATACCATACATAGGAATGAGTTCCTTTTACTTATTTTGGCAGATGGTATTCTTTGCATCACAGTACTGGTATTGGTAAGCCAGTTTTTTACAAAGAGACTAGTAAAGCATATCATGACTCCGTTAAATATCCTAGCAGATGGTGCAGAAAGGATTCGAAGGAATGATTTAACTCAGAATTGTGATTATCAGGGAGATACGGAGTTTGAAGATGTGTGCGATACCTTTAATGATATGCGGAAATCTATTTTGACAGAACAGGAGAGAAACAGAAAATACGAAAAGGCAAGGACGGATATGATTGCAGGTATTTCCCATGATTTAAGGACTCCGCTCACAGCAATTCGGGGAACCATTAAGGGACTTCTTGATGGGGTGGTATCTACACCAGAACAGCAAAACAAATTTCTACAGACTGCGTATCGAAGAACAGGAGATATGGATATACTCCTAAATCAGTTATTTTATTTGTCAAAACTGGAGACAGGAAATATGCCGATTGATCTTCGAACAATAGAAATTTCCAATTTTATCACAAACTATGTAAAGGAAAAGCAGGAGATCTTTACGAAGGAAGAACTTGAGATAGCTGCTGATACAAAGGGAATAACGGGTAATGTATCTGTCGATCCAGAACAGCTTTCCAGAATTTTTGACAATCTTTTGGAAAATAGCAGGAAATATGCCAAGACAAGGCCCTTGAAAATAAAAATATCGTTGAATCAAATAGAAGAGAAAGTTAAGGTATGCTTTTCGGATAACGGTATTGGTGTGGCAGAGGAAAAGCTACCTTATATTTTTGATGAGTTTTATCGGGCTGATGAGTCGAGAAATAAAGAAGACGGAAATGGACTGGGGCTTTATATTGTGAAATATCTGATAGAGGCAATGGGGGGCAGTGTCAAGGCAGAAAATGCAGATGGTTTTTCTGTCAGTATGCAGCTTAAGAAAGTATAGAATGTAGTTATGGAGTGAAATATAAATGACAGATGGTAAGAAGATATTAATTGTAGAGGACGATGAAGATATTAGTATGATAGAGGAGGCTTATCTAAAAGCGGCGGGATTTGAGACAAGGATTGTACTGGATGGAGAAAGAGTGCAGGAACTGCTAGAACAGGAAAGTTTTGATTTGATGCTGCTGGATTTAATGCTTCCGGGAAAAAGCGGTTATGAGGTATGCAAAGAAGTACGAGAAAAAGTGGATATACCGATTCTTATGGTAACGGCAAGGACAGAATCAGTAGATAAAATCAGAGGACTTGGAATTGGTGCAGACGATTATATCGCAAAGCCTTTTGATCCAGCAGAGCTTGTGGCGAGAGTCAATGCCAACCTAAGGCAGTATGATCGTATGTTGAAAAGGAATTCAGAGGAAAAAGCAGGGGAACCAGAAGAAATAAAGATTGGGGAACTGCGGATACTGGTCAATAGCTGGAAGGTTTACAAAGGGGAGCAGGAAATTAAGTTTCCCAATCGGGAATTTGAGCTGCTTAAGTTTCTGGCGATGAACCCTAATATTGTATTTTCGAAAGAACAGCTTTTTGAAAAAATATGGGGATATGATTATATGGGGGATAGTGCAACTGTTATGGTGCATATTAATCGTATTCGTGAAAAGATTGAAGATGACAGCAAGAATCCTAAGATACTGGAGACAGTATGGGGAGCAGGGTATCGTCTGAATAGATAATGAGCAGTTTTTGATAACTTCATATTGTTTAGGATTTGTTTAGAAAATACCTTCTGTCTGTTTAATGTGGGCTGTTAAGATAACTACAGAAACAAGACAGGAGGTTTTTTAATGATAAAAGAAGGAATTAATGGATTTTGCATGGCACTGGCGGATAGTGTACCAGGTGTATCAGGAGGAACAGTTGCATTTATCATGGGATTCTACGATCGCTTTATTTCATCTATTGATAATCTGGTATTTGGAAAAATGGAAGAGAAAAAGAAAGCATGCGAGAATTTAAGAAGGGAATTTTATTTTGCTTAATAGGCATTATTCTTGTTGCAGGAATAACGTGGGTAAATGGAAAAACGGGAAGTGTATCTATGGATTTGGGACAGTTCTCTATAGTAACAGCAATCAAATTGTTTTTTATTGGAATGGTGGCCATTTCAGCAATGTTCCTACCGGGAATATCGGGTTCTACATTGCTTTTAATATTTGGAGCATATATTCCAGTCATTACAGCAATTAAGGGTGTTCTTTCATTGAATTTATCCTATGTTCCAAATCTTTTGTTTTTTGGAAGTGGGGTACTTGTGGGAGCCGCAACGGTTGTAAAAGTAATCAGGATTTGCCTTGAAAAATTCCGTCCACAGACTATTTATATGATTTTAGGAATGATGATTGGCTCATTTTATGCAATTGTTATGGGACCAACTACACTGGATATTCCGAAAGAACCTTTAGGCATGAATAATTTTCAACTAATAGCATGTATTGTGGGAGTAGGGTTGGTATTGGGAATGCAGTGGATAAAAGAAAGAAGTGATAATAATGGAAATTGAATTTAAAATTCTAGATTGGATACAAAGTATTCGGACACCAATTGGTGATGTGATGATGCAATTCGTTTCAGGATTAGGTGATGCAGGAACTATATGGATTTTACTGGCTGTTATTTTGCTTATCATTCCCAAGACTAGAAAAAGTGGAGCAGTATTACTAATGGCATTATGTCTTAACGTGGTTTTGTGCAATGTCATATTGAAAAATGTATTCTGCAGAATACGTCCCTGTGATGTAAATACGTCGATTCAGCTTTTAGTTGCAAGACCAGATGATTTCTCATTCCCTTCAGGACACACCGCAGCGTCCTTTGCAGCAGTATCGGCTCTTTTCTTTGCAGGAGAAAAGCGGTTATGGAAACCGGCAATGGTATTGGCTATTCTCATAGCTTTTTCAAGAATGTATTTGTATGTACATTATCCCACAGATATTTTGGGAGGAATTGTAGCAGGAATTACAGTCGGGTGTATTGGGTATCAATTAGTAGGAAAATTGGAAAGATTGAAAATTCACAATACGCGGAAAGGTGATGATATACATGGCAGTAGTAATTATTCCGGCATTTCGGCCAGATAAAACATTAATATCAATCACAGATCAGCTATGGTCACTGGGATACGGAATCATTGTAGTGGACGATGGGAGTGGAAAAGATTATAGGCAGGTTTTTGAAGCTGTAAGTGATATTTCAATCGTTCTTCACCATTCAGAAAACCGGGGAAAAGGGGCAGCAATTAAAACAGCACTGAACTATATAAAGAATGAGATGTGGGACAGTGATGTGATAGGTGTCATGGATTCAGATGGACAGCATCAGACAGAAGATATGCGAAGGGTGCTTGAATTTGCTGATAATCACAGAAAAACTCTAGTACTCGGTGTCAGGAATGTAGGCAAAGAAATGCCGTTAAAATCCAGAATCGGAAACAGAATAACAAGAACAGTTTTCCGCCTGATTAGCGGAGTGAAGGTATCAGATACCCAGACTGGATTAAGGGCATTCAGCTCAGATTTGATAAAAAAATTACTTTCTGTTCAGGGAGAAAGATATGAATATGAGATGAATGTTTTAATAGAGCTGGCAAAGGCAAAAATTCCAATTGAGGAAGTTCCTATTGATACAATCTATCAGGATAAGCACAATTCCTGTTCACATTTTCATGTTTTTAGGGATTCCATAAGAATATATAAGGATCTATTGAAATTTACATTGTCATCATTCTCCAGTTTTATAGTTGATTATGTATTGTTTGCGCTATTTATGATTGTTCTTCCTCATACGGCGATTTTGGTATTTTTGGCAAATGTTTGTGCCAGGGTAGTCAGTGCTTTTTATAATTATACCCTAAATTGCAGTATGGTGTTTCATACAGGCAGAAAAGTAAGGACTGCAGCAGAGTATTTTTTACTGGCAGCGTTCATTCTTGTAATGAACAGCTTAATTCTAAGTGTGTTTGTGCAAATATTACATTTTTCTGTATATCCGGCAAAAATATTAACAGAAAGCATCCTCTTCGTTGTAAGCTGGGTGGTGCAGAGAAGACTTATTTTTAGGAAGAGATTACGCTTCAAAACCAAGGAAACGTATGAAGATATATCTGTTCCTTGTCCGGCAGATGGAAAGGTCGGAGTATTATGAAAAGAAAGATAATATGGATGGTGGTTGACTCATCAGCAGCCGCTTTGATTATTCTGGCAGTGTGGCTTTTCAATTATGTGATTCCACAGAAGGGGATAAAAGCAGTGTCAGTGCAAAAGTCAATAGAAGAATCAATAAGAAATCAAAATAAATCACCAGAAGAGATGGAACAAGAGCAGGATTCTTTCCAGACTACTAAGGTGCTAATGGATAAACAGGGCTGGCATGAAAAGTTTACAGATAAATTTACAGATACAGTGATTGCAACAGATACGACTTATACTAGCCCGAATCTGTCAGTTCGGCTATCTTATAATCAGTATGACACAGGAAAATTGGATATGTCTGATGCTGGCAGGCATAAAAAATATGGTACAGAAATATCTTATGTGCTTGCAGATATTTATGTAGGAGATATTACATGTCTTCAGACCGCTTTTGCACAGAATACATATGGAGTAGGTTATACAGAAAAACTTTTAGATATGTCTAAGAGAATGGAAGCCGTTCTTTCTGTGAATGGAGATTCGTACAGCAATAACCGTCATAGAGACAATGGAACAATTATTAGAAATGGCGTGATATACAGAAGCCAGCCCACAGATGTCGAAACTTGTGTCTTAAATTGGGATGGGACGATGGACATTTATAGTCCAGGAAACATAGATATACAGCAACTGGTTGACCGAGGTGCATACCAGAGTTGGATATTTGGACCAAGTTTGTTAGATGAAAACGGAAGGGCAAACACTTCTTTTCAGACATGGGATTATATTCGTGAGTCTCATCCAAGGACGGCAATCGGCTATTATGAACCGGGACATTATTGTCTTTTGCTAGTAGACGGAAGACAGGATAATTCAAGGGGAATGTTTCTGGAAGAAATGGCACAGTTATTTGAAAAATTAGGATGTAAGGCTGCATATAACTTAGATGGAGGTCATGGTTCAGGTGTAAATGCTGGTTTGCAGATTGCTCGTGGTACATATTTTAAGGTCGTAGATTCGGATGATTGGCTGGACGAACATGCATATATGATAGTACTTCAAAAACTCAAAAAGTATAGTACATTAGAAGCGAGACATCTGATTAGTAATATGCCGGATTTAATAGTTACAAATTATGTATATGATCATTTAGAGGAAAAAACATATCGTGTTATGGGGTATAAAAATGTATTTCCGATACAAACCATATGCAGTTGGAATGAAATAAAGCATTTTTTACCAACACAATATCTTATTATGCACGCCCTGATTTTTCGTACAGATTTATTAAGAAAAGCCGGAATTCAACTTCCCGAACATACTTTTTATGTCGACAATCTTTTTGCATATCAGCCACTTCCTAATGTGAAGTATATCTATTATATGGATGTGGACTTATATCATTACTTTCTTGGGAGAGAGGATCAGTCAGTAAATGAAAACATTCTCATGGAACGCATTGATCAGCAGATAAGGGTAACGGAATTGGTCGCAGGTTGTGTGGATTTAGGGGAAGTAAAAGAAAAAACACCGAAATTAGCAGCCTATATGTATCGAAACATATCTATTATGATGGCAATATCCTCCATACATTTGTTATTGATAGGCACAGAAGAGGCATATGAAAAAAGAGAGAAATTATGGAGGGAAATAAAGAAAGAGAACAAGGGGATGTATTATCGATTGCGATACACTACTTTAAGTGGATTAACTTACCTTCCGGGAAAACTTGGTGGGAAAATTACACTTAGTGGTTACCAGGCTGCAAAGAAGATTTATCAATTTCAGTAGGAAAGGATGTTAACTTATGGCGCATATTTTTATTGCGTTTGTAGATACACCAGGGCTGTTTGCGACAATGATTCGTAAATATTTGAAACAAAAATATATTCATGTTGTGATTTCTATGGATGTCAAGTTGGAAGAAGCATATAGTGTGGGAAGGCGCAATCCGTTTATTCCTGTTTTAGCAGGATTTGAACGAGAAGATAAAAATAAAATATACAAAGCATTTCCAGAAGCAGAGTACATGATCTGTAAGATAAAGGTAAACGAGAAACAAAAGGAGCAAATATTGTCAAAACTGCGGAATGATTACGAAAACAGGTACAAATATCATTATGCCGTTGCGGGATTGATTCCTCTCGTTTTTGGGAAAGCATTTTATCAGAAAAATCATTTTACGTGTTCCTCGTACATTGCCAAATTATTGGCTGATACTGGAATTTATATAGCAGATAAGCACTTTTCTTTTATATTTAGTGCTTTGGTGGTGATTGGAAACTGGTTATATAGAACGTAAATAGCGGATTTAGTGCACACAGTCCGTTCATAATATGATATACTTTGCTATATGATTATGCAATCGAAATATGCGGAGGTATCACATGAATGATCAATGGATAGAGTTTGCCATTCGAATTCAGAGTATTGCACAAGCAGGACTTCAATATGGCAAAGACAAATATGACAAAGAACGATATGAAGAATTACGACAGATCGCTGCTGAAATGGTATCCATAAAAACAGATATTCCTGTGAATAAGATTTATGACTTATTTTGCAATGAATCAGGATATCAGACTCCAAAAGTAGATACACGGGCAGCCGTTTTTATAGATAATAAAATCCTTCTTGTTCACGAAAATAATGGGATGTGGTCATTGCCAGGCGGCTGGTGTGATGTAGACCAATCTATTGCCTCAAATACCGAGAAGGAAGTAAAAGAAGAGGCAGGCTTTACTGTGACTTCTGAAAAGATTATCGCCATTCAGGATTGGAGAAAACACAATGTAACCAATTATGCATTTGGGGTAGTGAAAGTGTTTGTTCTATGTAAATATGAAAGTGGAGAATTTGCAGAAAATATTGAGACAACTGAGGTAAGATTTTTTAATAAAGAGGAAATACCGGACAATCTTGCTGTGGAAAAATGCACAAAAGAACAAATATTGATGTGCTTTGCCTCATATGAAAATCTGAGTTCTCCAACATTGTTTGATTGAAATTTATAGGATAAAGGAGAAAACGTAAGCTGTATGGAAATAAGAATATTACGCTATTTTTTAACAGTAGCAAAAGAACAGAGTTTTACAAAAGCAGCAGAACAATTACATATTACACAGCCAACGCTTTCCAGACAGATGGCAGCATTTGAGGAAGAACTGGGGGTCACTTTATTTATCCGTAAGGGGAAAAATATTACACTTACAGAGGAAGGCATTTTATTAAAAAGAAGAGCCTTAGAGATTCTTAATCTTGAGGAACGCACTTTGGAAGAGCTTAAGGGTGCGGAAGAAGTGATAGAAGGAACTGTAACAGTGGGATGTGGCGAATTTGCAGCAGTAGAGACGCTGGCGAAAATATGTAAGCGGTACAAAGAAAAATATCCGCTGGTTCAGATTGCGATTCATACAGCAACTGCGGATACCATATACGAGATGATGAATAAAGGACTTGTGGATGTTGGCCTTTTTATGGAGCCGGTTGACACTGAAGGCCTTGACTATATTAGAATTAAGGATAGTGATCATTGGGTTGTGGGGATGTGTCTTAATGACCCCCTTGCAGAGAAAAAATTTATACAAAAGCAGGATTTGTTAGGAAAACCTCTTATTTTACCGGAAAGAATGGGGGTTCAAAGTGAACTAGCTAATTGGTTCGGAAAGGATTTTGCAAAACTGCATATTGCATTTACAAGTAATCTCGGTACTAATGCTGGGGTTATGGCAAGATATGGTCTCGGATATCCAGTATCGATCGAGGGTGCTGCGAAATATTGGAGGGAAGATATTCTTGTTCAAAAAAGACTCTTTCCAGAAATTACTGCAAGCACAGTGATAGCATGGAGAAGAAACATACCATATTCAAAGGCTGTGAATCGGTTTATTGAGGAAATTAATGCTTTTGAGGCATAAAATAGAATGTAATATAAGCATTGGACATAATAGAATAATGAATTGTAGAATAGATGTGTAAGATAAAAAGGAAAGTCTTACACATCTATTTGTTTTGATAAGGAGAGTGAAAGCTATGGGAAAAAAATTAGTTGCTTATTTTAGTGCAAGCAATACTACAAAAAAAGTAGCAGAGGTGATTGCAGAAAGTGCAAAAGCGGATTTATTTGAAATCACACCAAAGACTCCATATACAAAGGCAGATCTTAATTGGATGGATAAAAAGTCCAGGAGCAGCGTGGAAATGAAGGATAAGAAATTCAGACCGGAAATCGTGGATGCTGATATAGATATGAGTACTTATGATGAGATAATCATTGGATTCCCTATATGGTGGTATGTTGCACCAACAATCGTTAATACATTTTTGGAAACCTATGATTTTTCAGGTAAGAAAATTGTTCTTTTTGCCACATCTGGTGGAAGTGGATTTGGAAATACAGTACGGGAATTACAGCCTTCTGCACCAGATGCTGTTATTACGGAGGGAAAGATTTTAAATAATGCTTCCAGACAGCAAATCGATGAATGGGTAAAAACAATATAGGATTGGAGTAATGCAGTATGGAAAAAATTATACAAACCGCAGGAAGAACAGCACTAGGAGAATTTGCGCCACAGTTTGCACATTTTAATGATGATGTGCTTTTTGGAGAGAACTGGAATAATCAGGACATAGATGTGAAGACTAGAAGTATTATTACCGTTGTGGCACTTATGGCTTCTGGTATTACAGATTCTTCCTTAAAATATCATTTACAAAACGCAAAGGCACATGGTGTGACGCAGAAAGAAATCGCCGCAATTATCACACATACAGCTTTTTATGCAGGCTGGCCAAAAGGATGGGCTGTTTTTAATCTTGCAAAAGAAGTTTGGGAAGTGAATGAGGGTGATTTGCCTTATGAAGAGGAAGCAATGAGGGCACACGCCAAGGAAATGGTATTCCCAATTGGCGCACCAAATGATGGATTTGCACAGTATTTTTCAGGAAGAAGTTTTTTGGCGCCTGTTTCAACTTCTCAAGTGGGTATCTTTAATGTGACTTTTGAGCCGGGATGTAGAAACAACTGGCATATCCACCATGCAAAGAGCGGTGGTGGTCAGATACTGGTATGTGTGGCAGGACGCGGATATTATCAGGAAGAAGGAAAAGAAGCAATTGAGATGAAACCTGGTGACTGCATAAATATTCCACCAGAAGTGAAGCATTGGCATGGTGCAGCCAAAAGCGAATGGTTCTCACATCTGGCAATTGAAGTGCCGGGTGAGGAAACATCAAATGAATGGTGTGAGCCAGTCACAGACGAAGTGTATGGTAGATTACAATAAAAAGGAGTTTCGTTATGTATAACAATTATTTGACGTTAAACAATGGGATAAAAATTCCACAGTTGGGACTGGGTACTTGGTTTATCGATGATGATAAAGTGGCAGAGGTTGTAAAAGAAGCAGTGAAAATTGGCTATCGTCATATTGATACGGCACAGGCATACGGAAATGAGCGAGGTGTTGGTGAAGGTATCAGAACTTGTGGCATTCCAAGAGAAGAACTGTTTGTTGTATCAAAAGTAGCTGCCGAACACAAAACTTATGAAGAGGCTATGGCAGGTATTAATGAGACACTTGATAAGATGGGACTTGATTATCTTGATATGATGATTATTCATTCTCCACAGCCATGGGTTAAGGTGAATCAGTGTGAGGATAGATATATAGAAGGAAACAGAGCTGCGTGGAGAGCACTTGAAGATGCATATAAGGAAGGAAAATTGAAGGCAATTGGCGTTTCAAATTTTCAGATAGGAGATATAGAAAGTCTTCTTGAGGTTGCAGAAATAAAACCTATGGTGAACCAGATTCTGCTTCATATCAGCAATACGCCTATGGAACTTGTAGAATATTGTCAGAAGAATGAAATTGCGGTAGAAGCCTATTCTCCAATTGCACATGGTGAGATTTTAAATCAGCCTGAAATAGCTGCTATAGCAGAAAAGTACGGAGTGACAGTACCACAACTTTGTATCAGATATACGTTACAGCTTGGAGCAATTTCACTTCCTAAGACAGCAAATTCGGAGCATATGAAAAGCAATGCAGAAGTGAATTTTGAAATCCGTGATGAGGATATGGAAATCCTTAAGAATTTCAAGAAGATCGAAAGCTATGGAGAAAGTGGATGTTTTCCGGTCTATGGAGGAAGGATGTAGGATAGCATGGAGTATGTAAAATTAGGGGATACGGACATTGAAGTTTCAAAAATATGCGTTGGCTGTATGAGTTTTGGAAAAGCGGGTACTATGCATGACTGGACACTTAATGAAACAGAAAGTGAGAAAGTAATTAAGCATGCATTGGAACTTGGAATCAATTTTTTTGATACTGCAAACTGCTATTCGGCAGGAACAAGTGAAGAATATCTTGGAAGGGCAATCAAGAATACTATAGCAAGAGAAAAAGTAGTAATTGCTTCAAAGGTATATTTCAATGAAGGACGTTTATCAAAAGCAGCGATTAAGAAGGAAATTGAAGGTACACTAAGGAGACTTGGAACTGATTATCTTGATCTTTATATAATTCACAGATTTGATTTTGATACTCCAATTGAAGAAACGATGGAGGCTTTACACGAATTAGTGAAGTCTGGAAAGGTGCGGGCAATAGGAGCGTCTGCCATGTATGGATATCAGTTTTATAATATGCAGCTAGCTGCAATAAATCATAACTGGACCCCTTTTTCTACAATGGAGAATCACTATAATTTACTTTATCGGGAAGATGAGCGGGAGCTGATACCAATCTGTAATCAGATGGGGGTATTCCTTATGCCATATAGTCCGCTTGCTGCTGGGCATTTATGCAGACCAGACTGGAAAGCAGACTCTCTGAGGAGCAAAACAGATCGAGTTGCAATGGGAAAATATGACGGCATGGAAGAACAAGACATGAAGATTGTTGCCAGAGTACATGAGCTTTCTGAAAAATATAATTGTAAGATGTCACAGATTGCACTTGCATGGCAGTGGGCAAAGGGAATTGCTTCTCCGATTATTGGTGCAACTAAGACTGCCTATCTTGATGATGCAGTCGGTGCATTGGACGTGAAATTGACGGATTTGGATATTGCATATTTGGAAGAGCTGTATGTGCCACATCCAATTGTGGGAGCAATTAAGCATAATCCGGAACAGCCAGTTGTATTACTTGATGAGAAAAAATAGTCAATAGGCATGAAAAAACTGAATACAACCATGACGAACTAGGCAAAGAAATATATGGAAGAGGAGTTTATGATAAGTTGAAAAAAGAAGTAATGTTAGTAACAGGAGCAGGACAGATTTCTATGGCAATTGCAAGGAGAATGGGTTATGGGAAGAAAATTGTCATGGGCGATAAGAATATTAACAATGCAAAAGCAATTGCTGAAGTAATGAATAATGCCGGTTTTGACGTAGAACCGGTAGAGATGGATTTATCTTCAAGAGAATCTATCAAAAATTTGATTGCAAAGGCTTTGGAATACGGGGAAATCAAGATGCTTGTTAATGGCGCAGGGGTATCACCAAGTCAGGCACCAATAGAGGCAATCCTTAAAGTTGATCTGTATGGTACAGCTGTGTTATTAGAAGAAGTAGGAAAAGTCATTGCGAATGGTGGCGTTGGAGTAACGATTTCCAGCCAGTCAGGATGGAGAATGCCACAGCTTACAGCAGAAGAGGACGCTGCATTGGCTACTACACCAACAGAAAAGTTGTTAGAATTGGAAATTCTACAGCCAGAGAACATAAAAGATACACTTCATGCATATCAGATGGCAAAACGCTGTAATGAGAAGCGTGTTATGGCTCAATCAGTGGAATGGGGTAAACGAGGTGCAAGGTTAAATGATATTGCACCTGGAATTATTGTGACCCCACTTGCAATAGATGAATTCAATGGACCTCGTGGAGATTTCTATAAGAACATGTTCGCTAAGTGTCCAGCAGGAAGGCCTGGAACAGCAGATGAAGTGGCAAATGTAGCAGAGCTTTTAATGAGTGATAAAGGAGCCTTTATTACCGGATCAACATTCCTTGTCGATGGTGGTGCAACTTCGTCTTATTATTATGGACAGTAAAATCAGAGGAATAGTCTTTGAAAAATGCTTTTTACTTTATAGAACATTCTGCTGCACCCCAGTTTCTATGAAGTAAAAAGCTCCTAAAAAACAGGAGGTACAAAAGTATGTCAACAAAATTAGTAGTATATTATTCTTGGTCAAATGGAAATACAAAAAGAATTGCTGAGAAAATTGCTGAAGAGATAGGCGCAGATATTAGGCAGATCGATACGGTAGAGCCATACCAAGGAAGCTATGATGAGGTAGTCGATCAAGGACAGAATGAAGTAAATAGAGGATATATGCCAAAAATAAAACCCCCTGATGTTGATATAAAAGATTATGATGTGGTTGCAGTAGGAACACCTACATGGTGGTATACTATGGCTCCAGCTGTATTGACATTTTTGAACCAGAATGACTGGTCAGGCAAAAAAGTAATACCATTTATGACAAACGGAGGATGGCCTGGACATGTGATCGAAGATATGATAAAGGAATGTGAAGGGGCAGAGATTATAAACCCAATGGAAGTGAAATTTGATTCTCAAGGAGGTGCAGTGCTGAAGACACCAGAGGATAAAATTGATGATTGGATAGCAGAGATAAAAAATAGTCTGCAGATATGATTTACGAGTCTGCAGATTTTTAATGTTCATTTATAGGCATGTTCTCTATCGCTAATATTGACAATCGTACGATTTCATACTATACTAAATCGTACGATTTCGTACATGGAGGTGCAAAAAAGATGCATAATAATCGCAGAAATGAGATTCATCGAATCAACTATCTCACCACTGAAATGGAGTCGCTGTATCATCTGGCATCTTTGAAGCTAGGGATTACAGACAGCGTTTCTATTGTGCTTTATTCCATCTATGATGCTGGCAACGAATGTCTGCTCAGCGAAATATACAAAAAATCCGGCATCAGTAAGCAGACAATCAATTCTGCCATACGTGGTCTTGAAGCAGAAGGCATTCTTTATCTAAAACAATATAACGGCAGATCCAAAAAAGTTATTCTGACCGATAAAGGCAAAGAGTATGTGCAAAGAACTGTTGCCAGACTCTATCAGGCAGAAATGAATGCGTTTGATACTTGGACAGAGGATGAAATCAGTACCTATATTGGACTGATGGAAAAATACGCAGACTGCTTTCGTCAGCAAATCGAGAAGTTATAAAATTGACGATGAATGCTACTGATTGATATGCAAAATATTAGCACCAGCAGTTGTCAAAATGGCAAATCGCTGGTTAGGGAGGATACAATGAACATTCAACTTTCAGATCATTTTTCCTATGGAAAACTTATAAAATTTACTTTGCCATCCATTGCTATGATGATTTTTACATCTATCTACAGCGTAGTGGACGGTTTTTTTGTTTCAAACTTTGCTGGTAAAACTCCTTTTGCCGCAATTAACTTAATCATGCCAGTGCTTATAATTTTGGGCACAGTTGGCTTCATGTTTGGTACAGGTGGCACAGCTCTGGTAGCAAAGACCTACGGCGAGGGCGAGAAAGAAAAGGCAAACAGTTATTTTTCCTTGTTTGTGTATGTTGCTTTTGTCATTGGTTTGGTTTTAGCAGTACTTGGTTTCGTTTTTGCTGGTCCGATAGCGTCTGCTCTTGGTGCGGAGGGTGCGATACTTAATAACTGTGTCATATATGCACGAATCATTCTTGTTGCATTGCCATTTTATGTGTTACAGGTTATGTTTCAAAGCTTTTTTGTTGCTGCACAAAAGCCTCATCTTGGTCTTATTGTGACAGTGTCATCTGGAGTAACAAATATGATTTTAGATGCCGTTTTGGTATTGCTTCTTCCGAAGGAATACAAGCTTTCTGGTGCTGCCATTGCTACCGCTACGGCACAGATTGTTGGAGGAGTTATTCCGTTATTTTACTTTTTACGAAAAAACAGCAGCATATTACGTCTTGGAAAGACATCCTTTCATGGGAAGGCAATTCTCCAAGCTTGTGTAAATGGTTCTTCCGAGTTTATGAGCAATATTTCCATGAGTATTGTGGGGATTCTGTACAATCTTCAGTTAATGAAATATGCTGGAGAAAATGGTATCGCCGCTTACGGTGTCATGATGTATGTCAGTATGATCTTTTCAGCAGCATTTATCGGATACTCCATTGGTGCGGCGCCTGTAATTAGTTTCCATGATGGGGCAGAAAATTATGACGAGCTCAAAGGCTTACGCAGAAAGAGTCTTATTTTAATTGGTATATTGGGTGTTGGAATGGTTCTTGCTGCAGAGATTCTCGCTGCTCCGCTTTCGAAGATTTTCGTAGGTTACGATGCAGAGCTGTTTGAACTGACCGTTTCCGGTTTCCGAATCTTTGCACTGTCATTTGGGTTTATGGGATTTGGTATTTTCGCATCCGGTTTCTTCACTGCACTGAATGATGGTCTTACCTCAGCTCTCATTTCCTTCCTGCGTACGTTGGTTTTCCAAAGCGCATCCATTATGTTGTTTCCAAAGTTTTTGGGGATTAATGGAATTTGGGTTTCTGTGGTTGTTGCAGAGTTTATGGCTGTTGTTCTTGGAACCATATTCCTAATTGTGAAACGAAAGAAATACGGTTACTAAGGTTAGGTGCATTTTATGGATAATACTACTGCGACATTACTCTAATCTTCTTATAAATGAACGTGGCGTCATATGGTACTTCTTCTTAAATGCCCTATGAAAATACGATAGATTATGAAATCCAACCGATAGGGACACTTCCAGTATGGAAGTGTTTCCTTGTTCAAACTGTTCCACCGATTTTTCCAGTCGCACATTATTAATATACTGAATACAGGTCATGTTCATATGTTTCTTAAAAAATCTCATAAAATGATATTCACTGAAATAACACAGCTTTGCCAGTTCTGATACAGAAATTGTTTCGGCATAATGCAGTTCAATATAGTCAAGAATCATCTTTAGCTTATCAGAGGAAGCATTTGAAGCAGGTGAGGAATTCGTATCACTGTATTGAAGCAGCAGAAAAACTGCTTGCAAAAGAAAGGATTTTAATGCAAGCTCATACCCAAATACTTTTTCAGCATATAGAGAGGTTATCTGCCCGAAGTATTTGTGCAGTGCGGTGTATGCAGGATGGTGTGCTGTGATTAGATATGGAATGGAAAATTCCTGATTTTTTATTGGGGAAAAATAACGGGTAGAACAGATATCAGTGGAATTTCCTCCTAAAAAATTCATATGAAATACATAGGTCTCCGAATAATATTCTTCACAGTTGTGAATTGTAATGGAATGCAAAAGTAACGGTGGAATAAATAATAGGTCACCTTCACTTGCTTCATACTCCACCAAATTAATATGGTACACACAAGAGCCCTTTGTAATTAGGGTAAGTTCGGCCTCTTCGTGCCAGTGAGTTGTAATGACAGGATAATCTGATGTCAGCCTTGTAATATATTTTTGAATCGGAAAAAAGACCTCTCCGTGTTTCGCATTTTCTTTCTGTTCTGGTGTCAGGGAATGAAGTTTTTTCATATAGTTCTCCTCTTTTATAAAATAGCAGTATTGTGTCATACAATGAAAAAATATTGCAAGATTAAATGGAAATGACACGTTATAATGGCAGTATAATACATTGAAAGTGATATGGCAACAGACAGACATTCACAAATAAATTATGCAGGAGAAGAGGATGAAACAATGGAAAGAAAATGGTGGCATGACAAAGTGGCATATCAGATTTATCCTAAGAGTTTTCTCGATACCAATGGGGATGGAATAGGAGATTTGAGAGGAATTATATCGAAACTGGACTATTTAAAAAAATTGGGAATTGACATTATATGGCTATCTCCCATATATAAATCTCCATTTGTGGATCAGGGATATGACATTGAAGACTATTATGCAATTGCAGAAGAATTCGGAACTATGGAGGAATTTGATGAGCTGCTTCAGGAAGCAAAAAAGCGAGATATGCATATCATTATGGATTTGGTAATCAATCATTGCTCCAATAAGCACATGTGGTTTCAGAAGGCGTTAGCAGATCCGGATGGAGAATACGCAGATTACTTTTATTTTCGCAAAGGAAAAAATGGAAATCCACCAAGCAATTATCGTTCTTACTTTGGCGGAAGCTGCTGGGAACTGGTTCCAGGAACTGACAAGTATTATTTGCATATGTTTGCGAAGGAACAGCCAGATTTGAATTGGGAAAATCCAAAACTGAAACAAGAGCTTTATAATATGATTAACTGGTGGCTGGAAAAAGGTCTTTCTGGTTTTCGTGTTGATGCAATTATCAATATTAAGAAGGATCTGGATTTTCCTGATATTACACCAGATGGGGCAGATGGTCTTGCTAGCTGCTGGAAAATGGTTGAAAGCGTAGAAGGTGTGGGAGAACTTTTGGAAGACTTAAAGAAAAATACCTTCCAAAAATACGATGCCTTTACAGTTGGTGAGGTATTCAATATGAAGCCCAATGAGCTGCCACAATTCATTGGAGAAAATGGTTATTTTTCTACGATTTTGACTTCAGTGCCCACAGTCTGAGTGATGGAGAACATGGCTGGTATGATGCGCCAGAGATAGAATTTACCAGATGGCGGGAAGCGATTATGCATTCTCAGCTTGAAGTGCAAAAATGTGGTTTTGAAGCAAATATTATTGAAAATCATGATGAGCCAAGAGGTGCTTCACGATTTTTGCCAAAATATGCCCAGACTCCGTCAGGTATTAAAATGCTCGGAACCATCAGTCTTCTTCTTAGAGGAATTCCGTTTATCTATCAGGGGCAGGAAATTGGTATGAAAAATGCGGAATGGAACAGCATTGCAGAATATGATGATATCAGTACGAAAGACCAATATTATGTTGCCAGGGAGGCTGGTCTTTCCGACAAGGAAGCGCTTGAAGTCTGTGGCGCAATGAGTCGTGACAATGCCAGAACACCGATGCAGTGGAGTGATGCGGAGCATGCAGGTTTTACCACAGGTACACCATGGCTGAAAGTAAACGCTAATTACAAAGAAATTAATGTAAATACTCAGGAAAAAAATCCGTATTCTGTGTTGAATTATTACCGCAAATTAGTTGCTCTGCGCAAATCTGCTGCATTTAAAGAATTATTTACCTACGGTGCATTTATTCCAGCATACAAAAACCTGAATGGCATCATGGCATTTTATCGCGAAGACGAATCTACGCGCGTCCTTATAGCTACAAACTTTGGTATTGAACCTGTGAAAATAGAATTGGAATATACTCCTAAAAGGGTCCTGTTATCCAATCGGGAAAATGAGACAACCAATCCTACAAGGAATACCATAAAATTGAATAGCTGTGATGCTATTGTTATAGAATTGGCAAAATAGAGAGGTATAAGATGATGAATGATACAAAAATGAATACAAAATGGTGGAAAAATGCTGTTGTATATCAGATTTATCCTAAAAGCTTTCAGGATAGTAACCAAGATGGAATTGGAGATTTAAAAGGAATTATAAAAAGAATGGACTATCTAGGAGAACTGGGGATAGATGCCATTTGGCTGTCACCTGTGTGCAAATCCCCTCAGGAGGATAATGGATATGACATTTCAGATTATCAGGATATTGATCCAATGTTTGGATGTTTGGATGATATGGAAGCATTAATAGCAGAAGCAAAGAAATATAACATCCGTATTATTATGGACTTAGTTCTAAATCACACATCAAACAGGCACAGATGGTTTGAAGAGGCTAAGAAAAGTAAGGATAATCCATATCATGATTATTATGTGTGGAGAGACGGTAAAGAAGGGGTTCCTCCAAATGACATGAAAGGCATATTTGGTGGCAGTGCATGGGAATGGGTACCTGAGATTCAACAGTATTATTTCCATCAGTTTTTGCCAGAACAGCCAGATTTGAATTGGGACAATCCACAGGTAAGAAAAGAAATCTATGATATGATTTTGTGGTGGATGGACAAAGGCGTTGGTGGTTTCAGACTGGATGTGATTGATCAGATCGCCAAAGAACCAGATCAGAGAATTACGATAAATGGTCCAAGACTTCATGAATTTATTCGTGAAATGAGCAAGGAAACCTTCCAGAAGGGAGATTTGATTACAGTTGGAGAAGCCTGGGGCGCAAACCCAGAATTAGCGAAGCTTTACAGTAATCCAGATGGAAGTGAGTTCTCTATGGTATTTCAGTTCGAACATATTGGATTAGACCAGCAGGAAGGCAAAGAAAAATGGGATCTGGCTCCATTACCATTTTTGAAATTGAAACAAGTCATGGCACGTTGGCAAAAGGAACTTTATAACTGTGGCTGGAACAGTCTGTTTTGGAATAATCACGACTTGCCTCGTATCGTTTCCAGATGGGGAAATGATGGTGAGTACAGAGTTGAGTCTGCTAAAATGCTAGCAATTTTGTTGCATGGCATGCAGGGAACACCTTATATTTATCAGGGTGAAGAACTTGGTATGACAAATGTCCAGTATGATATTGAGGATTATAGAGATGTTGAAATCCATAATATGTATAAAGAACGTCTTGAGGCAGGATATGCGAAAGAAGATGTGATGCGTTCCATTTATGCAAAGGGAAGAGATAATGCGCGTACTCCGATGCAGTGGGATGATACAGAATATGCTGGGTTTACGGATGGAACACCATGGATAAAGGTAAACAGTAATTATAAAGAGATTAATGCTAAGACACAGGTGAATGATCCGAATTCAATTTTTAGCTGTTATAAGAAGCTGATACAGTTGAGAAAGGATTATCCAGTATTTGTGGATGGGAAGTTCACATTGTTGTTGGAAGAGGATGAGAATATTTTTGCTTATCAGAGGAAGAATGGTGAGCAGACGCTGGTGGTTGTGTGTAATTTCTTTGATAAGACAGTGGAAATGCCGTTAGTGGAAGAATGTGGTGATATGGAAGTGTTGTTTGGAAATTATGAGAAAATAAATGATGAAGAAATGCTTCGTCCGTATGAGGCTAGGATTTATATTAAGTAGAAAGGAAAAGGGGGCAGTGATTGCTCCCTTTGATTTCATAAACATAAACACTTGTGAGAACTCCTATTATAAAATATAATAAGTATGAAATTCCTTTGAATATTAGAAAATGATTCAATTACATGGAGGACAAGTATATGAAAATAGTAATCTTAAATGGCAGCCCTCGTAAGGGCGGAAATACTGAAATCATGGTAGATGCACCACAACTTGAGGAAGTTATTAAGTTGGCAGAGAGCCTTTAAAATAGGAATGGAGGAATGAAAGATGCAGGAAGTTTATGAATTTTTGAAAAAGTGCGGAACTTATTATTTAGCAACCGTAGAAGGGGAGCAGCCAAGAGTACGTCCTTTTGGTACAGTTGATATTTTTGAAGGCAAGCTTTATATCCAGACAGGAAAAGTTAAGGAAGTATCTAAGCAGATTCAGAAGAATCCAAAGGTTGAAATCTGTGCATTTGCAGATGGTGTTTGGGTTCGTGTTGCAGGAAAACTAGTTAGAGATGATAGAATTGAAGCAAAGAGACATATGCTTGATGCGTATCCAGAATTACAAGGAATGTATAAAGCGGAAGATGATAACACGGAGGTTCTATATTTTGAAGAGGCAACTGCTACATTTTCATCCTTTACAGAGGCACCTAGAGTAATCAAATTGTAAAATTGGATACATTGTAACTTGGGAGAACGAAAAAAGATTTCTGCATTGGCATGCATGTAGAAATCTTTTTTTGTTAAAAAATGTTTGATGTATAAATTATACATTAATATACAAAATCTACTCTTGCCATATGGAAGAAAATAGCATAAAATGAAAGGCGAAACCATGTTTATCCACAAAAACGAAAGGAGGAGATAGAAGGAAAAGAATCTGTGTTACAGAGGTATAGTTAAAAGTAAATAATAGGAGGAAATAATGAAAAAAGCGTTTGCTAAAAAGGGATTCTTAGAGAAGATTAAGTTACTATCTCTATGTATACTAATGATGATAATGCTGGGGCAAGGGGCAAGAGTTTTTGCAGCAGCGGGGGAATCATTAAACTATTCCAATCTGAAGGCTGCCATTGACAGAGCAACAGTGTTTATATTGGATGAAGAATTTATGAATCGATATACAGAGGAATCAACTCAAAATTTTTTATGGGTTTATAACCGAGCAAAAGAAATATGTGACAATAATAGTGCTAAGTCACAGGAAGAAATAGATGATGGAATTCGTACACTAGAATTTTTGCAGAATAGTCTAATTTTGAAAGTGTTTGATGTTGCCTTTGAATGTAATGGAGGTAGTGAGAATGATGTGCAGAAGGTAACATATGGATATAAAGTTACTGAGCCGGAGGTGCCAGTAAGAGAAGGATACATATTTGGTGGCTGGTTTATTGATGAGTACTTTGATGAAGAATATGATTTTGAACAGCCAGTAAAAAACGATATGATTCTCTATGCAAAATGGTCAGTAGACGCTACTCGTTTAAGACAAGCAATTGAGTATGCAGAAAATGTTTTAGCAGATAAGGAGGCTTTGGTTCCTTACTCCGAAGATAGTATTGCGACCTATCAAGAAGTGATGGAGTTTGCAGTTGAATTAGTAGAGGAAGATTATCTGGAAACAGTAGAAGAGATGGAAGAATACATTGATATTCTGACCAGTCCAGAAGAGGTCTTTGAACTTAAAGAATTTACAGTTTCATTTGAAAGCAATGAGGGAAGCTTGGTAGAAAACCAAAGGGTTTTATATGGCTCTCAGGCAACTGAACCAGAAGCTCCAGTAAGAACAGGATATTTGTTTGCAAGATGGTACATAGATGAAGATTTTGAGGAAGCTTATGATTTTGCCAATGAAGTCAAACAAAACTATGTGCTTTATGCAAAATGGGATGTAGATTATCAGACTCTTGTACAGGCTGTAAATGAAGCTACAGCAGATCTTAAGGATAAATCATTCCTTGAGCCATTTACAGAAGAGTCTATTCAAAATTATCAGGACAAGCTGGATGCCGCCGAAAAGATGCTATCTGAGAAAAATGCAGAGACAGCACAAGATGTTACGGAAAGGATAGCAGCTTTAGCACAGGGGAAGAAAGAACTAGCAAGAAAAGCATTTACCATAACATTCGTAAGCGATGATGGAGAAATTCTGTCTAGTCAGGTTGTATTATTCGGTGATATGGTAACAGCTCCTGAACCACCTTGTAAGAAAGATTATCTGTTTGATGCATGGTGCATGGATGCAGGGGGTACAACAGAGTTTGACTTTACTACAGCAATTATGATGGATACTACAATTTATGCAAGATGGAATGTAGACTATGCAGAATTAAGTCAGGCAATCGCTTATGCAAAAGATAAGTTGGATAATGCAGAGATGATGGCACCATATACCAAAGAGTCTATCAAGAATTATGCTAATGTTATCGAAAAGGCAGAAAAGATGTTGAATGGTGAGACAGCAAATACTGCTAGTGATACTAAGGCAATGATTGAGGAACTGAAAGCTGTAGAAGAATCATTAGAGGTTTCCAAATTCCAGTTTGTATTTGATAGCAATGGTGGAACAAGTTTAAAAGAAAAGATTATTTACTATGGTGATATGGCTATGGAGCCTGAGGCACCAACACGTGAAGGCTATTTGTTTAAAGGTTGGTTTGTTGATGAAGAGCTTACTGAATTATATAACTTCACAACTAAGGTAACTGCAGATTGTACTGTTTACGCAAAATGGACGGTAGACTACGCTGTACTTGCACAAGAGTTAAAACATGTGGAAGACATTCTTGGAAATGATATGTTATTAGCATCCTATACTGATAAAACAGTACAGAGACTGGAGAATGCCTATAACAAAGCAAAGAAAATATATGATAGTCAGAGTGCCCTTACAGCATTAGAGGTTAAAAATTTAATTGCCGAGATGAATAATGCGGAGAAATCGCTTACTGTAAAGGTGTTCTTGATTACATTTGAAAGCAACGAAGGTAGCGAGATTGCTTCTCAAAATGTGGAATACAACAACAAAGTTATCTATCCAGAAGCTCCAGAGAGAGAAGGATACTGTTTCGATGGATGGTATGTGAATGACGAATTTACCACAGCATTTGATTTTGCTACACAGATTAAGGACGATTACGTTCTTTATGCAAAATGGAGCTTAGATTATCGTACTTTGGAGACAGCAATTGCACAGGCTAGAGAAGTGGTTAATGATACGGTATTAATGGAACAGTATGCAGATGCAACAGTATTCGCATATATGTCTATCATTGAAGGGGCAACTGAAGTATTAGAGGAACAGAGTGCAGAATCACCGGATGAGATTATTGAAATCATTGAAGCACTACAGGATGCAAGAGAAGCACTTACAATAAAAACACTTGCAGTATCCTTTAACACCAATGAAGGTAGTCTGGTTGCAACAAAATATGTAACTTACGGAAATCCAGTAAACAAACCATCTAATCCGTCCAGGAGGGGATATGTATTTGCTGGTTGGTATACAGATAAAGAACTAAATCAAGTATATGACTTTACTGTTAGAGTGAAGAAAGATATTACCATCTATGCAAGATGGGAAATTGATTACGCAGACTTAGAGAAAGCAATTCAGACAGCAGGAAAAACCTTAGAGGATCAAGTGTACTTAGCACCGTATACCAGTGAATCTATAAAAGCATATGGAAGAATTACTGAAGAAGCAAAAGTAATGATTGCCAATAATACTGCTACCTGTGCAGATGATGTTAACGAGCTGGTAGCATTGTTAGAGAATCCCTTGGAAACATTAGTGAAGAAAAAACTTACTGTTACATTTGAAACTAATGGCGGAACTTTGATTGCAAGCCAGACTGTAACATATGGTGAAAGCGCAAGAAAACCTGCAAATCCAACAAGAACAGATTTCATTTTTGCTGGTTGGTATACAGATGAAGGATTCTCCAAAACTTATGTATTTACTTCCCAAGTAAAACAAGACACTGTAATCTATGTAAAGTGGATTCTTGATTACTCACAGCTAAAGGTAGTCGTACAGGATGCAAACAAGAAACTTACTAATATGGAATTTTTAGCACCATACACTAGTGACTCTATTAAGAATTATGAAAATGCTTATCGTGAAGCAAGCAGCATGTTAGAACAGCAGACAGCCGATTCTGTAGACAGCATAACAGCCATGATAAATGCTATACGTGGAGCAGAGAAAGCACTTACTAAGAAAACATTAATGGTAAGATTTGAGACAAACGGTGGTACAGAAATAGCAAAGCAAGAGGTTTTCTACGGTGATTATGTAGCAAAAGTAAAGGCACCTGTAAAAGAAAATTATAATTTTGCAGGCTGGTTTGCAGATAAGGCTTGCACCAAGGCATTCAAATTCTCAAATCAAGTAAAACAAGATATTATAATTTATGCGAAATGGGATGTTGATTACACAAAATTGGAAGAAGCAATCAGCTATGCGGAAAGTAAGTTGTCAAATGAAACACTTATGGCACCTTATACAGAACAGTCTATAGACAATTACCGTAAAGTACTAGAAAACGCAAAAGCAGTATGCAATAGCCAAAGTGCTGAAACTGCAGAAGATATGCTTGGACTAGTAGACGAATTGTCTAAAGCATTCAATGCATTAGAAGTAAAGAATTATCAAGTATCCTTTAACAGTAATGGTGGAAGCAGCGTGGAAACGCAAACTGTTGCTTATGGAGCATGCGCAACAGAACCAGCAGAACCAACAAAATCTGGATATGTATTCGCTGGCTGGTTCAAACAAGAGACTTTACAGGAAATATACAACTTCATCGATGAAATAAAAGCAAATGTAGTCGTATATGCAAAATGGAATATCGATTACTCAGCACTTTCTGCTCAAGTAAAAGTGGCAGAGGAACAATTAAAAGACAGTACATTTACTGCACCTTATACAGCAGACAGTTTACAGAATTATCAGAACATTTTAACAAGAGCGAAACAGGTACTTATGGAAGAGAGTGCAATATCTGCCGATGAAGTTAGTTTACTGATTCAGGAATTAAAAGCAGCAGCGGGCGGACTTGGAAGAAAAGTTCTTACCGTAAAATTTGATACAAATGGTGGAAGCCAGGTGGCAGCACAGAGAATTGGTTATGGAGACAGCTTAGCTACAATCGAAACACCTGCTCGTGATGGATATGATTTCATAGGATGGTACAAAGATCAAGGACTATCCGAGAACTTTGACCAAAGGCTGAAGATTGTAGATAACATGACGATCTACGCAGGATGGGCATTAAGTTATCAAGAATTGAATAAAACAGTTTCTGTTGCAGAAGAAAAAATGAAGGAAGCAGAATTTGAAGCAAAATATAAAAAAACATCACTCTTAGCATTTCATTCTGCATATAACAAAGCAAGGAGTATGTTAGATGCTCAAAATGCACAAACTCCAGAAGATATCAAGACAGCAATAATTGCACTTGAAAATGCACAAGCAAATCTGGCTATTAAGACATTAACGGTTTCTTTTGTAATGAATGGCGGATCAGCAGTGGAAAAACAAACAGTATTATATGGAGAAAAAGCTGTACAGCCTAATGCACCAACAAAAGCAGGATTTACATTTAACAATTGGTATACAAATAAGACATTTACAAACGTATATGACTTTGTTGCACCAGTTAAGAAAAATGTAACAATTTATGCGAAGTGGGATGTATTCTATGGCAGCTTGAAGGAGGCAATCCAGTACGCACAGGGTGTTCTTGCTAGTGAAGATATTGTATCTTATACAGAAACAAGCGTGGAAGATTATCGTGTAGTTTTACAGGAAGCAATTGAGATGCAGGCAAATGATACTGCCAAAACAGCAGAACAGGTTGCGAGCCTTATCGAAAAATTAAATGCACCTCAGTCAATCTTAATCAAGAGAGTACTAGAAGTAACATTTGACTGCAATGGCGGAACAGCCATTAATGCACAGAACATTACATATGGTGATAAAGTGAGCATGCCAACTGCTCCTTCCAAGGCAGGATATATCTTTATTGGATGGTATGCAGACAGTGCATTAACAGATGATTACAGTTTGGGTGCACCAGTGACCGAAAGCATGGTATTGTATGCAAAATGGGAACTTAATTACAATGCCTTGAAAGATGCTTTAGATGCTGCAAACGAAAAAATTACAGACCCTGATTTCATTCCATCTAAGACAAACCACACAATGGATAATTATATGGATGTCTACAACAAAGCAAAGGACATGTTGACTTATAAGAAAGCAGTTTCTGCGGACGATATTGTAAGAATGATTTCAGAATTAGAAAAGGCAGAGGCTCAGCTTGAAACAAGAGATGTGACGGTAAGTTTTATTTCTAATTGTGATACGATGGTTAATCCACAGATTGTAAAATATGGGGAGCCAGTAAATGCTCCAGATGCTCTGGACAAAGAGGATTATGTATTTCTTGGGTGGTTTACAGATAGTGCGTTAAGTGATGCAGTAGACTTTACAGTACCAGTAAAAGAAGATATTGTTCTTTATGCAAAATGGAAAGTAGATTATTCAGAATTAACTGCATTAATCAATGAAGCAGATAAGAACTTTGCCGATTCAACATTTATGGCGATGTACAATGAAGAAACCATAGAGTTATATCAGCAGCTAGTAGAACAGGCGCGTGACATGGTAGATAATGATAGCTGCCGTGTAGCTGAGGATGCAAAATCTATGGCTGAACGTGTAAGACAGGCGAAAGAGAACCTGGTCCGTTCCTTGTTAGTTGTAAGGTTTGTTGAAACTGATGGAAGTATAGTAGCTACAGAGACAATATCATATGGTGAAACAGTAAAACAGCCAGAGAATCCAATGAAGGCAGGCTACGCATTTGCTGGATGGTTTACTGAAGAGACATTAGAACAAGCATATGATTTTGCAGAAAAAGTAATCGCTGATAAGGTTCTTTACGCAAAATGGGAGGTCGAATACAGCGTACTTGCAGATTCAATTAAAGAGGCAGATGCAACAGTTACTTCTGATATGGAAGTTCAATACACAAAAGAAACATGGGACAGATATAAAGCAGCATACGATGAGGCACTCGCAATGATAGGCGAGAAGAATGCAACGTATGCAGAAGAGGTAACGCAGCGAGCAGAAAATCTAAGAGCAGCAGTAGCTGAACTAAGGAAAACCGAATTCGTAATAACCTTCCAGAACGATAACGGTTCTATAGTAGATAGTCAGATAGTAAGTTACGGTGACAAGGTAGTAGAACCATCTACGCCAGTGAAAGATGGATATGTATTTGATGGCTGGTACTTGTGTGGCAAGAAGTATGATTTTGGCAGCACAGTAACAGATAATTTACAGATTACTGCTGGATGGGTTGTAGATTATTCAGAACTGGAAAATGCAATTGTAACAGCAAAGGCAAATCTGAATAGTGAAGAATTCCAGATTCCTTATACAGAAGAAGCAATAACGAGATATCGCGACATATATGAAGAAGCAGTTGCTGTGAATGAGAAAAGAGATGCTCAGTTTGCCGAAGAAGTAAAAAATATGGTAGAACAGTTAAATCACTTTGTTCTTAAGAAGAAAGAGTTTATGGTAAGCTTTGTAACAGGAGAAGGCAGCGGTGTTCCAGAACAGGTAGTTGAGTATGGTGGTGGAATTGTTGTTTCAGAAACACCTGTTAGAGATGCCTTTGTATTCGACGGCTGGTATCTGGATGAAGATGCTACACAGGCTTATGATCTGAATACCCCAGTAACTAATGATGTTATCCTATATGCTAAGTGGGCTCTTGACTATGCTCCATTACAGGCAAAAGTTGATGAAATTCAGGCTCTTATGGATAGTGGTGAATTTGACAAAATGTATGAAAATGATAGAGCTATGAACAGATTCAATAAGACATTCAAGTTGGCTAAAGAATTCTTAGATGAGAAAGATGAAATGGATGAGCCAGAAGATGTTGAGTACTGGATAGAAGAACTTCAGGATAAGATGGATGCGTTAACTGTTATTGAAGTTTTGGAAGAAGAAACTGAAAATGAAGAGGCCTCAAATAGCGAAGCAACAGGAGAAGAGAGTATAAAGGAATAGACAACAAGAAAGAAAACTGTATAGGTAGAGGCCGGAAAGGATATAGGTAAATCAGAGTTTTATCTAGAGTGAAAATATGTTTTGAGGGACGAACTGGTTTACGATGGAAAGGCAGCTCCAAGGAATGTGGAGTTGCCTTTTTATACAGAGACAGACTTGAATGGAGAACGAGGTGAAAGCGGGAATAAGTGAAATATAGAAAAATTAACAGTAACGTATGTTGAAATAAACGGAAGATAAGTAGATGCTGTAACAGCATTAATGTTAAAGTATGTATAGAACTTTAAAATAAATGGATAAATGAAAGGAGAATACCCATGAAAGAACAATTCATAAGAACCATGAAAATATTTTGTGTTGTGATGTGCATGGCCATAATTGGTATAGGAGTCTTTAGTATTCAGGGAGATGCAGAGAGTTATGAAAGCATGTATCATAGAGCATGTTTGTTGCCAAATGAGCCAAGTGGACAGGTCTACACTGAAGAAATAGACGGGATTCTATGGAGGGTTGTTGTAGATGAAAATAAAAACGTTTTTATCAATTCAGAGGCAACACTACCAGAAAATGTAGTTATTCCTGAAATAGTAGCTGGATACAGGGTGACAAATATTGGAATTAGCGCGTTTGATAATCACCAGGAAATAAAAGATATTACGATCCCAAGCGGAGTAACAACGATTCATCCATTTGCATTTACACAGTGTTTCAATCTGATAAATATTAATGTAGTTCCTGAAAATCAGGCATTTTGTTCACTGGATGGAGTTTTGTACACTAAGCAGAAGGATGTACTGGTATCATTTCCGAATGGAAGAACAGGAAGTTACAGAATACCGTCAGGAGTTAAGGCAATTGGAAACTTTGCTTTCGATGATGCACTACTTAATGAGTTATGGATTCCAGAATCAGTTGGGGCAATTGGAACAGGTGCTTTCAATCCATGTAATGATAATAGTCTGTATGGGTTATACCAGCCATTAACGAAAATTTACTATGAGGGAAGCCATGAAGAAGTAAGTGATTTGCATGCCAGATTAGGTTATTTCTATTTTGATGCTGATAAAAAGTGTTTTCAGTTAGATATAGATAATATCTACTTTTTGGCACCAGATTGTCAAATAGGAAGTGAGAAAACAGAATATATACAGGATAGATATGAAGAAATAAAGCCAATTGAAGTAAAGAAAGGCTCAACTGAAAAATATGAAAATAATGTCTCATATGTTGGTGGAGAACTGACGTACCAATGGTATAGAGGAACTGTTGTTTATAAAGAGGTTAGTTATAATGACTATGTAGCATCTGCGTTTCGCAGGGAAATAGACTGGGATCAAACTTTAGCAAATAGCGAGCTACTAGCAGGGGCAACGGAAAGTTCTTACATACCATCAATTAGAAATCATTCCAAAGAACCATATTTTTGTATCATAACAAATAATTATATGGGCAAAACCTATAAAACCATAAGCAATGTGGTAGAAATTGAGTTCGAGGTGCCAGAGGTACAAGTTACCTTTAGTAACGAATACAGACTTGAGATTCCTGGTGTTTCTTTACTACGGGGAAGCACATTAGAAGCACCTACGCCAGAATTTGCGGGATATGTGTT
This sequence comes from uncultured Lachnoclostridium sp., assembly GCA_937903005.1. Taxonomy (GTDB): domain Bacteria; phylum Bacillota; class Clostridia; order Lachnospirales; family Lachnospiraceae; genus Clostridium_AI. The sequence goes on along the minus strand of CALFNR010000218.1, from coordinate 18,120 downwards.
CAAAGGCTGGTATACAGACAAAACATATACACAACCTTATAATTTCGCAGAGAAAGTAATGGAAAACCAAATGATTTATGGTAAATTTGAAATTGATTATACAAAACTAGCAGAGGCAGTTGCTCTAGAAAAAGAGAAAAGAGAAAATAGTGAATTCATTTCCCAATTCGATCAGGAGTCACTTGATGTGTATGTAGGTGTAGTACATGAAGCAGAAATGATGCTCAATTCACAGACAGCATGTTCTGCAGAAGATGTGAACGATATGGTGGATAAGCTAAAATGTGCAGAGCAAGGACTTACTAAGAAAGTTTTACAGGTTAGTTTTAATAGCAATGGCGGAAATATTTTCGGAACAAGAAAGGTAACATATGGTGAGAAGGCTATTGAGCCAGAAGTTCCAATGAAAAGCGGGTATCTTTTTGATGGATGGTATACAGATGAAGAGTGCTTTAACAGCTATGATTTTGGGGAAGTGGTAAAAAAGGATTTTACATTATACGCAAAATGGAAACTAGATTATTCAGAGCTTGAAAAGGTTGTTTGTGAAGCGAATGTGGTAGTGAACAGTGATTTTGTTGAGACAGGGGCGAAAAAATTACGCTTAAGGAACACCATCAAAACAGGACAGAAACTACTGGATTACAGAAATGCAGCTTCATTAGAGGAAATTGAGAGTGCTATCAGTTCTATTCGTGAGGCAATGGTGCAAGTCCTAGGTGATACGGATGAAAAATATTTTGTAGCATTCGAGGGGGAACAAGGGAACATGCTACAGACTCAGTTAATTTCCTGTGGAGAGTGTGCAGTTGAACCAGTTCCTCCAGTAAAAGAAGGATATTGCTTCGTAGGATGGTATGAAGACAAGGTGTTTACAGTTCTATATGATTTTAGGAATGAAGTAACAGAGAATAAAACCCTATATGCAAAATGGGAAGTAGACTATGCTCAGTTAGAGGAGGCTGTTGCAGAGGCAAAACAGATTGTTTCAAAAGAAGAAAACCTGGTTTGTTATACAGAAGAATCAGTAAAGCAGTACAAAGACAAGGTAGCACAAGCAGAAACGATGTTGGAAGAGAAAACAGCTGCCACTCCAGAGGAAGTAAAAAATGTTATTGCGAGTCTGCTGAATGTGCTTGCTAAGAAAGTATATCAGGTAACGTTTGAGTATAGTGGGGGAGTTGATAATACAACTAGAATCATAAAATATGGAGAAAAGATTAGTAAGCCGGTAGTTCCAGAACGAGAGAACTATATCTTTGATAACTGGTATACAGATTCATTTTATACAAAGTTATATGATTTTGAGCAGCCAGTAGTAGGTGACTTAACGATATATGCGAAATGGGGAGTTGATTATTCCAGTTTAGCTACAGCCGTAGAGTGTGCCAAGAGCAGTTTGAATAATGAAGAGATTCTTAACATGAATGACAGTGAATCCATAGGGCACTATCAAGCAGTGCTGGAAAAAGCAGAGGAGATGTTAGCACTGGAAAATGCCACCTCATACGAAGAAGTAGAAACAATGGTAAGTCAGTTAGAACAGGCGGAGAAAACTCTTGTAAGAAGCAATCTAAAAGTGTGGTTTGTGAGCAACTGTGATACTGAGGCAGGAATGCAAGAGATTGTCTATGGGGAACATGCAGTTGAGCCAGATGCCATATCTTATGTGGGTTATGTGTTCCTGGGATGGTATTTGGATCAAGAAGGCACTATTGCGTATGACTTTTCAGATTCTGTAAAAGAAGATATCACGTTATATGCTAAGTGGGAGCTTGACTATTCGGAGTTGCAAGAGGTAATAAGCGATGCACAAGAAAAGATTGACAGTGGGATGTATAATACGGAGAAAATGAAATTTAAATTGTACAAATCAAATGTGAAGAAAGCTGAAGTGATGTTGCTGAAGAAGAGTGCTCAGTCATTACAGGAGATACAGGAAATGATTCAGAAGATAAAGGATGCGGAAGGAAAGTTGACACCTGCTTAGTAATGTGATAAGAATTTCTTGGTAGAGAAAGGGTGAATTCTGAGTGTAAAGATGCCGAGATATATTTTTTATGTTAATTAGGCCATCAAGCTTGATTATAAATATTTTATTTAAGGAGACTGCTGTTTGAAGAAAATGAGCAAAGCATTGGAGATTGTAGCATAGCCGGGAGGTTTGCTATGAATCTGTCAAACCTCCCGCAGAAATGCAATTGAAGTTGACAATTTTCAGGAGGGAAAACAATGAATAAAAACAACATTAACATTCGTTTAGAAAAACAGGAAGAATACAAAGAAGTGGAGAACCTTGTAAGAGAATCATTTTGGAACGTATATCGTCCAGGCTGTTTAGAGCATTATGTGCTGAATCAGTTAAGAAATGATAAGGCATTTGTAAAAGAGCTTGACTTCGTTATGGAACAGGATGGTAAACTGATTGGACAGAATATGTTTATGCATGCCACGATCAAATCAGACGATGGCAGAGACATCCCTATTATGACCATGGGCCCAATCTGCATTGCAAATGATTTAAAAAGAAATGGATATGGGAAGATTCTACTGGACTATTCTTTAGAGAAAGCAAAGGAACTTGGCTGTGGTGCGCTATGCTTTGAGGGAAACATAGACTTCTATGGGAAAAGTGGTTTTACGGTCGCTAGTGAATATGGTATTCGTTATCACGGCCTTCCAGAAGGCGAGGATGCTTCCTTCTTCTTGTGCAAGGAATTGCTTGTGGGATATCTTGCTGGTATTACAGGTGAGTATGCAACGCCAGCAGGGTACTTTGTGGATGAAAAAGCAGCCGAGGAGTTTGATAAACAGTTTCCAACGAAAGAGAAGTTGAAACTGCCTGGCCAGATTTTCTAAATGAAAGAAAGACTCCCTGTCACTAAAATGTGTAGTGGCAGGGAGTTTTTGCACCCCAAGAGGTGGGAAAAGAGGCTTTCTGGTAATTATATTGGGAAAAAATGACACAGGAACAGTGTGGCGATATCATGGGAGTGTCTAGACCAACGGTAACAGACATTTATGAAAGTGCAAGATACAAAATAGCAGTAACATACGAAAAGGGAGAAATATTTCAACACTTTGGACACACGGAGCAATTTAAAATTTATGATGTTGCAGATAACAAGGTGAAGGAAAGTCAGGTAGTCGATACCAATGGCAATGGTCACGGAGTATTAGCAGGATTCTTAGCAGATAATCAGGTTGATGCCTTGAACTGTGGAGGAATCGGTGGTGGTGCACAGAGCGCATTGGCACAGGCAGGTATTCAATTATATGCAGGAGTGTGATTCTCTGAATCATGTTTCATTACGTGGCATAGGGCTATCTTTGTTTATAGAATTGAAGTAATTTTCTCTTGACTTAGAGTCAACTCCAAGTAATACAATAGGCATTGGTTTAAAAGAAATTTCTAGACTTTTATTTTTTAAGTTAAAGGAGTATAGTATTAAGGAATCTAAAGAGAAAGAAAGTGATTAGAGTGAGTGAAATAAGAACTACAAAAACAAGGCAAATAGACATGCTTCATGGAAGTCTATTGGATAAGCTGTTTCTATTTGCCTTGCCAATTGCAGCAAGCAGTATCTTACAGCAATTGTTCAATTCAGTTGATGTTGCAGTAGTAGGTAAATTTTGTAGCAGTCAGGAACAGGCAGCAGTAGGATGCAATGGACCATTTATTAATCTGCTGTTAAACCTATTCGTTGGAATCTCTGTCGGAACCAACGTGGTGATTGCCAGTTACATAGGACAGAAACGCCAAGAAAACATACAGGATACCGTACATACCTCAATGGTAGTAGCAAGTATTAGTGGACTCATTTTATTAGTATTGGGATTGCTGATTACAAAACCAGTGCTGGTCCTTATGAATACACCCGAAGATGTAATATCTCATGCTAATTTATATTTGAGAATCTATTTTTTAGGGATGCCATTTATTATGTTATATAATTTTGGTTCTGCAATTTTGCGAAGTATAGGTGATACAAGGCGGCCAATGTATTGCCTTATACTGGCAGGCATTGTCAATGCAGGGCTTAATATGATACTTGTTATTGTATTCCATCTTGGAGTGGCAGGAGTAGCAATCGCCACAGTAGTATCCAATATAATTAGTTCGTCCATGGTAATTATTTTTTTAGTACATGAAACTGGGGCCATACGATTGCAGTTTCGTTTGCTGCACATTACCAAATCAGAGCTTATTAAAATGCTAAAGATAGGCATTCCAGCAGGATTACAGGGAATGGTATTTTCAGTAGCCAATCTGTTTATTCAAAGAGCATTAAATGGATACGGATCAGATGCAGTGGCTGGCTCAGCAGTGGCACTGAATTATGAATACATAACGTACTTTGTAATTGCAGCGTTTAATCAAGCTACAGTTACATTTACCAGTCAGAATTTTGGAGCTGGCAACTATGACAGGTGCAAGAAGATTTTTCGCCTTAGCATGATTTTAAGCATTGTGATTACTTGTGCCTTAAGTTTTACCATCGTATCAGGAAGAAAACTATTTATTGGCTTATTTACATCTAAGGAAGCCGTAAAAAAATATGCAGCAGCCAGAATGATTCGCATCCTTACGGTAAATTTCTTATGTAATACCTACGAGATTAGTGGATCGGCATTAAGAGGAATGGGGTATTCCATGACACCAGCTATATTAACGGTATTCGGTACCTGTGTGTTCCGTCTTGTGTGGGTTGCAACAGTATGTAAGAAATACACATCCTTTGGCATGCTAATGAATGTGTATCCAATTTCGTGGATCATAACGGGAGCAGCAGTTTTAATGGCATACTATATCGTACGAAAGAAACTGTGTTAAATTGTGAAGCATGTATTGGTTCAGTTCCTAATATCAAGGCATTATCTTACCGATATAACTTTTAGAATGAAGTTATATATAGGAAAGAGGTGTTAGAAAATTTTGATGCAATTGAGGATGACATTAAGAAGGCCATTGAAGAGGAAAAGGAAAAGATAAAAGAAGAGGAAGAACAGCAGAAAGAGTTTCAGTTACGAAAGAAAGAGAAAATTTACAAAGAGAGAGTGGAAATGCTTAAGATGGAAAACGCATTCTGGAGAAAGCATTTACAGGAAAAAGACTATTGGGATACAAATGAGAGCACTCCACTGTAAGTAAGTTTTATTCCACTTCATCAAATGTTACATATTTTGCATAAAATGTATCAATGTGAAATTGACTGATACAATGTGAAATGTTAGAATAGCATTGAAGAGGTTAGGAGGGATCTAAGGAGTGAATTGTATTGCAGACACTATTATTTATATAGTAATTTTGTTCGCAGTAGGTATGATATTTGTGCCAACACTTTCACCACTTTTCATATGTTTTTATACAATGTGTGTACTTTATATGATAATTGAAAGACTGTATGTGAAGACATTTGATTTGGAAACGGAAGATAGGATAAAAATGCATGGCATTGCAGAATTTGTTTTTACAATTATCGTGCTTGTAAAACTGTTGAAATTTGTATTAGCGTACATACCGGAAGAGGATTTTGCAATTATAATAGCCGTGGGATTCTTAAAAACCATAGCAGGTTTTGTTGGAGTAGCAAAATTCCAGCATCGTGTTCTAATTCGTACGGTGTTACAGCGGGTAAAGGAAGCGGTTTTCTATGTGTTTCCGTACATATTAATGCTATTGGATGTAAGGATAGCATGCATTTGGTTATGTGTGATTGCAGGTTTAGCAGCAGCAGAAGAACTAATTTGCGCGATTATTATGAAAAAATATAGACCCAATATTAAAAGTGTATTTTCTTTGATGAAAGATAATTAAGTAATGCTTCATACTAAAATTAGAAGAGGTCACAACGTAAAATTGTACAGCCATCAAAAGTTAGACTTAAATCTAGCGCTTGGAGGCAGATACATAATGCGTTTGTGGCTTTTTTTGATCAAGGGAAGATGCATTACTTCGCATTTTAGCCAATTGGCAAAATTTTCAATAATGAATATCTTATAAATTTCAAATAATAGAATAGCTGTTTTATTTTGAGTCTTAGTTATTTATATAACGTTAGTACAGAAAGAGAGAAATTGCATAATGAAGAAGTTTTATAGATATGTTGTGGATCATCCTAAACTGATTATTACTATTTTTGGTGTTTTGTTTGTGTTATGTTTTTTTGGCAAGAATCTTGTCTCGGTAAATTATGATATCAATGATTATCTGCCGAAAGGAAGTCCTTCCACTGTTGCTCTGGATCGTTTAGAAACGGAATACGAAGGGGGCATTCCTAATGCGAGAATCATGCTGCGCAGTGTTACTATCCCAGAGGCATTGTCTTATAAACAAAAGCTTTTAGCCATAGATGGAGTAAAAGATGTTACGTGGCTTGATACAGCACAAGACATAACAGAACCTCTTGAAATGATGGATCAAGATACGGTTGAAACGTATTATAAAAATGATAATGCGCTATTGTCTGTGACAATTGATGAAGAGAAAAACATACAGGCAGTAGAAGAGATACGTACCTTAATTGGAGAAGATAATGAGATGTCAGGCAGTGCAGTAGCTACCGTAGTAGCTACAACAAGTACAGTTAAGGAAGTTGCATTCATTTCAATTGTAGCGGTTCTATTCGTATTAGCAATTCTTCTTCTGACAACACAGTCCTTTGCAGAACCCATAATCATTTTGATTGGACTGGGAATTGCGGTAGTAATTAATAATGGAACTAACCTGTTATTTGGCCAGATATCTTTTGTAACAAATGCAGCAGGAAGCATTTTGCAGTTGGCTGTTTCACTTGACTATTCCGTTTTTTTGTTACACCGGTTTAGTGAATGCCGTAAGGAGACAGATGATGTAAAAGAAGCCATGGTAAATGCACTTAACATGTCGACCGTATCTATTCTATCAAGTGGTCTGACTACTGTAATAGGATTCCTTGCATTGTGTCTCATGCAATTCCTAATCGGACCAGACCTTGGACTAGCCTTGGCAAAGGGAGTTGCCATTAGCTTAATTACGGTGTTTGTTTTTATGCCAGTTCTAATTTTGGCATCTTATAAATTAATTGATAAAACGGAACACAAAGCAGCTTTACCGTCCTTTGAGGGACTTGGCCGATTGGTATACAGAATCATGATTCCAATGGTCTGCATCTTTATTCTATTTATTGCGCCAAGTTACTTAGCTTCTAATGCTAACAGCTTTTATTATGGCTCTTCTAAAATATTCGGTCCGAAAACAAAGCTTGGAGCGGATACGGCACAGATAGAAGAGACATTTGGAAAAAATGATACCTATGTATTGATGATTCCGAAGGCAAGTACGGCTACCCAGAGAGAATTATCCGATGAACTTCATACCATCCCACAGGTAGTCAGTATTTTATCTTATGTAGACACAGTTGGAGCAGAAATCCCGGAACAGTACTTAGATGAGGAGACATTATCCAAATTAAATTCCGAGAACTTTACAAGAATGGTACTTTCCTTGGATACCGCATATGAAGGAACTGAAACATTTGCATTAGTAAAGGAGATTCGTTCAGTTGCAGAAAAATATTATCCTGGTGAGTGGTATCTTGCAGGTGAAGGTGTATCCACTTATGATTTAATGGATACGGTTACTGCAGATATGGTTAAAGTAAACTTAGTGGCCATAGGAGCAGTATTCCTAGTCCTTATGTTTACCATGAAGTCATTGGTATTGCCGGTGATTTTAGTATTAAGTATTGAAACTGCAATCTGGATTAACCTTGCCATTCCATATTTTGCAGGAAATACAATTTTCTATATTGCATATCTGATTATCAGTTCCATTCAGCTTGGTGCAACAGTGGATTATGCAATTTTACTGACAGAACGATATAAGGAATGTCGAGAAACGATGGATAAGAAAGATTCCGTTATCTATACCATTTCTGCTGTATTTGTTTCGATTATGACATCGGCAAGTGTTTTAACGTTAGTTGGATTTATGATGGGGTATGTATCTACCCATGGATTGTTAAGTCAGTTAGGATTTTTCCTAGGGAAAGGAACGCTTTGTTCTCTTGCAATTGTAATCTTTGTTCTTCCAGGCCTATTGTACCTATTTGATAACTTGGTTGTTGGTAAGAAAGGAATCAGAAAACAGATAAGAAAACATTTGGAGGATGACACTCATGAGACAGACTAAAAAAGTAATGGCGATAGCCCTAATGAGCCTTTTGATCGGTGCTAACACAATACCAGTATTAGCAGTCACAGCACCTTCAGAGAAAGAAGAAGTTGTTTATATTGGAACAGATGCAAGTGGTGACGTGGAAAATGTCAATGTAGTGAATATATTTAAGGGCGGAAATATAACCGACTATGGAAAGTATCGAAGTGTGAAAATGTTGACTTCAAACGATGCCATAAAACAGCAGGGTGACACTATTACCTTTTCTACAGACGATGAAAAGGTTTATTATCAGGGAACATTAGATCATGCCCAGATTCCTTGGGACATTACAATTCAGTACTATTTAGATGGAAAACAGTATGAACCGACTAAGCTTGCCGGAAAGAGTGGAGCATTGGAGATACGTTTTCAAGTGACTAAGAATAAGGAAAGTAAAGGAAGTTTCTATGAGGATTACGCATTACAGGCTTCGTTTACACTAGATACCAATCAAGCAACAAACATAGTGGCAAAGGAAGCAACAGTGGCCAATGTTGGTGCAGATAAACAGCTCGCTTATACAATCCTTCCAGGAGAAGGGATCAACACAGCTATCAAAGCAAATGTAACCAATTTTGAAATGAGCGCAGTTGCCATAAATGGAATCAAATTAAATCTGAATCTAGAAATTGATGATAAGGAACTGATGGAAAAAGTCAGTGAAATCATGGATGCTACCAAACAGCTCAATCAAGGTGTAGACAGAGTTTATGAAGGTTCAGATAAACTCCTAAGCGGTAGCAGTAATTTAAATGCTGGATTATCCTCTTTAAAAAGCGGTGTCAGTGAACTAGATAACGGAATTGTAACGTTACAAAAAGGTGTTGTTTCCATGCAGCAAGGTTTAGATGCATTAAACAGTAAATCTTCTGACTTAACCAATGGTTCTGCTAAGGTAAAAGAGGCACTACAATTGATTCAGTCCAACTTAAACAGTGTTTCTGTAACAGCAGAAGATTTATCTCAATTAACAACGTCATCTAGTGCAATTAAACAGGGAATTAATCAGTTATATGCAGGAATTCAAAAACTAAAGGAAAATGTAAGCTTTGCACAATATAAGAATGCGATGGCTGCCAATGGTTTAGATATTAATACAGTTAAGGCTGGAAATATTGACGCAATACAGACGTTAACCAGTCAGATAGATTCTCTTCGAGATTCCATTGCCAAAATGGAAAACATGCCAGGTTACGAAAATCAGGTGTCAGGGTTGAAAGCTCAGGTGGAGAGTCTTCAAAAGGTTATGCAGCTTCTTACTGGAAGCAATGCAGTAATTGCTGGGACAGAGGGTTACCTAAACGAATTATCGAATGCAGTAAGCAGTTTGTCCGAAGGAGCAGCATCATTAAAAAACAATTATGAAGCATTTGATCAGGCGATCATAGATTTAACCAATACTTTGAGTGGATTAACGGTTAAAGTATCAAAATTAACAGAGGGTATTAACCAGTTAGTAGCAAACTACGGCGACTTGGATACAGGACTAAATCAGTATACTAATGCAGTAGCACAAATTGCAGGAAGTTATCAGCAGATAGTAGATGGCGTTGCCGCATTAGCTACAGGTAGTAACAAGTTATTAAAAGGTTCAGGAAATTTATCTTCAGGTGCAGAGGAGCTTTACAAAGGTGTAGCCGCATTATGTAATGGCGCATCGGAATTGGCAGAAGGTTCTGGAGAATTTTACAATAGGACTTCGGACATGGATACACAGGTGCAAGAGCAGATCGATGAAATTTTATCTTCAATAGAAGGAGATAAAACGGAAACCAAATCTTTCGTATCTCCTAAGAATACCAATGTGGATTCTGTGCAGTTTGTTATTAAAACAGCAGCAATAGAGGCGCCAGAGGTGAAACAGGAAGAGGTAAAAGAAGAAAAGCAAGAGTCATTCTGGCAGAAGCTATTGCATTTGTTTGGAATTGGAAAGAAGTAGATTGACTAGAATGGCGGCGGGCTATCAGGTTCCACCGCCATAATTTATTTGGAACATTTGGTGGAAAATCCAGCATCTGGTGCGGTTATGATAAAATGTAGATTTCAATATGTTTGTGACGGTATTGACCAGAAGTTTGATGGAGTAACTGCATACAACACAAAAGAATATGAACTTGTATGTTAGGAGTGTAGAAATGTGAAAGAAATAGAAATTTTCCCCCTTATCTATATAAAACCTAACTCAGGTTCGTGGGGAAAATGAGTTAGGTATTTTATTGTATGGAATGAAATTATGCGGTAACACCTACACTAGTAAAGGCATCTTTAATGATGTTAATCTGAGAAGTTGACATATTCATGTTATTAGCTGCACTTAAAACAGCGGCTCTGCACTGACTAAATGTAGATGTGGATGTCATAAGGAATAATGAGTTGTAGAATAAGTCAGCAATGTCAGCCTTGTCCATTCCGTTTGCCCACATTAGGTATGCTGCATGGTTGATAATACCACTGTTTGTATGAACACCGCCGTAGTCGTTACTAGAAGTTGGGTTGGTTGGGCTTACATAGTATTTACCGCCTACTTTGCTTGGCTGCTGGAATTCTTCTGGATTTGACATGTTTCTCAATCCAGAATCGCCATTTTTCATAATGTCTTCTCCTAATAGCCATTCACTATCGTTATCACCTTCGATAATCTGTCCCATGATATCAGCGTAAGCTTCGTTTAAAGCCCCAGACTGGTTCTCATATTCAAGGTCACAGATCGTTTCAATTACAGCGTGTGTAAATTCATGGGCGATAACATCTAAAGCACCAGTTAATGGTGTAAAATAAGTTTGTCCATCACCAAATACGAATTGTTTGTATTCAGGTGTCCAGAATGCATTGTCATAGCCTTGACCATAAGAGGATTCTTTGTAATGCACAGTAGCTGTAATGACAGAACCGTTATCATCATAAGAGTTTCTGCCTTGAGCATTTTTATAGTAATCGTATGTTTTTGCAAGGTTTACCATGCCAGATACAGCAGCAGGATCATTGAATGTAGTAGATGTGCTGGTAATCATCGATCCAGGAATGTTGTTTCCAGTACCTTTATAGATTTTGATTTTTCTTGTTGTATCATATAATTGATAAGAGGTACGGAACCAAGAACTGGATTTGTTAATGCCAAATGTCTGAGTTACACCATTTAAATCTTTACCTGAACCAGTAGCTGCTGCAGACTGACTCAGGGAAACTTCTGTAACTACATCACCAGTAGTAGCATTTACAAAAACATCTTTGTACACACCTTTGCCTTCTTTTGTTCCAGATACAGTGACTTTCCAGCAAAGAACAGGTTCTATATCATTTAATGTGTAGATTGTTAATTCAGTAGTATCTGCTTTTGCATCTTCAAAACTTGCTAATGCACTTACTGTAGCGTCAGATTTATCAACAGTAGCAGTTGTATCAACGTCTAAGTCTTTTAAATAATTTCCACCCACAGAAGTTGTGTTACCAGCTTTGTCTGTTGCAACGATAACTTCACGTCCATATACGGGGATTGAATGGAATAACTGTTGCAATCGGTAGGATGTTATGTAGTTTGATTTATTTACTTTCAGTACTTCGAATTCACTTTCTGGTGCATCAATGTCCATAATTTCTTTGATACTGTTAATGGATTCAATCGCATCTTCCGTATCCTTTACTTTAATATTGGTAAATGCTCCATCAATGAACTGGAAATCACTTTGCCAATCAGTAAATAACTCTGGCACCTTGCCTTCATTGTATTTTTTTAGTTCATCAAGTTTCTGGAACACTTTTGCGAAAATATCCTGATAGCTAGTAGAAACGGGTGCCGCGTAAGCCATGGTACTCTGTGATAACATTGATACGGATAAAGCAGTTGCAAGAATTACAGATAATTTCTTTTTCATACATTTTCCTCCCTTAGTGAAATAGGATTTTCATTGCTAATCAATAAATTCTTTCATGAATAAAACCATAATTGTAAGGCGTGCACACCGTTTGGAAAAACATGGTTTGAATGTAAAAGATGCACTAATTGTAGAACGCGTTTGTAAAATATGCAATAGTTTGAAGAAAAACATAAGAAAAATTTAAAAATTTGCAATTTTACTTAAGAAAAATATGAGAAATCGTAGGAAAACGAAAGAATTTTAATTTTATAGAAAGAATTAATTCGATAAAGATGAAATTGAAAAGACTATTTTCTAAAAAATGTGATATATATAGAAAAATGAATTAGAAAAACGTCTAACTCTGAAACAAATCTGATAACTGAGTTAGACGTCTTCATTATATAGATTGAATTGTATAAACCTGACTATAAACGACCTTCCACATTGTCATAACGTAAGCAGAAACCATGATAATCCACTTCATCGTAATATTTGCGCCAGATTTGAGTCATTTCTTTCGTGTCACGGCCTTCCCACCATTTTGCAGGAGCTGGCATAACACCAAGTGAAACCTTATGGTCTTTTAATTCGTCAATATGTTTTAATATGAAATCGTTTGTTAAAGGTACATTGTCTGTCTCATCGAAGATTGTGATAACATCAGGAGCTGTTAAAACAGGAGCATCTAGAGCAGATTTACTGTTCTGATAGATGACAGTACTCTCATTTGTAAAACGAATCTCCCATTGAATATTATCATCCGGACATTTTGTGTAAATCTGAATGACACCAAATTCTTTGCCGTTTTGAAGCTTTCTCTTGCCAGCTTTGGCAAGTGTTGTTGTGCATCCCTTGGTATTGTCCCCAAGAGCACGACCTTTGAAATCTTCCATATGGGCATTCAAATAATCAAATACAGAAGTATTGGTTTTGTCACCTTTCGTCTTTATGTACTGTTTAATACAAGCACCAAGCTGCTGCGCATAAGTTAAGCTGTTAGGATTGGCAAATGTCTTAAGTTCAGAGGATTTAATTGGCCATCCTGCTGCACCATTCACAGATGGGAAAAGTGGAGAAGTGCTTAAACTACGACTTACTTCTTCGCATTGTGCTGCGTCGGTATCATTTGCTAAGTCGATGCACATACTGTCATTTTTCTCATTAGCCAGTACAAATGGTGTAATTGGTGCACCATTTAAAGAAACTAAAGTTGTATCTAGAGATGGAACAGCACGACCAGAACCATCTGCATCAGCTAATTTAAATTCATCATTGGTCAATGCAAGGTAGATTGGGATCGCTGTATTGACACCACCGTATTCAAAAGGCAATACGTGGGTTATCTTCTTATATGTAGTACAAGCTGTACAACGTTTTCTCATCTGAAGAATCGTGTTTGATAAAATGGATGCGAAGTCATGTTCTTCAATCTCTGATGGAGAACCCATGACAGCCAAAATAGAAGCATATTCACCAGCCGTTTCCGGTGTGTCTGCTAAATCATCCATTTCATAAAGTTTAAGAGTTTCTTCCTTCAGGTTGTCGAAGAGTTTAAGTCCGGCTTCCAAAGAGCCACCATCGCCACCTGCTAAGAAGGTGGAACCAATTAATATTTCGCATATTTGATCATAATTAAATTCTTTCATTGATTTCCTCCCTTTCTAATAAAAAGATTTTTTTCCAAAGCTATTGTACCATATATGTTGAAAAAATTCACTAAAAGTATAAAATGTCGTTGAAAATATAATTTCAGTTATTTGTAAGAGTTTGATTATCAGTGGCAGTACATAATCATGAGAAAGAATATGCTGTATTAATACAACATTTATTTTTAGCTGAAATGCTAGATAACTATACCGAGCCTAAAATGCAAAAAAAAATACAGTTTGGAAATGGTACACAATCAATGTTAGATATGTATCGGGGAATGATTTATAGGAATGCAAGTATGCTTTTTATACCTTATCTGCAAGATAAATATAGCTTCCCATCCGAAAAAGAACTAGACAATATATAGCAGTTATATCAATGAAATATGATTCTATAATACACATAAAATCCACCCAATCCGTCAAAAATGTATAGTGTATTTTATGCGAATGAAACAAACTATACAGAGAGGCGTAAAAATGGAAAAGAAATTACCAAAAGAAGCGTACGGTGGTGTACATGGAAGAGAGTACATTCCATACGTAACCGACTCGAATCGGACTGGTGGAAGTATTGCAGTTTTAATCATTGGTGGTGTGCTGGCAATTCTGTTTGCAGCTTCCACAGCCTACTCGGGAATGAAATCAGGACTTACAGTTGCAGCGGGAATTCCAGGTTCTATCATAGGTTCTGGATTAATCGCAATCTTTGCAAAGAAGAACAGTATTCTAGGCAAAAATATCGTTCAGGGTATGGCAAGTGGCGGAGAGTCCATTGCCAGCGGAATTATTTATCTTTTGCCAGCCGTCATTTTAATTGGAGAAAACTTTTCTTTCTGGGAAGGATTTTTCGTTAGTGCAGGAGGGGTACTCTTTGGAATTGGTGTGGCATCTTTGGTGTATAAGATGCTGATTGTGGAAGAACATGGAAAACTTATGTATCCAGAGTCACTTGCAATCTCCGAAACCCTTGTTGCATCGGAAGGCGCAGGCGAATCTATGAAGTACATGGGAATTGGATTCACAGTGGGAGGCATTATCACAGCACTGACAGGATCGTTCCTCAATGTAACCAACAGTGTCATTTCCTATGTAAATGAACGTTTTTACAAATGGAAACTGGAACTTGAAGTGAATCCGCTCTTGCTTGGAATTGGATTTATCGTTGGTTTGGATGTATCCCTTACCATGTTTGCAGGTTCCATTCTTGCTAACTTTGCTGTCTTACCTTTAATTAGTTACTTTTCAAATTTTGCAAGGAATAGTGAGTTTATCTGGAATAACGGAGATGTTGCATTGTCAGCCATGCAGACAAACCACGTCTTGGGAAGTTATGTAAAATATATTGGTGCAGGAATGATGCTGTCAGGCGGTTTGATTGGAGCTATCCGATTGATTCCAACCATTGTATCTTCTATCAAAGAAACAGTTGGTGCCAAAAATGGTGAAAAGGGAAATAATTCTTCTTTTGCTTCCTTATTGCTATTAATCGGCATTGCAATCGGATTTATAGCTGCATTTTTTATCTCAGGTGGAAATGTGCTGATGGCAATCTTAGGGGCAATCTTTACGTTTATCCTATCTTTGCTCTTCGTCATCGTTTCTGGAAGATTGACAGGTACAATCGGTACTTCCAACTTGCCGGTTTCTGGTATGACCATTGCATCCTTAGTCATTTTGACATTATTATTTGTTGTAATGGGATGGAAGAGTGCTGGAGATAATAAGTCACTCCTTTTGTTTGGTACTTTTATCGTAACAGCTATTTCTGTAGCAGGTGGATATAGCCAGTCACAAAAGGTAACTTATCTGATTGGTGGTAAGAAAGAGGAAATGGATAAATTCTACGCAATTGCAGGTATCATTGGTGTATTAGTAGTCATCGGTGTGATCAAACTTCTGTCTGACCAGCTTGCAATGACAGGAGACAATGTAACATTTGCACTTCCTCAGGCAAATCTGATATCAACTTTAACCGCAGGTATTATGTCTGGTGAACTGCCATGGAATATGGTAATCGTCGGAGTTGTGTTTGGCATTGTGCTCTTTATGCTTAAGCTTCCAATTATGACAATTGCCATTGGATTTTATTTACCAATTGCTACAACATCTATTATTTTAGTAGGTGCCCTAGTTCGTGTATTTATTGAGAAAACTGCCAAAAATGAAAGGGACAAAGATGGGAAGGTGGAAAATGGCATCAGCCTGTCATCTGGTCTCGTTGCGGGTGGCTCTATCATCGGACTTGTGGGTATTATCTTGCAGGTTCTTGGAGTGGCAGGTGGAAATCAGCCAAGTGGATTCTTTGCATCCAATGGAATGGCCTATGTGCTGTTAGCACTGCTGCTGGTGTTTACCATTTGGCCGTTAATGCAAACGAAGAAGAATGGAGATTAAGAAGGGGAAGCATACCTTGGAGCAGTTGGAGGTATGCTTCCTTTATGAAAGTTAATAACTTGACAAACAATACATAGAAATAGCAAAGAATATTTTTCATTCTCTTCCAATCAAAGCTGATTTCACCCTGAATTACACATAGTCCTCCTTGACTTTGTTTTTTTAACAATGTATCTCCAAAAATACAATATACACATTGTCAAAATCATAACAATCATTTATTATAGTATTAGCGTACATAAGATTACAAAAACAAAGAATAATTTAATCATAGAAAGGTTATGAATGACAATGGATCATAGGAAAAATTCGATGCTGAAATCCTCTATTGGTTCTGTGTTTACCATATTTAGCGAACAGGAACTAGAGGAATGGAATGAAAAATCAGGTAATTACGTTGCTATATCAGGAGCGGTAAAGGACCCTAGTATTCTAGAGATAAAGGAAAACACTACATTAAGAGAAATGATTGATAGTGCAGGTGGAATGATTCAAGGGAAGAAGTTTAAAGCGATGCAGGTGGGAATCCCTTGTGGACGATTCTACATAGAAGAACAATTGGATGAGCCGGTCGATCAGAGTATTTTTCAGGGGGGCGTTTGCAAATCCGTTATTGTGCTGTCAGAAGATGAGTGTATCATTCAGTACGCCCATTTCTATCTAGAGTATCTAATAGGTAAAATGGAACATGAGCATATTGAACGCTATCTTGCTGCGAAAGATGAATTTTATGCCATGTTAAAAATAATTGACCAGATAAGCAAAGGTCGTGCAACCATGCGTGATGTATTCTTACTTCGTGGACTTTCGGAAGATTCAAAAAGAAAGTCTAATCAGGAGTATAGCACCATAGGTCAGATTATTGAGAACTTTTACAGCGAAATTAAGGAGCATGTGGAAGAGAAGCATTGTCAGACACTTCGCTGTAATCATTTGACTAAGCTGACCATTACAGAGAAATGTATTGGATGCGGAGCCTGTAAGCGTGCTTGTCCAGTAGGCTGCGTAGAAGGAGAAGTAAAGAAACGCCATAAAATAGATTATTTGAAATGTACATACTGCGGAGCTTGTTCTTCTGCCTGTCCAATTGGAGCCATTACTACAGGCGACAATATCATGAAATTTATGCGTGACCTTACAACACCAAAAAAAGTTGTTATTACGCAGATGGCACCGGCAGTACGTGTCGCCATTGGAGAAGCATTTGGCTTTGAGCCAGGTGAAAATGTTGAGAAGCGAGTGGCAGCAGCACTGCGCCGTATTGGTGTAGACTACGTATTCGATACCACATGGGCAGCGGATTTAACAATTATGGAAGAGGCAAACGAATTAATCGAACGCCTGGAACGATACGAAGCAGGCGATCCTGATGTAAAACTTCCATTACTAACATCCTGTTGTCCAGCTTGGGTAAAATTCATCGAGCAAAATTATGGCGATATGCTTGATGTACCTTCTACTGCAAAATCCCCAATGCAGATGTTTGCAACTATTGCAAAGGATTTATGGGGAAAAGAACAAGGTATTCCAAGAGACCGACTGGTTTCGGTTGCCATTATGCCTTGTCTTGCTAAGAAATTTGAGGCATCAAGAAGAGAGTTCTCAAAGGGATTAAATTATGATGTGGATTATGTAATCACAACAGCGGATTTAATTGACATTTTCAAGGATTCGGGAATTGATCTAAAGGAAATAGAAGAGGAAGAAATTGATCAAATCCTGGGCGAATATACCGGAGGTGGTATCATTTTCGGACGTACAGGCGGTGTGATTGAAGCTGCGACCCGTGTGGCTGTGGAGAAGATAACAGGACAGAGATTAGATGAAATCGAATTCAAGAGTCTGCAAGGCTGGGATAGTTTCCGAAGCTGTGATGTAGAAGTTGGAGATGTAAAACTAAAAATCGGTGTTACATATGGTTTAAAAGAAGCAAAGAAAATGCTTGATAAAATCCGTTCTGGTGAAGAGTTTTACCATGCCATCGAAATTATGGCTTGTACTGGTGGCTGTATTGGCG